>DTSY01000077.1 GCA_012965075.1 Gammaproteobacteria bacterium | reverse complement strand
CAAATTTTCGTTGCTATTTAAAAAATGAAGAAGCAACAACTGAAGCATTAGATTCGGAGGGTTGGTTTAGAAGCGGGGATATTGGCTGCTTAGATGAGGATGGCTTTCTTTATATTAAAGATAGAATAAAAGATATAGTTATAAGAGGGGGGGAGAATATAGCTTGTTTAGAGATTGAAGCTGTTTTATCAGAGCACCCTGCTATCTTGGAGGCTTCTGTTTTTGGTGTTCCAGATGAACGTCTTGGAGAAAATTTAGCAACCAGGATTGCTTTAAACCCAGGAAATACTGCTACAGAAGCAGAAATATCTTCTTTCTTAGAAGGAAAAATTGCTAAATATAAAATTCCTTCTTACATGTGGTTTCAAGAAGAAGAGCTACCGAGAATTGCTTCAGGAAAAACAGCTAAAAAGCAAATGCGTGAAGATGCTATTAAGCAACTGGGTTTAGGATAAGGAAAAAAATATGCAAATAAAAAATAAGCGAGTAGTTGTAACTGGTGCAGCCAGTGGCATTGGAAAAGCATTGTCAGTAGCCTTTTATGAAGCTGGAGCTCAATCAGTGGTCGCAGTGGATATGAATTTAGAAGGTGCTCAAGATACCGCAAATGATGTTAATGGCCTAGCTGTTGAAGCTAATGTCGGACAAGAAACAGATATTATTAAAGTCGTTGATAAAGCAAATGAACTGTCTGGTGGTATTGATATATTTTGTTCAAATGCGGGCATAGGTGGAGTCCATGGTTTCATGGATGTAAAAACCGAAGATTGGCAGAATATCTGGGAGGTAAATGTTATGTCACATATTTATGCTGCAAGAAATGTTCTTCCTCAAATGCTAGAACGTGGTGAAGGGTATTTAATGAGCACTGCTTCTGCAGCTGGCTTATTAACTCAAATAGGTTCCGCAGGATATTCTGTAACTAAAGCCGCCGCAGTAAGTTTTGCAGAGTGGATAAAGATTTCTTATGGCTCAAAGGGAATTGGTGTGTCTTGTTTATGCCCTCAGGCAGTGAGAACAGCTATGACAGCAGGAGGCCCTGGTGTTGCAGGAATAGACGGAATGATAGAACCCGAAGAAGCGGCTAAAGATGTGCTTGATGCAATTGAAAAAGATAGATTCTTAGTTACTCCACATGCTGAAGTTCTTGAATACGTTAAAAGAAAAGGAACAGATAGAGATAGATGGATTAGCGGAATGCAAAGGCTACAAGAACGATTTGAAGAAATGATGCCTTCCTAGATTGCCTATTAAATGAAGAGGCTTTAATTAGTTCTTTTTATAAACTCTGAAGGTCCTTGGAATTTGATTAGTTTGATAACCTCTGGCCATGCCTTTGGTATTAAACTTAGCAGATATATTTCCATTCGAATCTATTGAAATTATTCCACCTTCCGCGCCAGCTTGAGTTAATTTGCTCACAACTAAGTTGGTAGATTCTTCTAGTGAAAGGCCAGAATATTCCATTAACTTACAGACATCAGCGGCCGTTAGTAAGCGCATAAAATATTCCCCGTGTCCGGTTCCAGAAACAGCGCATAACCCATTTTGAGCCCAAGTTCCTGCGCCGAGGATTGGCGAGTCACCAACTCTTCCTGTCATTTTATTTGTCCTTCCTCCCGTTGAGGTTGCAGCTGCTAAGTTACCTGATTGGTCTAAAGCTGCGGCTCCAACTGTGCCTAGTTTTTCATCCTCTTTACTTTTCCTTACTCTTTTTAAATTTTTCTCTGAATAAAAATAAGAAGGGTCAACTAGTTCTATACCTATTTCTTTTGCAAATTTTTCTGCTCCACTACTTATTAGCATTACATGTTCTGTCTTCTCCATCACTTTTCGTGCTAAGAGAACTGGATTTTTAACTTTGCTAACACCAGCAACTGCACCTCCCTTACCACTTTCTCCATCCATGATTGATGAATCCATTTCTTGAGTTTCCATCTCCGTATAGACAGAACCTTTACCCGCATTAAATAATGGCAGATCTTCCAGAATTACTACAGCAGCAGTAACTGCATCTAAACTTGAACCACCTTGTTCTAGAATTTTATATCCAGCGGATAAGGCTTCATTAATACCAGTTTCATAAGAGTTAATTGCCTTCTCGTCGAGATCAGAAAAAGAACCAGCCCCTCCATGAATTACGATACCAAAGTTACTCACCTCATCATTTGATTCTATTACTCCAACCATTAAAGAAAAAAGAGTAATTAGAATTATCTTGATTATCGGCCTTTCCATTCAGGTGCTCTTTT
>DTSY01000076.1 GCA_012965075.1 Gammaproteobacteria bacterium | reverse complement strand
AGATGGTTTGAAAATGCCAAAGCAAAGGGTGGCTGGGATGTGCCCAAGTGGCCCGTTGAGTTTGGTGGTCCTGGCTGGACGCCAACCCAACATTACATATGGGAGCAAGAAACAGCCAGAGCTACCCTGCCCTTTGACCTTCCTTTTGGCACCAATATGCTTGCACCAATTCTAATGGGATACGGAAATAAAGAACAGCAAGATAGATTTCTTCCGGATATTAGAGCTAGAAACGTTAATTGGTGTCAGGGTTACTCCGAAACTGGTGCTGGTTCCGATTTAGCAAACTTGAAAACAAAAGCAGAATTATCGGAGGATGGTACTTATTACACTGTTAATGGATCAAAAATATGGACCAGTGCAGCTCAAATAGCAGACTGGATTTTTTGTTTAACCCGAACTGATGATAGTGGAATCAAGCAAAAGGGTATCACCTTTCTTCTTTTTCCCATGAAACAAAAAGGTATAGAGGTAAAACCTATTATTACTTTAGGGGGAGCCCATAGTGTAAACACTGTTCACTTTACGGACGTAAAAGTTCCCGTCGAAAACCGTATTGGAGAAGAAGGTAAAGGTTGGACCTACGCTAAAGGATTACTTCAACACGAAAGAACAGGACTAGCTGGTTTATCTAGATCTTTGGTAGCCCTTGAAAGCCTTAAAGAAGATGCCCAGTCAGTAAAAAAAGGCAATGGTACCCTCATGGATGATCCTGGTTATAAAGCAAAAATCGCAGAATTAGAGATTGACCTAATGGCGAGTGAATATACTGAACTTCGATGTCTTGCCAGCGCATCTGCTGGTGCTGAATTAGGCCCAGAATCTTCTATATTGAAACTGAAAGGAACTGAAATACAACAAAGAATCCAAAAATTAAAGGTGGAGGCTAGCGGAATTTATTCTCCAGCTTGGGGAGACCAATCAGTCGGTTTACCATTTGCTAAAAGTGGTACAGCAGGATATCTAGCGAGTCGAGCCTACACTATTTACGGTGGTGCCAGTGAAGTTCAACGGGATGTTATTGCTAAAAATGTTCTAGGGCTTACTAAAAGTTCAACAAAATGAATTTTGAACTTTCAGAAGAACAACGAATGATTCAACAGAGTGTTGAGCGCTTTGTAGAAGATAATTATGACCTAAATAGTCGAGTAGCTTTGAGTTCCAATAGCCCAGGTTTTAGTACCGAGAACTGGCACTCTATGGCAGAACTGGGTTGGTTGGGCTTACCTTTTGAAGAAGAAGATGGTGGCTTTGGAGGCAATCAAATAGATGTTCTCGTAGTTATGGAACAGTTCGGTCGCGGCTTAGTTCTTGAACCTTATCTAGCTAGTATCATCATGGGCGGCGGCGCTTTGAAGAGAGGAGGCACCGATGCTTTAAAGAGTGAAATCTTGCCTCAAGTTATTGAAGGCACCTTGCAATTAGCTTTTGCTTACGCAGAAGAACAAAGTAGGTTTGACTTAGACGATGTCATGACCTCGGCTCGAAAAGAAGGAGAAAATTTTATTTTAAATGGTCAGAAATCCATGGTACAAAACGCTGAGACTGCGGATAAAATAGTTGTCTCGGCACGTACTAGTAGTGGCCAAGTTGGCCCACAAGGTATCACTTTATTTTTGATAGACGCTGATGCAGAAGGCTTATCCCGAGATAACTTTCCCACTGTGGATGGACTAAGGGCTTCTGAAATTACCTTAGAGAATGTAAGTGTAGGTCCAGACAGAATTCTGGGTGAAGTTGATCAGGGCTTCAGCATATTGCAGGCAGTTGCCAACGATGCAATGCTTGCATTAAGTGCAGAAGCGGTTGGTGCCATGGAAGTCTTATATAAAGATACGGTGGACTACACGCAACAAAGAGAACAGTTTGATCATCCTTTGTCTGAATTTCAGGTTCTGCAACATCGCATGGTTGATATGTTTATGGAATATGAGCAGTGTAAGTCGCTGTTGTACCGTGCAACAATGGAAACCATTCAAGACCCAGAAGCCGCACAGAGAACCATCCACGCACTCATGCATTTAATTGGAAAGTCCGGAATGTTTATCGCTGAAAATGCTGTTCAACTCCATGGCGGAATGGGGATGACAGAAGAACTTAGAATCGGCCATTACTTCAAGCGCTTGTTAGTTATTGATGCAACGTTTGGAAATGCGGACTATCACCTACAAAAATTCACAACTTTTTCTTAAGAAAACTTGGTGGGTCTGGGAAGACTCGAACTTCCGACCTCACCCTTATCAGGGGTGCGCTCTAAACCAACTGAGCTACAGA
>DTSY01000075.1 GCA_012965075.1 Gammaproteobacteria bacterium | reverse complement strand
CCTGATCATCGAAAGTAGTGATTACTAAAGAGTTTTGATTTGAAGGTTGTGAATAGCCTAACCAAGATTCGAACAAAACAACTAAACCTATGTAAACAACTACTAGGCCAATCGAAATTATTTTTAAGATCTTCATGTTAATTATCTTTACCAACTTTATCTTGGTTTTGTTTCATTTCAAAATAATTTTAACTTCAAGTTTTTTCTGGAGGTTCTTTCGTCTGACTAAAAAGATAACCTGGTCTCAATTTAAGATTATCTGGAAAAGTTGGAGAGTCGAGTGTTTTTTCTCCTTCCCAAGCAACTTTTTGAAAGGGCATTTTAGGAAACCCTTCTGCTCCGTGATCAGCTGATTCAATGCCTTGTGGTTTTTTTAAGACACAAGCTTCTTTTATCTTCTTATCCGAGGGCATTTCTATAACATCATCTCCATGCCCCTTACCTAACCTGACAGCTTCTGGTAAACCTAAACGTACATATTGTTCAGAAGGACATTCGTTTCTAGCCATCTCTCTTATCATCAATTTAATCATATGGATTTCAATCTCTTGATCATCCAAAGGCTTTGTTTGCCCGGGATCGGCTTGTACGTCGAATAATAAGGTTGCGGTTCTTCCCTTTCCCATGGGGTTATCTTTAGAATAGAAAACAGGAGGAGTTCTAGTAGGTATCTGCATGACTTTACAGCCTTTCATAAATCCAAAACCTTCTACCCTCTCCCATTCTTGTAGTTCACGAGGAGAAAACCGTTTTTTCATGTGTGTTGGCATTAAGGTGTAATCAAAAAGAGGGGTGTTGTCTTCTGTGGTATTAGCTCTCATGTATACGTATTGGCCGTCGGTAACATTCACCTGACCTCCCATAACACCGTAAAGAGAAGCTTTACGTATTTCTTTGTCTTCAGTCATGGAATCAAATATTGGTTTTCCTTGCATGTCTTCGGTTAAAGATATATCAAAAAAATCTAAGATGGTGGGTGCCAAATCTATGGTCTGAACCAAAGCATTCCTTTCTTGATTAATGTTTTCAGGATTACGAGGGTCGTAAGCCCAAAAAGGTATGTGAGCTATTTCTTGAAAAAAAGGAGTTACCACTTTTGCCCACCAATCATGTTCACCCATTAAAAATCCATGATCGGTATTAACTATCAGCATGGTATCTTCCCATAAGTTATGCTCGTCGAAAGCATCTAAGACCCTTCCAAGTTGTTGGTCACAAAAGGTTATAAGGGAAGCATACATATACCTTATATGACCTACCGTTTGCTCGTCTTCTCTTACTTCCCTGTAAGGAGGCCAATCAAAAGGTGGGCCATCGTATTCGTGAGGATATAATTTTTGAAATTCTTCTTGAGTAAAAAATGGTTCATGGGGATCAAATGTTTCTATCTGAAGATACCAATTATCCGCGTCCTTATTTCTATTAATGAATTCAAGACCAAGATCAAAAGTCTTGTATTGAGGTTGAAGTTCCACTCTGTCCATATGCTCACGATTTATGTTGTCTTGTTTCTGAAATCTCAATCTTTGCTGTTCAGGCCATCGATCTGACCCAAAATTTGGGTCCCTAAATTTTTCAACGTCGCCTATCCACTTGTCCCCTTCTTGTCCTCTTACTAAATCAAAGGTTGTGTATCTTTGGTGATAAGTTGCTCCTCCATCTTCCCAGTAATGAAGGTGATCTGTGACCTTGTGAGAGTGGACTCCGTTCCTGTTAAGAATAGAAGGCATGGAATCATCAAATGGCTCTAAAGGCCCCCAAGATCTATGTAAAAAATTATATCTTCCAGTATGCATTTCTCTTCTGGCAGGCATACAAGGCATTGAACCAACATAAAAGTTTTGGAATTGCACTGATCTTTTAGCTAGTCTCTCAAAGTTGGGCGCCTTAACCCATTCATTGCCATAAGTAGGAATGAAATGACGACATAATGTGTCATACATAACAACCACACATCTTTTTCTTGCTTCTTTACTCATTAGTTCTTTTTATAAAGAAATTCAATGGGTCAATTATGGGAACATACAGCCCAATCAACAACCTTTTTCATTAATTTGATAATGGCATAATTTGCTAAAAGCTATTAGTATCTAGTTTCTTATTTTATAGAGTAAATATTATGGACATCGAACTCAGTACTGAAGATTTAGCTTTTAAGACAGAAGTAAATGAATTTTTTCATGCCAATCAAATGGACAATGGGGAGGATTATTTTTCGTGGCGTACCAGATGGTTTGAAAATGCCAAAGCAAAGGGTGGCTGGGATGTGCCCAAGTGGCCCG
>DTSY01000074.1 GCA_012965075.1 Gammaproteobacteria bacterium | reverse complement strand
AATTAATTTGATGTTAGGCTTTAAAAAAGTTGGTGAAGAATTCGGTTGTAAACTCGCTTTATGAAATAAAAGGAGTCTTGAGAGTGGTGCCCAGAGGTAGAATCGAACTACCGACACAAGGATTTTCAGTCCTTTGCTCTACCGACTGAGCTATCTGGGCATAGAAGATTGGAGGATTGTATACAAATATACAGCCTTAAAGAAGCTACTATTCTTTTGGAGGAGTATAGCCTTCAGGTCTTGCGTAATCCTCTCCCGAAAGAAATAAATCCATTTGTTCATTTAACCATTTCCTTGATTCTTTATCCGTGAGGTTAATCTGGCCTTCATTAATAAGCATTTTTTGATGGTTTAACCATTCTTCCCAGGCCTGTTTTGAGACATTGTCATATATTTCTTGTCCTTTCGATCCAGGGTAGGGAGGTTGATCTAAGCCGGGTAACTCTTTTTTATATTTTCTGCAGTTTACTGTTCTCGTCATGGCCTTGTTATTTGATTTATGGTTTTTTTTATCGGTGCTGGTAGGCCTAATGATCCTACATTCTTGTAATCAACCCAAACAGAATTTTTATATTTCTTGTTACTCTTGAGTTTTGCCAAATAAGGAATGGCTTCTAAATTGTAGTGACTAAAGCTATGTTTAACCTTATTAAGTTTTTTTATATTCAAACAATCTGTCTTAAATCTTTTAGTTAGTTCCAATTCTAGCTCTTTTTTCTTCTCAGCTTCTATAAATGACCAGAGACCACCCCAAATCCCTTGGGGTTTCCTTTTTTCCAATAATACTTCTCCAGATGGGCCTTGAGGTAAAAGCCAAACGACTTTTTTAGTCGGTTTCGATTTAGGTTTATTTTTTGAAGGCAAAGCTGTAACCAAGCCTTCTTTTAGTGCTAAACAATCTTGGTTAAGGGGACAAAGGTTACAAACTGGATTGGACTTGATGCATACGGTAGCACCTAGGTCCATTATGGCTTGTGTATAAACTTCTATCTTGTTGTCTGGTAACAGGCCTTCCGAAATCTGCCATAGTTCTTTTATTTTTGAAGAAGTTTCGAGCTTGCCCTCAATTTTAAAATGTCTTGCTAATACTCTTTTAACATTGCCATCTAAAATAGGTGCTTTCTTGTTGAAACCCAATGCAAGAATAGCTCCAGCAGTTGATCTACCTATGCCAGGTAGTGCCATTAATTCATCCGCTGTACTTGGAATTTTCCCGCCGTGATCAAGGCAAATTATTTTGGCTGATTTATGAAGGTTCCTGGCTCTTGCGTAGTAACCTAGACCCGACCAAAGGCTTAGTACCAGATCTAGGCTAGCTTCAGAGAGACTCTTTACATCAGGAATCTCTTTGACGAATCTTTCAAAATAGGGAACAGCAGTGCTGACTTGAGTTTGTTGCAACATTATTTCTGATATCCAAACTCTGTAAGGCGTCTTTCTTTTTTGCCAGGGCAGATCTTTTCTCCCGCTGGTTTCATGCCAACGGATTAGTCTGGTGTTAAATTCTTTCATTCAAACTAGATTTTATATGAGGTTTTTAGATAAGGTCAGTCTTATCCGTTATCACGGAATGAAAAGTCTAGGTTTTCATCAAGACTTTATTTTTAACTTGACCGTGTTCGTTGATTGAATAACAAATAGGCATTCCGGTTGGAATTTCAAGCTTCACTACCTCATCCGAATTAAGTTTATCCAGTTGCATAACCAATGCACGTAAAGAATTTCCGTGTGCTGCTACTAAGATATCTGACTTTTCTTTTAGCAAAGGCAAAATTGTTTCTTCAAAGTAAGGCAAAACTCTCTCAGCTGTCATCTTTAAACTTTCTCCACCCGGGGGAGCAATATCAAATGATCTTCGCCACTTATGAACTTGATCTTCCCCCCATTTCTTCCTTGCATCATCTTTATTTAAACCTGCAAGGTCTCCGTAATTTCTCTCATTTAAGGCTTCATTCTCAAAAGTTTTTAGATCTTCTTGACCCATTTGTTCAAGAATCAGCTTTCCTGTTCTTTTAGCTCTTAACAATACTGAAGTAAACATAATGTCGAATTTATAACCAGATTCTTTCAGGGCTAACCCCGCTTCTACGGCTTCCTTTTCTCCTTTTTCTGTCAAGTCAGGGTCCTTCCAGCCAGTAAATAGGTTTTTTTCATTCCACTGACTCTGACCGTGCCTAACAAGAACTAGAGATGCCATTGATAATGTATTAATTTCCGAAATTAATCCTTAGAAAGAAACTATTCTAACTCACGAACCTATATAATCACGATCCAAAATGAATACATTCTTTCTTTTCATTTCTCAAAACTTCATCGCAGTAACCCTGTTATTGTTAAGTCTCATAGCCTTAATTATTTATGAGGGGAGAAAAGGGGGGAAAAAATTAAGCCCCAGTGAAGCCACAAGAAAGATTAATAAGGAAGAGGCTTTGGTCGTTGATCTTAGACCTTCTCAGGAATTCTCTTCTGGTCATATCGCCGGTTCAATAAATGTTCAAGTGGACAAGTTAGAACAACATTTAACTACCAAAAGGCATTCTAAAGAGACTCCAGTAATTCTTGTTTGCAAAACTGGAGTCGCTTCAAAAAAATTGGGAGTCTCTCTTATAAAAGCAGGTTACCTCGATGTTAATGTTGTCAGTGGGGGTATGATGACCTGGGAAGGCAATGGAATGCCTCTTTCTAAATAGAATTTTTTAGGTCATACCCAAATCTTTAATTTTTCTAGTTAGGGTATTTCTTCCCCATCCTAACAGCTTAGCGGCTTCATTCTTTTTACCCATGGTTTTGTCTAAGGCTGCTTTTATCATGGTTTTTTCAAATTCTGGTAAAGCTACATCCAACAACTCAGTTTCTCCCTTTGCCAAGGAGTCTTCAGCCCAAGACTTTAATATTCCTGTCCACTCTGCTTTAGATTCAGTACTTTCACTTTTCAAATCAGCTGGTAAATCCTCTAATTTAATCTGTCTTGAAGGAGCCATAACAGTCAACCACCTACAGGCATTTTCTAACTGCCTTACGTTCCCTGGCCAAGATAATCTAGACAAATAATCTTCAACTTCTTCTGATAAAAATTTAGCCTCTTCATTCAATTCTAATGCACTAAATTTTAGAAAGTGCTTGCTGAGGGCAGGAATGTCTTCTCTTCTTTCACTGAGGTTTGGTAAAGAAATTTTTATTACATTTAAGCGATGAAAAAGATCCTCTCTAAAAACCCCCTTTTCTACCTGGTCCTCCAATCTTTGATGGGTAGCAGCTATTATTCTTACATCCACCTTTACAGGCTTTCTGCCCCCAACCCTGTAAAATTCTCCATTGGAAAGTACTCTTAATAGTCTAGTTTGAGTTTCAATAGGCATATCACCAATCTCATCAAGGAAAAGGGTGCCCTCATTAGCTTGTTCAAATCTGCCTATTCTTCTTTCATCTGCTCCAGTAAAAGCCCCTTTTTCATGACCAAATAACTCAGCCTCTAGTAATTCTTTAGGTATGTCAGCCATATTCAGGGCTATGAAAGCTTTTTCCTTTCTTGGGCTGTGTTGGAATAAGGCTTGGGCTACTAACTCTTTTCCTGTACCTGATTGTCCAACCAAAAGCACAGTAGAATTTGAATTTGATAATTTTCCTATGGCCCTAAAGACTTCTTGCATTGCAGGAGCTTCTCCAATTATTTCTGCCTTAGGTTGATTATCTATTTCCTCTTCTTTCCCTTCATCAGGAGTAATGGCCCGTTTAACAATTCGTGTTGCTTCATCTATATCAAAGGGCTTAGGAAGGTACTCCCAGGCTCCATGTTCATAAGATTCTACTGCACTTTCTAGATCAGAGTGGGCTGTCATTATTATGACTGGTATATCGGGTCTAATTTCTTTTACTTGGTCCAAAAGAGCTAACCCACTTGTTCCAGGCATTTTTATGTCAGTTAATATTGCCCCTGGAGATTCTTTCTCTAATTTTTTTATTACTTGATGAGCTGATTCAAATGTCTCTACCTTCAAACCGCTTTCAGAAAGGCATTTTTCTAGAACCCACCTTATTGATTCGTCATCATCAACTACCCAAACTAAATTCCTCTTAGACATTAGCTCTCCTAAGTTCTTGATCATTGATCTGGTGCTCAATAGGAATAAGAATACTAAATTCGGTTTTACCTGGTTCGCTTTCGTACTCAATAATTCCTTTATGTTGCGAGATAATTCCTTGTGTAATAGAAAGGCCTAAGCCTGACCCTGTATCTTTTGAAGATATCATAGGAAAAAAAAGTGAATCCTTTAGATCCTTAGGTATGCCAGGCCCATTATCCGTTACCGAAATTCTACAAACGGCTTTGTGTTGAGTTTGTCCCAAGAATTCTTGGTGTAAAACTCGTGTAACAATTCGTATCTCTGGAGAAAAGACCTCTCCTTCCTCAAGAGATTCTTTGGCATTGTTAACAAGGTTTAGAATACTTTGTTCTAATAGATATATATCTATGGAAATTTCTGGGATGCTTGGATCGTAGTCCTTGATCAAATCAATCCCACTTTCACTTAGGCTCTGATGTAATAAATTTATGACATTTTCCAAAGGGATGTGAATATTTTGAAGTTCAAAAGTAGGTTTTCTATTTGGACCCAAAATATTATTTACTAATGAAGTAAGCCTATCTGTTTGGCTTATTATTATGTCCGTATATTCATTTAGATGTTCTTGTGGGAGTTTTTGACTTAATAGCTGAGCGGCACCTCTTATCCCACTCAAGGGGTTTTTAATCTCATGAGCAAGTCCCCTTATGAAGGCCGAGGTAACCTCTTGATTGGCTTGAAATCTAAGTCGTTCACGAATTTCATGAGAGTAATGCTTATTTATTATTTCAAAAATAAAACCTTCTCCAATCAACTTATCCGAAAAAGATTGGATGTGGTAATCACAAAGTAGTTTCTTCCCACCTTTTATAAATAAAAGAGCGTCTGCCTTTGCAAAATCTCTCTTATTATTCAAGCTACTCAAAAAGTTATCGAAGTTTTCTGATTCTTCAAAAAATAATTCCCTCAGCTCTTTATTTTTAGAAGCTTTAAGACTGGTGTCCAATATTGATTGAGCAGAAGAATTTAAGTATTTAATCTTTAAAGAGTTATCCAACAGAAGGACCGCGGTGTTTAGTTCATCGAGGTAATTTCTAATAGATTTTTCCATGAACCCTTTGAGTGGGCAAAAAGAAGAGGGGAATCCCTCTTCGTTTTACTCTTTAAAGGAGCAATTCAACTTAAATTTTATATTTTTAAAAAACATTTAAGTTAAAGTTCCGACTATATGTGTGATGATTTTGTATGGATCCGCATTTGAAGCAGGTCTTCTATCTTCTAAATATCCATTCCAATCATGCTCGAGTGTAAATATTGGTATACGAATACTCGCCCCTCTATCGCTTACACCATAAGAAAATTCTGTAATGTTTTGGGTTTCATGAAGACCAGTTAGCCTCATATCATTGTCAGAACCATAGCATGCAATACCTTCTTCATGAACTTCTCCGAGTTTTTCACATAAAGATTTGAATAGATCTTCTGAACCATTCGTTCTCATTTCTTCATTAGAAAAATTTGCGTGCATCCCAGATCCATTCCAGTCTCCAGATTTAGGCTTGGGGTGAAGATTGATGCAAACACCAAAGTCTTCTGCAATTTTATGTAGTAAGTACCTACTAATCCACAGATCATCTCCAGCTTTGACACCCTTACCAAAACATTGATATTCCCACTGGCCCAAAGCTACCTCAGCATTTGTTCCTGAAAGTTCAATACCGGCATCGAGACAAGCTTCTAAGTGTGCCTCTGAAATCTCTCTTCCTTGTACATTGTTTGATCCAACACCACAGTAATAGTCACCCTGAGGTCTTGGAGTCCCATCTTCCCAACCCAGAGGACTGCCATCTTTATTGGTAAAGAAGTATTCCTGCTCAAATCCAAACCACCATTCATCCGTCAATACTTTTGCAGCAGCAGCTCTGGTGTTTGAAGGGTGAGTTTCGTGTTCGCCTGTTTCTACTTCACACATTACAAGATAATCTGAAAACAATGGACAGTCATAAGTCTGTACTGGAAGCAATAAACAATCTGAGTTTCCCCCTTCAGCTTGCTGTGTTGATGAACCATCGAACGCCCATTCTGGAGGTAAGTCATCTCTTGTAGTTTTAATTTTACTTCTAATAGAAGGTTCTGGCTGATAACCATCAAGCCAAATATATTCATAAATTTTTATTTCTGACATTTTAATATTCTCCGTACGTGAAAATGAATTTGAATAATATCATAAAAAAGTCCTAATACAGGGCTATAAATTGAGAATTATAGTGCAATATGCACTAAAAATAAGCATATGCACTATCTAAGTGCATAGAATGACTTTAATATTTGTGCTAAACCTTGCTTCTTAGAAAAAACTAACCATTCAGATAAAAACTTATTCCATTGGAATTTTTCATCTTTATGAAACATATTCTTATTGGGATATCTATTTCTAGCCCAAAATAATTGTTTCCCATTGAATTTTCTTACTTCTGCCATTTTAAAATCATGATAAATAGCTACAATTATTTTCATGGAAGTTAATTTCTTATTCGAAAATTCTGATTGTTTGATTACTAGAGTAGAGGTATGTTTAGATTCTCTAATAAACTCCAGGGTTACTTTAGAGTTATTGCTTCCTTCTGGAAGAAGATAAGAAATATTAAGATTGTCTTGATAGCTAGGAATGATTTCTTTTATCTTCATGTAGTTCTTTTCATACAACAATAGAAGACCCTTAAGATTAGTCTTTGGCTTTTTTCTTAATGTCACTCCTAAGTTATTTTGATTAGTCATAAGAAGACCACAATATTAACGCAGCTACAGACCTAAAAGGCTTCCAAGGTTTAGCAATTTCTTCAGTTGTCAACTTTTGTGGTCTTGTTCTTAAGCCCTTTAGCCTTTGAATTGCAACCTGTAATCCTAAGTCCGAAGAAGGCCAGGCATCCTTTCGAGACATGCAGCCAAGAAGGTAGCATTGAGCAGTCCACTCTCCTATTCCTTTAAACTTAGTTAATTCATTTACTATTTCTTCATTAGACATTTGCTCTAGAGAGGAAAAGTCAATTTTCTTTGATAAGCATGCTTCAGCAATTCCAGTGCAGTAGTTAATTTTTTGGTAACTTAGACCTGCTGCTCTAAACACTTCAATTTCAGTTTGAAGGAATTGTTTAGCAGAGAATGGAGCTATAGATTTTTTTAGCCTTCCAAAGATAGCTTTAGCAGAAGCAACCGAAAGTTGTTGCTCCACAATAAGATTTATTAACCCATTAAATCCTGAAGGTCTTTTAAATAAATTTATTTGGCCTTGTCTTTTTTTAACTATCTTCCTTAAGTGAGGGTCTTTCTCGCATAAATACTGAACTCCCTCTTTAAGAGAATTAATGTTTAATTCTTGATTCATCAGAGTACAACTTATTTGTTACCGAGCTTTTAAAAGGTAATAGGGACTTACATCTTTCGTTATATTCTAAGATGTGTTCTCTTTCTCTAATTAAGAAATCATCTATAGCTTTCTTAAATCTGTCATCTTTTATCCAGTGAGATGAAAAAGTTTCAACAGGCAGAAATCCTCTCTTAATTTTGTGCTCTCCTTGCACCCCTGGGTCAAATTTATTTAGCTTCATTTCTATACAGTGTTCTATTCCCTGGTAGTAACAACTTTCAAAATGTAGCGAATCGTATTCTTCAAGACAACCCCAATATCTTCCATAAAGATTTTTAGAGTCACAAAAGTTTAAGGCGCCCGCTAAATGACCTTTTGTCTTAGCCTCTTTGGCTATAACTAATAATAATGATTCAGGAAGTCTTTCAGAAATTTTGTGAAAGAAATCTAAATTTAAATAAGCTTGCATACCCCGTTTTAAATAAGTGATTTGATAAAATTTAAAGAAACTTTCCCAAAGTTCCTCGGTTATATCTTCTCCTGGGATTCTTTCCATATGAATATTTTGATCAAAAATCTTAGATCTTTCCTTCCTTAAATTTTTTCTTTGCCTTGAAGTCAGCTCCTTAAGAAAATCATCAAAGTCAGAGTAGTTATTGTTGAACCAATGAAATGAATAGCTAGTTCTCGTACTAAATCCGGAATCAACATAAGGAGTAAGCTCCTTCTTTTCAGGTAAAAGAATATGGGCACTAGAAATTCCAAGCTCAATGGAAATCTCTTCTATTCCTTCTTTAATGAGAGAGCTTATATGAGTCCTTTTACTTTCATCCAGCACACAAAGCCTTGGTCCTGACGCAGGGGTAAAGGGAATTGCACTTACAAGTTTGGGGTAATAATCCAAGCCATTCCTATAGAATGCGTCCGCCCAAGACCAATCAAAAATAAATTCTCCATGCGAATCTGTTTTTATATACATTGGCATTAAGGCAATTACATCTTCTTCTTCTTTTACCACCAGGTGAAAGGTGTACCAGCCAGTTCCTTCTCCTACACACTTGCTTTCTTCTAAAGACAGTAAGAAGGAGTGTTTCATGAAAGGATAGTCTGAATCGACTAAGTTATTCCATGTTGTCTCATCAATATTTTTAATGGATTCAATAAAGTGTATTTTCATTTCCGGTTGTAGTGTTTTTTTTATTTATAAAATTGAAGAAAAAATTGTTCCTAATAAAATTGAGATGCCTATCCAATTATTTCTTTTAAAAGCTATAAAACATTTCTCTGGGTTTTCGTCCCTGATCAAGGAGAATTGAAAAAAAACTAGCACAAGACAGATAATGATGCTTGCATAAAAAATTGGGTTTATTTTCTCCACAAAACCAGAAAAAGACCAAAGACAAAGAGATATTAAATGGAATGTAATGATTAACTTTTGAGAGTATTTTCCAAAAGTTATTGCAGAAGACTTAAGGCCTATGGATAAATCGCCCTCTCTGTCACTCATAGCATAAGCAGTGTCATAAGCCATTATCCAAAAGAAACATGCTGAAAATATAATTAAGGATGTAGAAGAAATTTTATCTAACTCTGCGGCCGAAACCATTAATATTCCCCAAGAAAAAGCTAACCCTAAAAAAACTTGGGGGAGCTCAAAGAACCTTTTGGTGAGTGGATATATGACAGTGATTATTAAACCTATGCAGGCAATTATTACAGTAAGTTTATTGGTCCAAAATAGAAGAGAAGCAGAAAGACTTACTAAAATAAAAAAGAGAGTTATAGCTTCAAACCCCTTTACCTGGCCTGTAACTAATGGTCTATTTTTGGTTCTTTCAACTTTTCCATCAAAATCTCTATCAAAAAAATCATTAATAACACATCCTGCTGAACGCATTAAAAAGGTTCCGATACAAAAAATGATTACTAGTACAGGGGTGGGGGAGCCGTCTTTTAAAATCATGAAGGCACTTAGGGTGGGCCAAAGGAGAAGAAAAGTCCCAATGGGTTTTTCTAGTCGCATGAGTTTTCCCAATCCGATTAACTTACCAGTCATTCCTGCATTTCTGTTTTAAGTACTAAAGAAGGTGTACTTTAGTCTAGGTTGCTAAGAAAGTTGAGTTAGAATGTCGCATTTTATTACCAAGCAAAGATGTGAATTAATGAAAAAGTGGGAATGCATAGTATGTGGTTTCACGTATGATGAAGAAGAAGGT
>DTSY01000073.1 GCA_012965075.1 Gammaproteobacteria bacterium | reverse complement strand
AGAAATATGGACGTGACGGTGTCTTGATTAACTCCATTCTTCCAGGACTTATCCACACGGCCATGTGGGAAAGAGCTGCTAATGAAATAGCAGAGGCAGTTGGGAGTACGGCTGAGAAAGTTATAGAGAATAATGGAAAAGGAGTTCCAGTCGGCAGATATGGTACTTCTGAAGAAGTTGCGTCTTTAATTGTTTTTCTTTGCTCTAATGCAGCTTCTTATATCAATGGAACCTCCATTGAAGTCGATGGGGGACAAGCAGCCCATATCTAAATTTTAATGTTTTAAGGATTAATATGAAATTAGGAAAATTAGGAGTTTGGTATTTTTTTGATGCCATGTCTTCAAAAGAAGCAGCAAATACTGCTCAGAGGATAGAATCATTAGGTTATTCAACTTTATGGATTCCTGAGACCACAGGAAAAAACCCTATGGTCCTAAGTTCTTGGCTTCTTTCAAATACAAAAGAACTCAATGTTGCAACTGGGATTGCAAATATTTATCACCGGGAACCTGGTGTTACTCTAGCGGCCCAAAAATCTCTCTGTGAACAATCAAATAATCGTTTCTTATTAGGGCTAGGTGTCTCTCACAAGCCGTTGGTTGAAGGGGTAAGAGGTTTGAATTATGGACCTCCTGTGAAGACTATGAGGACCTATTTAGAAGGTATGAAAGCAGCACCGTATACGGCGCTTTCTCATGAAGAAGAACCGCCTACAGTAATAGCCGCCCTGGGTCCTAAAATGCTAGAACTAGCGTCTGAGATGACACAAGGCGCCCACCCTTATTTTACTTCTCCAGAGCACACGGCTATGGCAAGAGAGAAACTAGGAAAGGATTCATGGCTGTGCGTTGAACAGAAAGTAATCTTAGAAAAGGATCCAACAAAGGCAAGAGAAACTGCAAAACAGACTGCTGCTATTTATAAGGGTCTACCTAACTATAGAAATAATTGGATTAGGATGGGTTTAGCTGAAGAAGATATAGATTCGCTGAATGACAAATTTATAGATACCACTTTTGCTTGGGGTACAGAAGCAGCCATTAGAGAAAGAATAAGCGCTCACTTTGATGCAGGTGCGGACCATGTTTGCATTCAGCCTGTTAATCCCAACGGTCAAATGACCGGTTTAGATTGGGATTGTTTAGAAGCTTTATCAAACTAAATTTTATGAAGGGTTCTTGTCATTGTGGAAAAGTAGAGTTCCTTATTAAAGTTAGCGAAGGAGATTTTTTTAAAGACATATATAGGTGTGATTGTTCTTTATGTATTAAAAAAGGCATCATCATGAAGCCTCTCCCAAAGGAAAAGTTCACCCTCATCCAAGGAGGTGAGTTTTTAAATTCTTATAAATGGAATAAGAAAATAGCTGAGCATTTCTTTTGTAAAATTTGTGGTGTTTACACTCATCACCAAAGGAGGAGGGATGCCACTCAGTACTCAGTTAACTTAGGTTGTTTGGAAGCAATTGAGATACCTGAAGAAAAAGAAATTCAGTGGATAGACGGTTCTAGTCATTCTTAAAATTTATTATTTTTTAAAAGAAACTAAAAAGCGGATAAAGAATTTTGTTTTTTAAATTCTTCACGAGCATGGTCGATACTTATTTTTTCGAAGAAAATATTGTCATTGGGTCTAAGTTGCCCAATCAGATGTAAGTCAACAGCAGCTATTTGTAATACTCTAGGGTAACCTCCAAGTGTTTGAGAATCACACCCTAGAATTATTGGTGATCCATTTTTAGGGCACTGGATAGTTCCTATGCTCATAGGACAGCTAACCATTTGATCGTGATTAGATAATTCTATACCCTCTCCGATAAGCCTATTCCCCATTCTGTTTGAATCATTTGAGACAGAAAAAATCGAAGAAAAAATCTTTTCTTTGGAAGCGTTTTTAACAAAATCATACTCGGGACCTTCTATTACTCTTAATTTCCATTCATTTTGAAAAGGATTATTTAATTTAAAGTCTTTATTTGTAAGACTGAAAACTTCAGATTCACAAGATTTGGTTTCAATTAATGTACCTTCTGTCAGTGCAAGACCATTAATGCCTCCTAATTTTGCTGGTAAATACGTTGAAACACTTCCCAAGAAATCTTCAGCTAAGATATCTTCTGACAAAGCAATATAAGCTCTACATCCTTTGGAACAATTATCCAATGAAAGAATATCATTAGGCTTTACATCAATAACCTTATTCATCTTTATCTCTTTATTGTTAATCTTAGGATTCATATCTGCTCCAGTTATAACTAAAGAATAGGATCTAAAAAATTTAAGGGAAGGTCCCGTCAAGGTGCATTCTAAGACTGGAGAATTAAGAGCTTTGTTTAGTAGAAAGTTGGCTAATTTTAAAGAGGGCTTATCTGCCCCTCCCGATTCAGGGACACCCATGTGTCGCCAACCCTTTCTACCTAGGTCTTGAATAGTAGTTTGCAATCCTGACGAAATTATCTCAATACTCATACAATCCTAATAGTTGAAACTTTCAAATTCTTTTTTGTTAATCGGATCAAATTTAACTCGCATTCCTGGGTTTATTACGAATGGATTTTTATTATTGTTATCAAATAGTTTCATCGGTGTTCTGCCTATAATGCTCCAACCACCTGGACCGCCAAAAGGATAAATTCCTGTTCTATTTTCTGCGATGCCAACTGATCCAGGCAGAAGATTAATTCTAGGTTTAGACAATCTGGGTATTCGTAGTTTTTCGTGTAAATCTCCGAGATAAGCAAATCCAGGGTTAAACCCAATCATCTTTACTTCGTATTTAATATTTGAATGGAGATTTATTAGTTCCTCGTATGTCACGGACTGGGTTTTTGTGATTTTCTCTATATCTAGTCCAAATTCATCAGAATAATAAACGGGTACATGCAGAAGTATTTCTGTCTTAGATTCCTCTTTATAGTTAAAACCTTTGATTGTGGAGAGGATTAAGTCTTTGGCCTTAGAAGTCGAAATTTTTATATCATTGTATTTAACGGCTATAGATTCTTCAGCAGCGACGACCTCAATCCAATGAGATTCTTCCCTTAGGAAAGCTGAAAGAGCAAGAAAAAAAGATGAATTGTTGGAATATGGAGATTCTTGATTTAGTTTTATTAATAAGATGTTTTCTGAAAATTCAGAAATACTAGATAAATCGACACTTTTCAATTTGATTGAATTTTAATTTTTTCTTTTTTTAACATATTCGTTAAAGCTTCAGCTACTTCCAAAGAATTTGGACTGTCTCCGTGTATACAAAGAGTTTCAGCTTTGAGATTAAGAATTTTATTATTATTGCTCATGATCTTCTCATCACAAACTATACTTCGTGCTTGGTTAATTTGCTCTTCCACTGAAATTAATACAGACCCTTCTTCACTTCTATCAACGAGTGTTAAATCTTCTTTATAAGTACGATCGATGAAAGCTTCAGGAATGAAAGAAATACCTTCATCTTCTAACATTTGACCTAATAAAGATTTAGCTGGTCCTATTACAGAAAGATCACATTTAAAAGAATCGATTAAATTGATGAACAAGCTGCTTAGTACCTCACTTTTTGATACTTCATTGTAAAGTCGACCATGCAGTTTTACATGACGCACTGGCATCGATAAAGAGTCAGCAACTTTTAAAAAGAGATTGATCTGGTCTCTAATAGAATTTTCTAAATCTTTAGACTCTATATCTATCATTCTGCGACCAAAACCCTCTTTATCTGGATAAGAAGGGTGAGGACCTATAGCTATGCTATGTTCCTTACAAGCTTCAATGATAGTTTTGATGCTATTGAAATCTCCTGCGTGACCGCCGCAGGCAATACTGCATGAACTAATGTAATTTAAAATATTAAGCTCATTAGTTAATTGTTTTTCATTCCGAAATTCGCCTAAGTCGGAATTAATATCAATTGAATTCAATGTCTTAAGAAACTAAGTCTTTATCGACTTGAAGTCAGGCTTCCTTTTTTCTATAAAAGCCTTTACGCCTTCTTTAAATTCTTCTCTATCAAGAAAGACTTCTTGAGTATCTCTCTCGTAATCCAGTTGTTTATCAAGTGAAGTGGAAAGGGCATGGTCATGAGCTTTTACAACTGCTTTAAGGCCTACTATGGGCCCATCAGCTAATTTCTGTGCAAGTTGAGACACAGAGTCCATCAATTCGTTATCTGGAAAATAATCCCAAATTAAACCCCACTCTTTTGCTTTTTTAGCTCCTACATCCTCTCCTAGAAGACCCATTCCGTTAGCCCTAGCTCTCCCTATTAAATGGGGAACAAACCATGAAGAGCCTACATCTGAAATAATGCCCAATTGGGGTCCAAATACAAGCTTGAATCTAGCTGATTCTGCTGCAACTACCAAATCTCCACTCAACGCTAAACCTACTCCTCCTCCTGCTGCTATCCCATTTATTGCAGTTATGACTGGCTTATTTGAACTAGTGATGGCCCTGACGAGAGGATTAAATCCTATTTCCATATTAGCTGCTGCTGCTTGTCCAGGAGAATTATTTTTGTCATTAGGCCAACCACCGTTGGCTAAATCTGCCCCAGCACAAAATCCTCTACCATTTCCAGTTATTACTACCACTCTGACTTTTGGATCAGCGTTTATTTCTTTCATAGTCTCCAATAAACCCATTATCAAGTCTCTGTTCATGGCATTGAGAACTTCAGGTCTGTTGAGTTTAATTAGATAAACTCCATTTTTAGAGAGTTCAGTTTGGATTGCGTTTTCCATAGAAAAATTATAACTGTTAACTGGTTTTTTTTAACCCTTTAATCAAATTGCTTGTCCGCACTTGCAAAGATTAAATAAAAGATCATGCCAAAGAAAGTTACCCCTGCTACTACATAGAATACTGCAGCCCAGGAGCCGAACTCATTTAATATAAGACCTGATAAATAAACTCCAATTATGCCTGGAATAGCACCTAACATATTTGTGATTCCCATTAATGTTCCGGTATATTTTGGTCCTATATCAGCATGGTTAACTATAAAACCTCCAGCTGCCATACCAGCAAAAGCATTACCCAAGCACATAAGCCCCATAACTGTTCCAACAGTATCAAATGAGGGAATCAACGCTAGGCATACACCCGCGCCTCCAAATCCAATGGTATTACAGGTCTTTCTCACAGTCAGGGTCTTAAATCCCATTTTTAATAAATGGTCACCAAATAGCCCACCGAGGTTTAAAAATATGAAAGAGGTTAAATGAGGAAGCATCGCAAGATATCCTATAGAGGCAAAGTCCACACCTAGACCTTGGTTTATAAATATCGGCAACCATGATAAAAAAACAAAAAGTGAGTAGTTGCTGCAAAAGTGGGCTACCCCAATTGCCCAAAGAGGTTTATTGGTAATTAAAACTTTCCAAGGAAGTTTCTTAGCCCCTTCAACTGTAGGAGCTTCGCTTTCGATAAGGTTAAGTTCTTGCTGAGAGATGTCGGGGTGTTCTCTGGGAGTAGAAGTCACCACCTTGTTCCAAAAATAGAACCATATAAAACCAACGGACCCAAAAAGATAAAAGGCCCACTGCCAGCCAAGATGAAGAACAATTAGAGGGGTAGTTATTAGAGCAAAAACCGTACCTAGAAAAAGACCGCTATTTGTAACACCCACTGACCTTGCTCTCTCACCGAGAGGAATCCATCTGGCATAAAGGCTGTGCCAAGCGGGGAAAGTAATACCTTCGCCTAGTCCCATTCCTATTCTTGCCAATATTAAGAATGTAAATCCAGCATATGAAGCCAGGGGAGTTAAGATTGTAAATATAGACCAAATTATTAATCCATAGCCAAGAACTAGCTTGGCTCCAAATTTATCTGAAAGATAGCCCCCTAATACTTGCGTGACTATATAACCAAGAAAGAAAGACATTGAAACGAAACCAATCCTTTCATAATCCCATCCCAGCTCTTCGGCCATAGGTATGATGGTTATAGAAATATTTACTCTATCTATATAACAGATAAAGACGCCTAGAATAGTTAATCCAATTATTTTGAATCTAGTCGGCATATCTTATTTAAGCATTGAACAGTTCAAACTTGTAGGACAAAAAGTAATTAAAAAATTAAATTTAAATTCTTAACTATTGTGATAACTTTAACTTCATAGGTTTTGTATAGAGGATAGTTTATGTCTGAAGAAAAATTATTATTAGAAGGTATAAGAGTTATAGATGCAGCAAGTTTTATTGCAGGCCCAGCAGCAGCAACAATAATGTCTGATTATGGAGCTGAGGTAATCAAAATTGAACCTCCTGAAGTAGGGGATAGTTTGAGGTGGTTAATTTCTAGAGGAGGCATGCCTGAGGGTCCAGATAATTACTGTTGGCAATTAACTTCTAGAAATAAGAAGAGTGTTGCTCTTAATCTTAAAGATGAAGAGGCTCAACAAATACTTATTGATTTAGTAAAAACTGCTGATGTTTTCGTAACCAATATGCCTTTTCCAATAAGAGAGAGATTAAAGTTAAGATCTGAAGATATCAGGCCTCATAACAAAAGACTTATTTATGCTTCACTATCCGGCTATGGAGAAGTTGGACCTGATGCTAACCGAACAGCATATGATTCTTTGGCTTGGTGGGCTAGGTCAGGCTTGATGGATTTTGTTAGACCTTCTTCACTCTCTACCCCTGCTTGGTCGACACCTGGAATGGGAGATCATCCTACAGCTACAGCTTTATTCAGTGCAATTATGACCGCACTTTATAGGAGAGAAAAGACTGGCAAGGGAACAGAAGTCTCAACCTCATTAATGGCAAATGGTGCATGGGCAAATGGCTGTTTCATCCAGGGAGCTTTAATGGATGTTGATTTCACAGACAGAACAGATCCTCCTCCCAGACACCCTTTTGGGGATATATATGAAACTAGTGATAATCGTCAAGTGGCATTAGCTATGGTAAATGCTGTTAAGGAATGGCCAAAACTAGCTAATGCTTTAGAACGAGAAGATTTAATAACTGATCAGAGGTTTGATGCCCAAGGCCTTGTTGAAAACAAAGAGGATTTAAGAGAAGAATTATCTAAAGAATTTGGCATGAGAGATACCGAACAAATAAATTCTGTTTTACGAGAATCGGGAGTAACTTATGGATTTATAGGGAAAATAACTGACTGCAAAAATGATGAACAGTTTTTAGAGACTGAAACATTAGTACCAATGGAGCATGAAAAAATGCCAGGTCTATTAACTGTAAACAGCCCCATCAAAATTTCTGATGAGAAAAAAAAACAACCTTATAGAGCACCTGTTTTAGGGGAGCATACGCGAGAAATACTCAAAGAATTAGGCTTCAAAGAAGAAAAAATTAATAATTTGAAACAAAGAGGGGCGATCGAGTATTAATTATGAGTAATTGGGAAGATATATTTAACTTTTCCGATCAGCTTTCCGAAGAAGAAAGACTGATTCAGAGTAGTACCAATGAATATTGTCAAAAGTCTTTGATGCCCAGAATTTTAGAGGCAAATAGAAATGAGTTCTTTGACAAGGATATTTACAAAGAGCTTGGTGGCCTCGGTTTGCTTGGAGCTCCCATTGAGGGTTACGGTTGTGCGGGAACAAATTACGTTTCTTATGGACTTATTACCAGGGAGATTGAAAGGGTAGATTCAAGTTATAGGTCTGCCTACAGCGTACAAACTTCCTTAGCCATGCATCCTATTCACAAATTTGGTTCGGAAGAACAAAAAAATCACTATTTACCAAAAATGGCTAAAGGAGAAATTATTGGTTGCTTTGGTTTAACCGAACCTGATGCTGGATCAGATCCTGGAAGTATGAAATCTGTCGCTAAAAAAGTTAAGGGCGGTTACCAAATTACCGGCTCTAAAACTTGGATAACTAATGCACCCATCGCTGATCTCCTAATAATATGGGCAAAGGATGAAGAAGGTAAGTTGAGAGGATTCATAGTTGAAAGGCAAGATAAAGGATTGGAAACTCCATATTTGAAAGGTAAATTCTCTTTAAGAGCTTCCGCAACAGGACAGATCTTTATGGATGACCTTTTTGTTCCCAATGATCGTGTTTTACCCGAAGTAGATAGCTTCAAAGGACCTTTTTCTTGTTTAAATATGGCGAGGTATGGAATAGCTTGGGGGTCCTTAGGTGCAGCTGAGTTCTGTTGGCACGCAGCTAGAAATTATGCTTTAGACAGGGTGCAATTTGGAGAACCTCTGGCTGCTAAACAATTAATTCAAAAGAAACTTGCAGATATGCAAACCGAGATAACGCTTGGGCTTCAGTCTTGTTTAAGGGTCGGAAGACTAATTGATGATGAAAAGATGATTCCGGAGATGATTTCTTTAATTAAAAGAAACAATTGTGGGAAGGCTCTAGATATAGCTCGGACTGCGAGAGATATCCATGGTGGAAATGGTATATCGGATGAGTTTCATGTCATTAGGCACGTTATGAATCTAGAAGCAGTAAATACTTATGAAGGCACTCACGATGTTCATGCCCTTATTCTAGGAAACTTACAGACAGGAATTAATGCTCTTGGGTAAAAAAGACCTTTTTATTTATATACTTCTGGCAATACTTTTTACTAGTTGCAGTGAAAACCAAAGTTGCAAATCAGCAGATGTAGTTCTAATTAACTCTACAATTTATACACTTAATGATTCAGCACCCAATGCTCAGGCAGTAGCCTTTTTGGGAGATACTTTAGTTTTTGTTGGAAGTAATGCGTTATCAAAAGAGTATCAATGCAACGACGCGAAAGTAATTGATTTAAAAGGAAGTTATGTTTATCCAGGTTTTGTTGATTCTCATGCACACCTCAAGGGAATAGGTCATAGAGAAAATTCTCTAAATCTACAAGGCATAGATAGTCTTAAAGAAATGTTGACCACAGTAGAAATTTTTTCTAATGGTATCCAACCAGGTGAATGGGTTGTGGGAAGAGGGTGGATAGAAAAGGTCTGGCCTGAGAAACGTTTTCCGACAAGGTATGAGTTGGATCGGTTTTCTTCAGATAAGCCAGTAATACTGGAAAGAGCTGATGGTCATGCAGTTGTAGTCAACAGCTTGGCCTTGGAATTGGCAGGTATAAGTTCGGAGTCTAATGACCCTCATGGAGGGAGAATTGAAAAAGATAAAAATGGCGAACCTACGGGAATGCTAATCGACAAAGCTACCTCTTTAGTTGAAAAACTAATACCTAAAACAACCAAACAAGAAGATAAAAGAGATTTAAAAGCTGGAATTGATAGGAATGTGTCACTTGGTTGGACTCAAGTTCAGATAGCTGGAGGTACCTTTTCTGATATAGAAATTTTAGAAGAGATAAAAGAGGAAGGGAACCTGCTTCAAAGAGTTTATTTTGCGGTAAGTGCAGGCGAACCTGCAGAAACTTTATTAAGACTTGGCCCAAAACTAGATCCTGAACACATGTTAACTGTAAGAGGAATTAAGCTCTATGCGGATGGTGCATTAGGCTCTAGGGGTGCAGCTCTATTAGAAAAATACGAGGACCAAGACACTACAGGTCTTCTGATATTTACAAAAGAAGAAACCTTGCCAGTACTAGAAGAAGCCTTAAAAAAAGGTATTCAAATTCAAACCCATGCGATTGGAGATAAGGGAAACAGAATAACATTGGATTGGTATCAGGAAGCTTTCAATTCAATAGTGGATGAAGAAAGGAAA
>DTSY01000072.1 GCA_012965075.1 Gammaproteobacteria bacterium | reverse complement strand
TTAGTGAGTAATTATTTTGGTGACATAGATTATCGAGAAGGCGGGAATATTCTCGCTTCAACCACTAAATGCTTCAAACCTATGCTCAAAGCAATAAAACCTTTTGCCCACATAGCTGAAGATTAAGGTAAATCGTTAAATTCTTCGTTCTCTTTTTCAGGAACCATTAAATGGTCACTGGTTAAGCCCATCATCACTAAAGCATTGGAGGCAATGTAAATTGAAGAATAAGTACCCACCACAACACCAAATATTAAAGCAAGCGCAAAGTTCTTAATTAATTCTCCTCCGAATAAATATAGAGAAGTTAAAACTAATAAAGTAGTCAGAGAGGTAATTAAGGTTCTGCTTAACATTTGATTTAAGGACAGGTTGATGACTTCTTCTGTATCAGATCCTCGCTGACTTTTTAAGTTTTCTCTTATTCGATCTGATACCACAATCGTATCATTTAGTGAGTAGCCAATAACTGCCAATAAAGCTGCTAAAACTGTTAGATCGAAGTCTAAATTGAATAAAGAAAAGATCCCCAAGACAATTATTACATCATGGATTAAGGCCAATACCGCAGCGCCGGCAAATCTTGATTGAAACCTGAATGTAATGTAAAGCATCATCAAACCTAAAGCCAACAACATAGCCAAGCCTCCATCGTCTCTCAATTCACTTCCAATCTGAGGGCCAACATACTCAATCCTTCTTAAAACAATGTCCTCAGAAGATTCTTGTCTTAAAACTTGTATGATTTCAGCTCCCAAGGTATCGCTCACGCTTCCTGGGAGTTTGATCAAAACATCTTGCGTAGAACCAAACAGCGCAACTTGAGCACCTTCATAGCCCGCATTGGTTAAACTTTGCCTAATATTGGCCACCTCGATTTCTTTTGGGTAATGCAGTTCTACTAAAGAACCACCAGTGAAATCCAATCCATAATTTAATTGTTTTAGACTTAGAGAAAGAATTGAAACAGTGGCCAAAATAATGGAGGCAGAAAGTGCAATCTTCCTCCAGGACATAAAGTCTATATTGAAATTCATATCGCTAACCTGCTTAAATTCTTCTTATTTCTGTATACGAGGTAAATGAATCCTCTTGTACCAAGAATAGCTGTGAACATTGAAGTTATAATTCCAATAGAAAGGGTGACAGAGAATCCTTTGATTGGACCTGTGCCAAAAGAGTAGAGAATAACCGCAACTAGTAGAGTGGTTAAATTTGCATCTAAAATAGTTAAAAAGGCTTTATCATAGCCTTGATCTATGGCCTGTAACGGTTCAGTACCCTGTTTTAGCTCTTCTTTTATCCTCGAAAAGATCAATACATTGGCATCAACGGCCATGCCAACAGTAAGCACTATTCCAGCAATTCCAGGAAGGGTCAAAGTGGCTGATAAAATAGACATGATTGCCACTAAAAGAACAATATTAGTTCCAAGCGCTAAACAGGCTGCAACCCCAAATATTCTGTAATAAAACAACGTAAAGAGAAGTACCAAAGCCATCCCTAATTCCATAGAAAGTATTCCAGCATTGATATTATCTTTACCTAAGCTTGGTCCTACTGTTCTCTCTTCAACAAAACGCATTGGGGCAGCAAGGGCCCCTGCCCTTAGTAGTAAAGCTAACTCAGAAGATTCTTGAGGACTGTCTAATCCAGTTATCCTAAATTTGGTTCCCAAAGCTGCCTGAATGGTTGCCAAACTTATAATTTCTTTGGTCTCAAAAGTTTGTTGGATTGCTACCTGATTTCCTTGGGCATCTCTTGCATAAGAAGTTTTATTTTTTTGTTCCACAAACAAGACCCCTAACCTTTTCCCGATTTTATCCCTTGTAGTTCGATGCATCCTGGCCCCACCCGCGCCATCTAAAGTAATGTTAACTTGCGGTATTCCATTCTCATCAAAGCTGGCTTGTGCGGTTGCTACCTGATCTCCACCAATTATTATTTGGTCTTGAAGTTCGCTTACGCCCATTCTTTTATCCCGATGAGGATAAGAAGTTTTTCTGGTTCTCGGTGTATCGTGTTCAGCTTCTAAATGGAATTCCAGGGTAGCGGTCTTACCCAGAATTTTCTTTGCTTCTGCTGTGTCTTGAATACCAGGTAACTGAACGACGATTCTTTTCTTACCTTGCCTATATACTATCGGCTCTGATACGCCTAACTCATTTACTCGGTTACGAAGAGTGGTTAAATTCTGATCTATTGCATCTGCTTCTATTTGTTCTATTTCTTGCTCAGTCAATCGCAAGGAGATTTCAAATTGATTCCCTGCTTCTGTATAACTGATAGTAAATTGTGGGTAATTGTCTTCTAACAGTTCTGTTGCGTTATCAAATACAGATTCTTGAGTAACTTTTAATTTTATAGCCTGATCTTTCTCGACAAACAAAGAGTTATATCGAATCTTTTCCTCTCTTA
>DTSY01000071.1 GCA_012965075.1 Gammaproteobacteria bacterium | reverse complement strand
ATAATCATTCTAGACATAGACATTGGATAACAACCAATGTCCATTATTGATCCACCGCCAAGTTCCGGGTTGACCAACCTATGCTCTTCAGGCACTTGAGCTGAAAAGCCAAAAGAAGCTTCTATAGTTATAGGGTTATCCTTAAATTCCTCTTTAACAAGCTCACGGATCTTGTCGGTTTGAGGATGAGTTCTGTACATAAAGGCCTCCATTAACAAAACCTCATTCTCTCTAGCAGCCTCTATAAGTACCATGGTCTCTGTGGAGTTCAAGGTCATCGGTTTTTCACAAAGAACTGACTTTTTTGCTTTTAGAGCAGCCAAGGTAAGGTCAAAATGCGAGTCGTGAGGCGTCGCAACATAAATTGCGTCTATCTCGCTATCATTAAGTAGATTCTCATAACCTTCCACAGCAGAACAGTCATATTTTTCACCGAATTTCTCAGCTTTCTCAATTGATCTGCTGGCAACTGCTTTTAGCTGTGATCCTGTACTATCTTGCATGGAAACAGCCAGAGCTCTGGCTATCATCCCGGTTCCCAATATCCCCCAATTAATCATGTTCTTTTTCACCCCCTTATCATTACCTTTTTCTAGGAAAAACCTATCCAGCGTCCTGATCCAGCAACTATTGCCCACAATGATATAGATATAGACCCTATGATTTTAAATTTTCTGGATTCTTCTTCAGCAGATAGGCAGATAGGGTTACGGATAAAAAATAAAAATATTAATCCAAGCATTAAAGCGCTCATTTTTATCCAGAATGCTCTGCTGTAATAGCATTTAATGGCCTCACTTAGAAAGAGAGGTATTCCTGTTGAAACTAGGACAATTAACCCTAGCTTAAGCATAAATGTGGTTTGTCTTATTACGTATTGAATTGGTTTTGAAGAAAGTAACAAGCCTAAAAGTCGGAGATCTCCTACTAATATTGAACCGCCTAAAATTGCTAAACCAATTAAATGGGTAGCTTCTATGACAGGAAACATCCAAATAGAATTTCTAATTGCTTCCCCAATATAGGATTGCTCTAATCGATCAAATAAATGAAATAGCCTTTCAGATTCCATCAAAAGTCCCCAGTTAAGCTTAGTTCCATAATGCAACCAGCTGCCCAATTAACCCATTCAGGCTGCGGTTGTCTGTCACAATCGAACCAGTTGTAAGCAATCATACGGCCGGAAACAATTACCCCTGACCAAAGAATTAAAGAAGCAGCAGCTTTTAGGTGAACGGTTTTAGGGATGTTTTGACCTTCATCCCATTTTTTCCCTTCAAGTGACATCTGTCTATGAAATAAAAAAGCATTGAGTCCAGATAAAAGGATTAAGAAAATTTTAAATCTAAAAAATATATTTTGATAACTTCTTACTGGTATTGCGTAAAAGAGAAGTAACCCCGTTATTGTCATTAAGCCGAAACCAAAGATAGACCACGGCAACACTCTTGTATTCATTTCTGAGATGGGTAACTTATTAAAAACAGCCCCCATTAATCTTAAATCAACAAATATTAGAGTTCCGATGAAAAAACAAATAGAAAGAACATGGGCAGATTCAATCCAGGGGTATAAATACAGAGACTCGTGTAAGGCTATACTCCATTCTGTCTCAGATAACCATATAGCAATCTCCAACATGTTTATTATCGAACAATAGGAATTATTTATTCCTCTTTAATCCAGTATGTTTGATGGCAGTCAACACATACCTGATACAACTCAGCTCCTATTTTAAATAAATCTTCAGCATCTTCATTTTCTGCTGCTTTAAAAGCTCTTTCTCCCATGCCTTTTAAAGCCATTGATAAAGCAACCCACTGAGTCTGATCTAGTGCTCTTTCGGGCATGGAAAGAAGGTAAGAACTTTCAGAAATTACTTTGGCTCCATTTTTAACTTTATCCCATCCTTCTTGATCTGTTGGTGCTAGATTCACCTCGCCCTCTTCTGTGATAACGTAACCAGCTGAATCCCAAATTGCTTCTGCAGCAGGATCTATGACGTAAGCCATTAGGTCATGAATACCTGAATGGTCTTCCATTTCAAAGGCAATAATCTGGAAAGAGAGCGACAAGGCAATCAGACATAAAAACAGTTTCTTCATTTATAACTTATTTAATTTCTAAGAAATTACTTTCTTTTAGACTCCCTCGGATCAGCTCCATCTCTTGGAGCCCCAGTGCCAGAAGAGCCCATAAATACCTTACTGCCATCCGGAAAGGTAACATCTCTGCCATTGGCTATGCATCTAGGTAAGCATAAACGTCCTTTACTTTGATATCCTCTAACAACAATCACAGTACCTGGAACCAGTGTTTTCCTAGTAATTCCATTTCTAATGAGAGTATTCGGTGTTCCTCCTTCAATCATCCAAATAGTTTTTCCTTCTTCATCTTCAACCTCCACGTGTACCCAAGCATGA
>DTSY01000070.1:3638-33518 GCA_012965075.1 Gammaproteobacteria bacterium | reverse complement strand
AGAAAAAACATAAAAAGAATTTTTATCTTCATCTTGAGCAAACCAAACAGGGGTATTTACTAAAGTACTATCCTTTTTTTGAGTTGAAAGATTAATGTATTTTTCTTTATCGGAAATCATTCATCCGGAATATTATCTGTTTTAGCGCCTTTTATGAAAAAGGAAAGAACTATAAGTACTGCTGCTATAGCTAAGCAGTAATAAACTAGTTCTGTGAATACAGGAGACATAGATTCCAAACCTGACTCTGTTGCTTCACCACCTAACAGTCCAGCTAAAACGCCTCCAAGAGAAGATGCTAAAAACCATATTCCCATCATCTGACCAAGATATCTTTTGGGGGAATATTTTGAAAAAGCTGATAAGCCTACGGGCGAAAGTGTTAACTCTCCAAAGGTATGAAGTAGATAGGTTAACAAAAGCCATTGAACGCCCACAGGAGAAGATGCTAGTGCATACTTAACGGCCAAAATCATCACAATAAATCCCAATGCCATCAAAATAAGGCCTAAACCAAATTTAATGGGCATATTAGGATCAAGGTTTCTCTTGCCAAGAAAAACCCAAAGGTAAGCAAAAAATGGAGCAAACATTACAACAAATAAAGGATTAACAAACTGGGTCCAACTAACAGGTGCCGTGAATGTGCCGAAAGTTAGGTTTACATAATCTCGAGTAAAGATAGTCAAAGAACCAGCTGACTGATCAAATCCAGACCAAAAAGCAGCTGCTCCAATAAAAAGAAGTAATAACATCAAGACATTTTTCTTCTCATTAGCAGTCAACCCTGCAAAGAAAAGAAGGTAAATAAAATAAATTATTGAAATTACTACTAAGAAATCTCTAAACCTCTCAGCAAAATAAACTGGGTCAATGGACCAAAAACCAGCCATTCCTGTAATAACAACTGACGCTATTAAAATGACAACTAGGCCAACCCCCCTAATATAGTTTCTCTTAGTTTGTTCATTAATTTTATTCGGATATTTTCCTGCTTCACCCAGTTGATGCCTAAAGAGAATAAATTGAGTGACGCCAAAAAGCATCCCTACTCCCGCTGCACCAAATCCAAAGTGCCAACCTACCTTTTCTCCTAACCAACCACATACAGCAAAGCCCAACATAGAACCAATGTTTATAGCCATGTAAAAAATGGTAAATCCTGAATCTCTCCTTGAATCATTTTGACTATAAAGCTGGCCTACTATGGAAGATATATTTGGTTTTAAAAGCCCTGTTCCTAGTGCGACAAATACTAACCCTAAAATAAAAGTCTGCTCTAATGGAATTGCTAAAGTGAAATGTCCTAAAGTTATTATCAAAGCCCCAATCAGAACAGCCTTTTGGTAGCCCAAAATATTATCCGCTATCCATCCTCCAGGTACAGCTAAGAAATAAACCATTCCAGCATAAATCCCATAAATTGCATTGGCTTGAATATTGGACCAATCCAGTCCAGGATTTTCCACAACACCTATTGTCATATAAAGGACTAATAAACCTCGCATGCCATAGTAAGACATTCTTTCCCACATCTCGGTGAAGAAAAGTGTGCGGAGACCTATAGGGTGACCAAAAAATGCTGTGCTGTTTGAATCTTGTAAATCAGAAGACATAAAGTTATTTTGTAATGGACTAGAATAATCAATTATCCTTACAAGGCCTAATTATTTATGCAAGCAGCTGGATTTTTAAGAAGAGTGTTAGCTCTAATTTACGACTCTTTAGTTATAGTTGGAATAGTTCTTTTTTTAACTTTAGTACTAGTGTTTTTTAATGGGAGCTATGCAGAATCAGGTTCATTTGCTTCATTTTTACAATTTTTTATTCTAATCTTTTCCGGTCCAATTTTTTATAGTTATTTCTGGCTTAACAAAGGTCAAACCATCGGCATGCAGGCTTGGAAGATCAGGTTAATTTCAATAAATGAGACTAAACTTAATGCTAAACAGACATTTATTAGATGCTTAATATCTGTTATCTCATTTCTCTTCTTTGGAATAGGATATTTTTGGATTCTTTATGATAAAAATAATCTATCTTGGTCAGATATATTGACTAAAACGAAGATTATAAAGATCGATGAGTGAACTCTTTTTAAACTCTCTTTAATAAAACTAAAGCAATACAAATTATGAGCAAAGCAGGAAAAAGAACAGAAGCTATTGTTGGTATTTCTGACACAACTGAAATACTTCCTAATAATTTCTGAGTTAAATCAACTGTAAAAGCTACTCCAATTGCAATTAAGATCCTTTGGCCTGTCTTTTGTTCTCTCATCGGTCCAAATAAAAAGGACATAGCTAAAATAACTAGCGAGAAAGTAACTAAAGGTTGTAGGACTTTTCTCCAAAATTCTAGAGATAATTCATTCTTTCTATACTTAGAAAAAGTTTCTCTAGATTGTATATACAAATTAGTTAATGAAAGATATTTTGGAGATAGCATTTGATCAAAATCTATGTTCAATTCAGGTAATCCAGAAACAACTGATGTGTTATCAGGAGAATAATTACTTAAGTTAATTGTTTCTTTCTTTCTAGCTTCCCATTTGCTCAAATTAAGAAAAGCTTCTTCGGCAAAAATGACTCTAGAAACTTTTCTCTCCTTATCAAACTCATAAACAGTAAGACCCAAAATACGATCTCGCTCGGGTGCAGAATGAAAAAAGCTGATGCTATGATCATTGTTATTCCAGTAGCCTTGTTTATAAGAAACTTTTTCTTGTAGCTGAGATCTAGTTTCTTCAGCCGATTGAGACAAACTGGGTATAAAAAATTGAGAAGCCAAAAGTCCTATAATCATAATCAATAATACTGGTCTAAAAGCTGCAACGGCAATAGAAGTCAAGGATTTTCCAAGTATTTGTGCACCTATTAGTTCACCCTTATTAGTTAAAGAGCCCATACCGATTATTAGTCCTATTAAGCAAATATAAGAAGTTAAGTCGAATAAGCGATAGGGAAAGCTCTTAAGACAATAAATTAAAACGTGGTTCAGAGTGTAATAGTCAGATAAATCAGATAATTCATTTAAAAATAAAAAAATTAAATCAATGCCAGCAATTGCAAACATAACAATTAATAACGATAGAAAGACTTGAGAACTTATATTTCTTTCTATTAAATCTCCAAAAAGATAGTTCATTACTTGTTCCATATAGGTGAATATCGAGAAATAAGAAATAAGCCTAGAATAAAGAAGGATAAATGGACTAATAAAAGACTCGGTACAAAAGCTACCCTTCCTTCTTCCAACCAACCTTTAACCAAAAGCAGGAGCCCCAAGTAGACCAAAAAAACAAAAATACTAGGCAATACTTTAGAGTATCTTCCTTGTCTAGGTTCTACTTTGCTTAGCGGTAAAGCTAAGAAAACTGTTATTAATGTCAGCAAAGGCATGGATATCTTCCAAATACTACTTAGGGAAGAGGACTGGACTTCACTTATATTCCTTTGGTTGGTTTTTTCTTTAGAAGAAAAATTCTCAGCTATATTCATGGATAACAACTGAAAACTCATCTCAACTTGATTGGCTTTATCTTTGTTGAAGGAATGACCATCTTCAAAAATAACTAGATTAGGGTTTTCTTCAGAAATAAAAGATCTTTTTGCTGTTAAAAAATTTGTAGACCGTTTTAATTCCTCTTTAGAAAATTTAAGGAAAACATTGGAAAAGACTCCTTCACTTTTGTCTTCTGCATAAAAGACAGAACTATCCTGCAAAATTACAAATTTTCCTGGTTGTATAGAATTAAAATCTTCTTCAAAGGAGGTTTGTTGATAAATATCATCTAAACTTGATTTAAAGGAAGGTGCAATCCAAAAAGAAAGCAAGCTGGTTAATAGTGCAAAAAATAAAGAAGCCAAAAAAAATAATTTAAGTATCTTTAAGTTCGTGTAACCGTTTTGTTCAAGGATGATCATTTCATTGTCAGAACACAATCTACCTATAACCAAGACCATGCCAAGAAAGAAACTAAAAGGGATAATTAATTCTAAGAATTCTGGTAATCTAAATAATATTACCCAGAAAACAAGTTCCAAACTTAATTCTCCTCTAGATACTTGCTCTAGGTATTGGATTGATCTGGAAGCTAAAATTACCAGCAGAAAAACTAAACCAACTGCACCTGTATGTGAGAAAATATCTTTCAAGAGGTAGCGTTGTAAAATCATACTTTTTAATTACTTTGGTAATTTATTTTGCTATTGAAATATAAATTCGACAAGAAAAGGGTAATATTGTTTCAATTAGAGTAATTTAGTTACCAAATTATTAAGATAAAGTCTGAGTATAAATGAACTTAAGGAGAACAGGATGAAAAAGCGCTTATCCATAAACTTAACCAAAAAAAATGCCAAAGAATTGCCTAACATTAGCTCGGGCAGCTTAATAGTTGGGGTGTACGAAGGGCCTTTTACAGAAGAACTCAAAATAATAGATGAAGTAAGCAATAGTCAATTAAGAAAGTTGAGGAAACTTGGAGAATTAAAAGGAAAGCTAGGCCAAGGGACTTACTTGCCTGCCCTTTCTGGAGTTAAGGCACAAAGAACTTATCTAATTGGTTGCGGTAAAAAAGGAAAAAAATTATCAAGACAAGATGGCATTAAGGTATTAAGCAAGGTAGTAAGTGCTGCTATCTCGAGTAAAGCTTCAACCACATTCATCTCAATACCTAAATTAAATATCTCTGGAGAAGGAGACGACTGGGTAATCCAGCAGTTGGCTTTTTTATGTGAAAATAACAGTTACACCTACGATGCAAAACTAAATAAAAAAAATCAAAAAAAAGTTCTCTTAAAAAGAGTCTCTCTTAGTTTCAATTCTTCTCTCTCTACTGCAAAATTGAATCGGAGTATTAAAGTGGGTCTAGCTATAGGAAGAGGATCAAATGCAGCAAAAGATCTGGCTAACCTTCCCGGTAACGTGTGTACTCCCTCTTATTTAGCAAAAGAATCTAGATCGGCTGCTAATAAGTATTCTTCCTTGAAATGTTCTGTTTTGGGCGAGAAAGAAATGAAAAAACTGGGAATGGATTGTCTCTTATCTGTTGGTGCTGGAAGTGCTCAAGAATCTAAATTGATAACCCTTAATTATCAAGGTGGAAAAAAAGGAGACCAACCGCATGTAATAGTAGGAAAAGGAATTACTTTTGATACTGGAGGAATAAGCCTTAAACCAGGCGCCACCATGGATGAAATGAAATTTGATATGTGCGGGGCAGCCAGTGTCATAGGCACCATGCAGGTAATGGCTGAACTAAAAGTACCCATAAATATAGTTGGAGTGGTTGCGAGTGCTGAAAACATGCCAGGAGGTAAGGCGACAAAACCAGGAGATGTGGTCAAAACTATGTCAGGGTTAACTGTAGAAATTTTAAATACAGATGCTGAAGGGAGGCTAGTATTAGCTGATGCACTAACTTATGTTAAAAAGTTTAATCCTAAGTCAGTAGTAGATATAGCAACCCTAACAGGAGCTTGTATTGTTGCCTTAGGGCATTCAACTTCAGGGCTCTTGAGCAATGATGATAGGTTAGCTCAAAAACTTCTCACGGCTGGAACAATCTCCAATGACAGGGCTTGGCAATTACCAATATGGGATGTTTATCAAAAAGATTTGGATAGTAATTTTGCAGATATTGCTAATATTGGGGGAAGAGCAGGAACCATTACAGCAGCATGTTTTCTATCAAGATTTACTAAAGATTATAGTTGGGCTCATTTAGATGTAGCAGGAACCGCACATTTAGGTGGAGCAGCTAAAGGGGCTTCTGGAAGACCGGTGCCACTTCTAAGCCACTACTTGCTAGACCAGTCTTAATTAATAGAACATGCTTCAAACAAAATTCCTGTCTGCAGGTTCCAGTCAAAAAGAAGCTCTAAAATATACTTGTGAAATAGTTTCAAAAATCTTTTTGAAAGATATCAATTACCCAGATGTAGATAAAATTGATATACGTTGTGAATCTGCAAATGAAGCTGAAGAACTTAATGAATTGTTGTGGACTTATCCTGAGGATGTGCTGTTACCTCATAATTTAACTCACAAGAATCCAGAAAATGTATTTGTTGAAATAGGTTATCCAGGAAGCGCTTTTGGAGAAAATGACAAGAAAATGTTGTTAAATTTGAATCCAGACTTACCAAACCAAATCTCAGAATACCTTTACTATTATCAACTAGTAATTGCAGATAACTCTAAGTTGAGAGAAAGGGTAGCTACTACCTGGCAAGAGTGTAAATCCATGGGTCTTAGTCCAAGTTTTATTGATAACTAAAAAAATGAAAAAAGTTTTTAATCCTAGAAACATAGAACAAAAGTGGTATGAGCAATGGGAATCTAAAAACTATTTTAATGCTGACCCAAAAAGTAAGAAGCCTTCCTTCTGCATCATGATCCCTCCTCCCAATGTCACAGGCTCTCTTCATATGGGCCATGGATTTCAAAACACATTAATGGATGCCCTAATAAGGTATAAGAGAATGTCAGGTTACGATGCTTTGTGGCAGGTGGGTACAGATCACGCAGGCATAGTAACGCAAATGGTAGTTGAAAGAGAGCTTGAAAAAGAAGGTCTTAGTAGAGAACTTCTGGGCAGAGAAAAGTTCGTAAAAAAAGTATGGGAATGGAAAAAGAAATCAGGAAATAATATAACCAATCAAATGAGAAGATTGGGTGCATCGGTTGATTGGTCCAGAGAGGCTTTCACCATGAGCCCTGAAATGAGCAAAGCTGTTCAAGAAGTTTTTATACAACTTTATGATCAAGGCTTGATATATAGAGGCGAAAGACTTGTTAACTGGGACATTGCTCTCCAAACAGCACTTTCAGACTTAGAAGTATCTAACGAAGAAGTTGGAGGCAATCTATGGTTCTTCAGATACCCTTTAGTTGATGAAGGCCATGTGACTATTGCTACAACCAGACCGGAAACTATGCTGGGGGACACTGCCGTTGCTGTAAACCCAAAAGATAAAAGATTTAAAGAGCTTATAGGGAGAAGAGTACTCCTTCCTCTCTCTAGAAGGGAAATACCCATTATAGGTGATAATTATGTTGACCCAGAATTTGGAACTGGATGTGTAAAAATCACTCCTGCTCATGACTTTAATGATTTTGAGGTTGGAAAAAGACATAAACTTCCCTTAGTTAATATTCTTAATTTAGATGGCACACTTAATAATGACGTTCCTAACCCTTTTAAGGGATTAGAAATATCTGACGCCAGAAAAAAAGTTATTAAGGAGATGGAAAAACTAGACCTTTTAGAGAAAGTTGAGCCTCATAAAACTAAAATTCCAAGAGGTGATAGAAGCAATTCTGTTCTTGAACCTTTATTAACTTACCAATGGTTCTTAGATGTGAAAAAAATGTCTAATGTTGCAATAAAAGCGGTAAAAAAAGGTCAAACAGAATTTATTCCTAAAAACTGGGAAAACACCTTCTTTGCCTGGATGAATGATATTCAAGATTGGTGCATAAGCAGGCAAATTTGGTGGGGCCACAGAATTCCAGCTTGGTTCGATGAAGAAGGGAATATTTTTGTAGCAGAAAGTGAAGACAAAGTAAGACAAAAATATGAGCTTGCTTCACAAAAAAAGATCAAGCAAGAAGAAGATGTTCTCGATACTTGGTTTTCCTCTGCACTGTGGACTTTCTCTACTCTTGGATGGCCTTCTAAAGATAATTTATTGAAAAAATACCATCCTACAGATGTGTTAGTTACTGGATTCGATATTATCTTTTTTTGGGTTGCAAGAATGATAATGATGACAACACATTTCATTTCTGAGGTGCCCTTTAAAAAAATATTTATACACGGTTTAGTTAAAGACTCTGAAGGCCAGAAAATGTCGAAATCGAAAGGAAATATTTTAGATCCCTTAGATATCATTGACGGAATAAAGGTTAAAACCCTTATTAAAAAAAGAACAGAAGGTCTTATGCAGCCCAAGATGAAAGAAAAAATAGAAAAGCAGACAATCAAAGAATTCCCCGAAGGCATTCAGCCATATGGCACAGATGCACTGAGACTAACTTATTGTTCTCTGGCTTCGGGCTCAAGGGATGTGAATTTTGATTTGAAACGTGTAGAAGGATATAGAAACTTTTGTAACAAGCTTTGGAATGCTGCGAGGTTTATAAATCTGCAGCTTGCTGAAAATAATGGATCAGGAACTAAAGAATCAAAAGATACTCCAGATTTATGGATAAAAGAAAGACTTAATGAAGCTTCACAAAAAGTTAATTCTTACTTTGAAGAATTTAGATTTGATCTAGCAACCCAGACTATTTACGATTTTATTTGGAATGAGTTTTGCGATTGGTATATAGAAATATGCAAAATTCGTTTTTCTAGCCCTGATTATCAAGAATCAGAAAAGAAAGCTATTCTTAAATCTCTTATTTCAACCTTAGAAGAATCCTTAAGGTTAGCTCACCCAATAATACCTTTTATTACTGAAGAAATATGGCAGCAATTCAAACCAGAACATGCGAATAAGAGCCCAAGTATCATGATAAGTAAATATCCAACTGGTAAGGCGAAGAAGGCTTCAAAAAAGATGAACGATATTGAGTGGGTAAAAGAGATAGTTACAAGCATAAGGAATATAAGAGGAGAAATGAAAATTAAACCTTCTTTAAAAATCTCTGCCCTACTTCAACAGGGTAATAAGACCGATAAGCAAAGATCAAAAGATTTTGAACACCTTATTGTAGAATTAGCAGGCCTTAATTCTATGCGATGGATTGACAACGATGAAGAACCGCCAGCTTCGGCAATAAATTTTCATAAAAATCTTAAAGTCTTGATTCCATTAGAAGGATTAATTAAAGCTGTAGAAGAAAATAAAAGAATTGAAAAAAATATCTCAAAATTAACAAAAGAAAGTGACTCTCTGTCAAAACAACTAAATAATGATAAGTTCCTTAATAATGCACCTCCTGAGTTAGTAAAAAACCAAAAAGAGAGATTTAAAGAAATTTCTAAAGAACTGCAGCTACTTGATATTCAATTACAAGAAATACAAAAACTTCTCTGACCTAAGAACAATTTATCTTTATCAACTATAATAATTGTAGGTGATGAAATGCTTTTTAGATCGCTAGTAACAAGTGCAATTTTTGCTGCCATATACGCTTTCGTATTTGCAAGCTTAGCGTCAGGAATAGGACAGAATAACTGGTTAATTTCTTTTGCTCTGCTTTGGAGTTTAGCCTTTTTATCAATTTTAGGGTACGTATATGGAAGAAGATTAAAAAGGGCTTTTAAGGGTGAAACAGGAACAATTAAATGGTTCGACCCCAGTAAAGGTTATGGATTTTTAATAAGAGATAACGGAGGAGATTTATTTGTCCACCTCAGATCAGTTAAAACAGAAGACAGAAGAAAATTAAGAGAAAATACAAGAGTTAAATTTACTGTTGAAGAGACTGAAAAAGGACCTCAAGCCGAAAACATTAAAATCATCTGATTTTAAATTACTCTATATACAAACCAATAAGTACCTAAAGTAACCAAAAAAGTTGCCAATAGAGGATTAATGTATTCTTTATTCTTAATATCTAACTTACTAATTCCAAAAATAATCAATATAAATAAACTCATAGCCATAAGTTGTCCTATTTCTACCCCAAGATTGAATCCAAAAAGCGTCTTGAGGATATTGTCTTCAGAAAAACCTACTTCAAAAAGGAAACCACCAAAACCAAATCCGTGGATCAAGCCAAAGATAGAAGCTATGAACAAGGAGAAGAAACTAGAAAGATTTTTAGAAACTAACATTAAGTAACAAAAACTAAAAACAAATAAACCCAAGAGACCTAAAGAATTACTTCCTTCGGAAAAAATGAAATAAAGAAGAAAAAGAAAAAAAAGGAGATAAGAGATATTTTTAACATAAGTAGAGTTACTTTTACTATGTCGAATTAAAAATTCTAGTCCAAGAAGAGCAATTGAAAATCCTATAAGAGCTTCTATAAAACTATTTACAGGTCTCACTAAATCAAGCACTGCCAAGCTCAGAGTAAGGCTATGACCCAGAGTGAAACCAGTAATTGCTAAAACAAGCCTTTTAAGCCTTTGGTTCAAAAGAAGTAAGCCAAAAAGGAAAGCTAGATGATCGTATCCAGTAGAAATGTGCTTAATACCTAGGAGAACATATTCTTTAAAAGAAGAATTTACAGAACTCTCTTTAGAGGAGTAAATGTCTTTAAGATTCCAAGTTTTTGTTTGAGTTGTAAATAATTTTTCAGTAGATAAATTTGAATCGTAGATATATCTAGCAATATGGGAATGAGTAGGATCACGATCAAAAAAGACATTAGTCTTTATCTCCTCTAGTATTTGATTACAGGAGAGAGTCCATGAGACTCTAAAAATATCATCAGCTCTAGAAGTCATTACTCTGTGCTTGCCCTCTTGAAGACAATCAGAATCGGTTGTAAAAGAAGAAATAATATAAGCAGAAATCCTGTCTTCCCACTCCCCTACCAGAGGGCTTTCTAATTTATTTAAATTTGATAGCCTAATGGTAAATGCAACATTCACTAAAGTATCATTTTCATCTTCTTCAACACTCCATTTAGAGTAGGACTCGCTTCTTTGATGAGAAAATACATCTAGAGAAAAGGTAAATAGAAGAATTATTAATAGACTTAAAATGATCTTAAAACTAGATCTTTGGCTGACGATCAATCTCATACCACTTCTTCAGTTTATTTAAATAATCCCTTAAAGCTTTATCGTCTTTCCTTTTTTGATATTCAGATTTAACCCTATCTCTTATTTCTTTAAAATCAGGTGGGGATGCATCTCTTCTTTCTAATAAAACAATTATCTTGTAGCCTCCAATAACCTTTTTTGGAGAAGTGAATTCCCCTGGTTTGAGCATTCTTGCTAACTGCATTAGAGAAGGCCCTATGTATTCTCTAACCTTTGACAGGGTCATTAACGTATTGGGCACCTCTAAGGCACTCTCATCGCTTTTACTATCTATTTCATCCAGATTCTTTCCTTGAACAAGATGAAGATAAGTATTCTGAGCTCTGTCTAGTGCTCCTCCCTTTTCATCAGAGAAATAGATCTGTTTTAACCTCAATCTATCTGCACTCGTGAAGAAGCCTTTGTTTTCTTCATAGAATTCTTTCAACTGAGAAGTGGATATTATATCCAAAGAGTTTTCAGAAATAATCATATTAATCATTTGCTGAACAATGGTCCCTCTTATCATTGTATTTGTTGAGAACATGCCTAAATCTTTAGCTCTTTGAATAAGCAACTCTTCTTCAATCATTCTTTCTAAGACAAAGGCTCTGTCTTCTTCTTTCAGAGGCACTCTTTTGTCTAGATTTAAACCTTCTAGTTGTAAGAGATATTTTTCTCTACTAATTTCAATATCCCCTATCCTAGCCACCCAATTATTATCAGCCCCGAAATTTGTATCCTGGATGGAAGAAAAAATAGCCAACGAGATACCCGCAAAAACTCCTAGGACTAAAAGGATATTTAGGGCTTTATCTTTATTCACTTGGCATAGCTTATACCGACTAAGGGCAAGGATTTGGACACTGATAATGAATTTTTTCTATTGTCTTAAAATCTTCCTCTGTCAGTTTTACTTCATAACTATCAATCGCTAATTTAAGTTGGTCCATGTTAGTTGCACCTATGATGTTAGAAGTTACAAATTCTCTTGAGTTAACAAAAGCATTTGCAAATATAGAAGGATCTATTTCTCTTTCTTTCGCGTAATTTACATATGCTCTAATAGCTTTTTCAGCATGCTTAGTCTCATATCTTAACCCTCTTTCAAATAGAGTAGTCCTTGCTCCTTCTGGCCTCGCACCATCTAAATATTTTCCAGTTAAATAACCCTGGGCTAGCGGGGAATAGGCAAGGAGTCCAACAGAAGACCTATAAAAGAATTCGGATAAGCCTTGTTCATAGGTTCTGTTAAGGAGGTTGTAGGCATTTTGTATTGAAACAACCCTTGGTAAATCACTTAATTCTGAAGATTTTAAGTATTCTGATAATCCCCAAGAGGTCTCGTTGGATAAACCAACGTATCGTATCTTTCCTTCTTTTACTAGGTCATTTAGTACTCCTAAAGTCTCAGAAATAGCCACTGTTTCATTCTCAATATGTCTGTATCCCAAGCCTCCTCCAAAGAGATTAATTGGACGGTCAGGCCAATGCAGTTGATATAGATCTATGTAGTCTGTCTGAAGTCTCTTCAAACTTTCTTCTACTGCTTTTTCTATATTCTCTCTATCAAGCTTGGTTTCAGACCCTCTAATCCAATTCATCCTGCCTCTTCCAGCTACCTTGGAAGCTAAAATAACTTTGTCTCTGTTAGAACTTTTTTTAAACCAACTTCCAATTATTTTCTCAGTACTTCCCTGAGTTTCGGCCATTGGGGGAATAGAATACATTTCTGCTGTGTCAAAGAAGTTAATCCCTCTTTCAAGGGCGTAATCCATTTGTTCGTGTCCTTCAGCTTCAGTATTTTGCTGCCCCCAGGTCATGGTTCCTAAACAAATGAGGCTTACGTCCAAGTCAGTATTTCCTAATTTTCTATATTCCATATTTTCCTCCTGAACCTTTGTCGATATATTTTCAGAATTAAAACTATAATGGGCACGGTTAAATTTAGAAAGCTATGGATGAAATAAAAAATATTTATAATTTTTCCTGCACAAATGTAAATGGAGAGGAAACCAGCCTTTCTGACTATTCTGGAAAGGCTCTTTTAATCGTGAATACAGCTAGTAAATGTGGATTCACGCCTCAATACCAAGGTCTACAAGATCTGTATAAAGAATATTCAGAAAAGGGGCTAGAAATACTTGGTTTTCCTTGCAATCAATTTGGGAATCAGGAACCGGGTTCAGACGAAGAAATTTCCCTATTTTGTAGCGCAAAATATGATATTACTTTTCCATTATTTTCAAAAATCGAAGTTAATGGACCTGCGGCTCATCCTTTATTTAAATTTCTCACTTCTAGTAAACCTGGGCTATTGGGATCAGAAAAAATAAAATGGAATTTTACTAAGTTCTTAATTAATAAGAGCGGAGAACCAATAAAGAGGTTTTCTCCGCGAACACCGCCGGAACAATTATCTTCAGATATCACTGATTTACTAGAGGCTCAAAATTAAAATAATTTCCAAGGTTTTTTAAGTCTTTTTGACATTACCAAAGCATCTTCCCTTCCATCAGGCAACCGATAGTAGTTCTTTCTAATAGAAACTCTCTTGAATCCAGATTTACTGTAGAGCTCTATGGCCGGCTCGTTGGAAACTCTAACTTCTAAAAATATTTTTTTACTCCCCATTGATTTTGATGCGTGGACAATCTGATCTAATAGATCTTGACCTAACCCTTTATTTCTAAATTCTTCTCTAATTCCTATGTTCAGAAGATGTGATTCATCTAAAGATATAGTTTGTATAGCAAAACCAGAAACTTCTTTATCAAGCTCTTGAATCAAACAGTAATATTCTTTTCGCAAGCAATCTAAGAAGTTCTTTTCTGTCCAAGGAACTGGGTTCGAATTAATTTCTATATCTCTACTAATTTCTATGTCAGCCTCTTGCATGTACCTGTATTTAGTATTGATGTTTTGGCTCACCATTAATTCAATCCTCGTAATTCTTTATAAAAACTTTCTTTAAGTCCTTTGTCCTTTATTAATAATTTTAAAGAATCGAATTTAATAGTTTTTTTTGTTTTAAAAGATAATTCTTGAGCAAAATCTATTACTAAATTAAATTCATTCACAGATGACTCTGATTTATCTATCTTTCTTATTTCGTTATCGGTCAGACCTAAAATTCTACTTATTGAAGAAATGATTCTTGGGTACTCATTAAATTCTTTCAACTTACCTGTGATCAGAGTTTTATGGCCTAAAACATAAAAAACAATGCTCTCCTCAGATAAATTCTCCTGTGGACTTTTAGATGACCAAAATTGGTATCCTAATCTTTTTAATTTATTTAAACCTATTTCAGACATGTAAAACGTTTTTAGTTTAGTTAACTTGACCCTTCTAATTGCCTATATATACTGCGCTACCATGTTTTTAGATGTATTGAACATTTTAAACCTTCGACTTACTTGCCCGGTCTCTGTCTAACAGAGCTTACCGGGTCCATCTATCTATCTCTAGTTCTAATAATATCTCGAATTAAACAAAAGATACCATCCTTAAAGGATGGATTTTAGGTAAACTTATATAAAAATGAAGAAAGTAATTAACAAGGCTATTTCAAAGTATCAACCTTTTACACAAATAGAGTTAGAGGGAAGGGCTTGGCCGGAAAAGATAATTTATAAAGCTCCTATTTGGTGCAGTGTGGATTTAAGAGATGGAAACCAAGCTTTGATAGAGCCCATGGGGGAAGAAAAGAAGCTAAGAATGTTTAAGCTTCTTTTGGATATAGGCTTCAAAGAAATTGAGGTAGGCTTCCCAGCTGCCTCTCAGACTGATTTTGATTTTGTAAGAAAGATCATTAATGAAGGATTGGTTCCAGATGATGTACACATCCAAGTTCTTACTCAGTCAAGAAAAGAACTGATAGAAAGAACTTTTGAATCTCTAAAAGGAGCAAAAAATGCCATTCTTCATGTTTATAACTCTACTTCAACTGTTCAAAGAAGAGTTGTTTTCAAAAGCAATAAAGAAGGAATAAAGAAAATTGCGGAAAATGGAGCAAAATGGGTCCTAGAAAATTCTCTGAAACAACCTGAAACTAATTGGAGGTTTGAATACAGTCCAGAAAGTTTTACCGGAACAGAACTTCCTTATGCTGTTGAAGTTTGTAATCTAGTAAATGAAATTTGGCAACCAACCCCAGAACAAAAATCAATTATTAACCTGCCTGCAACAGTTGAGTTAGCGACGCCAAATATCTATGCAGATCAAATCGAATGGATGTGTCGAAATCTTGAAAATCGAGAAAATGTGATAGTTAGCCTTCATCCGCATAATGACAGAGGCTCCGCAGTTGCTGCAACTGAATTAGGGGTGTTGGCAGGTGCGGACCGAATTGAAGGCACTTTATTTGGAAATGGAGAGAGAACGGGAAATGTGGATTTGGTGTCTTTGGCTTTAAATATGTTAACTCAAGGAGTAGATCCTCACTTAGACTTTTCAGATATCAACCCAATCATGAGAGAAGTCGAATATTGTAATCAACTGCCTGTCCACCCTAGACATCCTTATGCAGGGGATTTAGTTTTTACTGCATTTTCTGGATCGCATCAAGATGCTATTAAAAAAGGTTTTGACGCCATGAGAGATACAAATAATCCTTTGTGGGAAGTGCCCTATCTACCAATAGATCCCTCAGATGTCGGAAGGACCTATGAAGAAGTGGTTAGAGTTAATAGCCAATCAGGAAAGGGTGGTGTGGCCTTTTTATTAGAACGTGACCATGGATTAAGTATGCCGAGAAGGTTGCAGATAGAATTTAGTCAGATTATCCAAAAGATCGTTGAAGAGACTGGAAAAGAAATAACGGCTTCTGAAATTTGGGAAACTTTTCAAAAGACATATTTTAATAAGGATGAGGGTTTTGATTTTGTTGAACACCATATTGAATCTTCTTCAAAAAATAAATCGCAAGAGGACCTTATAGGCATAAAACTAACCAAAGATGGGAAAGAGTATTCTATTAATGGCACTGGCAATGGTCCCATAGATGCCTTTATAAGTGCTTTAAAAAATGGTCTAGATTTATCGGTTAAAGTTTCAGATTATCATCAACATGCTGTAAGTACAGGCTCTGATGCCAAGGCTGTGGCCTATATCGAGATCCAATGTGAAGGTAAATCTTCCTGGGGAGTGGGAATGCACGCCAATACTGTCATTGCAAGTTTTCTTTCTGTGATCAGTGGGTTAAATAAAATATCCTCTAGCTAAAATTCTGCTTTCAATATAGTCTTATCTCCGATCTAAGAGGGGAAAGGATGACTTCTTTATCGTCGGTTAATAGAGGAAAGATTATGGCTTATGGTGGTCTCGGGGCACCGTTGGCTATGATCGGATACCCAATAGCTATCTGGCTCATACCCTTTTATTCAGAAGTAGTTGCAGTACCTCTTGCTCTTCTAGCTGACTTGCTTTTAATCGCTAGGTTAACTGATGTAGTTACAGACCCTTTGATAGGTCAATGGGGAGACACAACTAGAACAAGGTATGGCAGAAGAAAGCCTTGGATAATTTTGGGTGTTCCTATAATGATGATAGCTGTTTACAAGCTCTTCATCCCTGGAGAAGACGTCACAGTTACCTACTTTCTGTTCTGGATGGTGCTAATGTATTTAGGCTCTACGATTATTGGAATTCCCTATGGGGCTTGGGGAGCTGAAATTTCATCTGATTACCACCAACGATCCCGAATTGTGAGTGGGAGGGAAGCTTTTACCTTAATAGGTTTGCTTATTTCTGCCTTAATTCCTTTAGGAGTTGAGGTATCGGGAGACGGCATATCTTTAAAAGAAGGATTGGTAAGAACTCTTTCAGCAATCTTCCTTTTTCAAGATTTTTCTACTACAAACCTAATGAGAGACATTTTAGGGTACATGGGCTTAGGAATTATTTTGCTTCTTCCTATCTTTGCTGCCATTGCTATTTGGAAAGTACCAGACCCAATGCCAAAAATGAAAAAGAAAATCCCTTTAAGAGAAGGATTAAGGTATGCAAGAGAGAATCCTCTTTTAGTTAGGATATTAGCAATCATTTTTCTAGTTATAGCGGGCGAATCATTTAGAAACACCCTTTCTCTCTGGTTTGTTAGAGATGTTATAGGCATAGAGACAGTAGGAGCCTCTTATGCCAGGTACTTTATAGCAGGATTTATTGCCATTCCCTTTTGGCTTTGGTTGGGCAAAGTTATTGGTAAACATAGGGCCTTTTGCATTACTTTAATTGGTACCGGAACGGTTAGTTTTTTATGCTTTTTTCTAGAATTTGGGGATTACACCCAATTTCACATTCTCTTTCTTCTAAAGGGTGCTTGTTTCGGGGGTCTACAGTTTCTACCAATCTCAATGTTAGCTGATGTAGTTGATATAGATTCCTTAAGGACTGGGGGAAGAAGGGCTGGAACATTCTTTGCTTTAAATGGAATGATTGCAAAGATATCTGCAATGCTAGCCGTTTGGGCTGCCGCGAGATTGGTTGATTTCTTTGGATTTATACCCGGAGCTGTGAACGGAGAAACAGAGATGTTGGCTTTGAGATTCTTTTATTGTATTGGCTGTGCCGCATTTTTCCTGCCTGCCCTATTCCTTACTTGGTTCTATCCTTTAACAAAAGAGAAACATGCTGAGTTAAGGGCTGAGTTAGAGAACCAAAATCTTGATGCTGATCTTAAAACCTAAAACTAAATTGTACTTATTAGTTCCTTAAATTATCAGTCCAATTCAATATGATCCCTTCTTCATCCTTCTCGGCTAAAAAATCTTCACAAACCCATAAATCGGATACTGCTGCTAGATCATCGCCTATATAAATCAATGGAATTCTGTTCCTTTCCCAAGGAGGGACTCCATATTCTTGAAAAAGTTTTTTTAATTTTTGTGACTTAGATCTACCCTGAGGTTTACATCTTTCTCCACCAGCTCTACCTCTAATAATAATACCCTTTTGGCTTAATGATGAAGAAAGACCTGTACCAGAACTAACTTTCATTGAAAGAGTTCCAGTCGGAAGTACCAAGGGAATATCTGGATTCCATTTCCAATCCTTTTTGTCGTTCAAAGATTCTGTTTCAGTGAGAGGCAAGTGATGTAAAAAATTATTAAATCTTCTAACTTGAAAAGACCCCTTATGTCCTTTTCTACCAAAAGAAACCTTAGGATTAGAGCTATCGCTTGCCAAAAGTACACTTTTATAGACTTGATCTGTTAGCTTGTTGGAAATGCCAAGATGGGTATTTAAACTTAACCATTTAAAGAGAACATTTAACCCTCTTGCACGACTTAGTTCTTTTATTTTTAAAATTGAAAGCTTATCAAAAGATTCAGGGGTACAAGACTTTAAATCTAAATCAGCTATTTCATCTAAAATTTCATTGGCCTCTTTAGCCTTCCGTGAAAGATAAGAGAGAGAATTAAAATAACTTGGCCAATGCTCGTTATTTAAATTAGGAAGAATATTTTTTCTAATGAAATTTCTTGAAAAAGATAAATCTTCATTAGATTCATCTTCTACCCAGTCAATGCCGCTTTTATTTGCATGCTCTAAAAGATCTTTTTTTGAGTAATTTATCAAGGGCCTTATTAGATCAATGCCACCAATTTGAGAGAACTTTTCTATTCCTGACAATCCTTTAATACCTGTCCCTCTCAGTATTCGAAATAAAACTGTCTCGATGTGATCATCTTGATGATGGGCAGTGCACAAAACATCTCCCTTCTTAAGCCAAGATAAAATAGTCTCGTAACGGAATTCTCTCAAAAGGTTCTCACTTACCTTTAGGTTGTCTTCTAAGTAGATTTTTAACGGAACAAAATTAACTCCTATTGAGGCACACATTTGTTCGCAATGTTTAAGCCAGGAGTCACTATTAGGACTTATTCCGTGATTTACATGTATAGCAAAAAGCTTTTTTTTATATTCTGGAATGGAAGCCAAACCTTGAAGCAACACGGAAGAATCTAACCCGCCAGAGAAAGCAATTGCTATTCGACTGTATTTTTCAAAATTAATATCTTTTAAATGATCCGGGTCAAACATAATCTATTTATTCCCATAAGACATTAACTTTGTATATCTCGTTTCAATTAGGGAAGAAATTGGTATTGACTTTAAATTATCTAGATTTTCAATTATGGACTTTTTGAGCAGAAGAGCTGCTTGGTCTGGATTCCTGTGAGCTCCTCCAAGGGGCTCATCTACAATTTCATCAATTAGCTTTAACCTCAAAATATTTTCAGCATTCATCAACATTGCTTCGGCAGCATCTGATGCCTTATCTGAGTCTCGCCAAACTATAGATGCGCAAGCTTCAGGGGAGGCAACTGAATATGTAGCATATTTCATCATAGAGATGTGATCACCCACGGCAATGGCTAAAGCTCCACCTGATCCTCCTTCACCAATAATATTTACTAATATAGGAGTCTTAAGAGAAGACATAAGCAATAAGTTGTTAGCTATAGCTTCGCTTTGGCCTCTTTCTTCACTATCTATTCCTGGATAAGCTCCAGGGGTATCAACAAGAGTTACCACGGGTAAACTAAATTGTTCAGCTAACTTCATTAACCTTCCAGCTTTCCTATAACCTTCTGGTTGCGCCATGCCAAAGTTTCTATTGATCTTATCATCAGTTGTTCTTCCTTTTTCTTGTCCTATTAGAACTAATCTGTGATTACCTATTGTCGCTAGTCCCCCTACTAAAGCTCTGTCGTCTCCGTATTGACGATCTCCATGAAGTTCGTCAAAATCTGAACAGATCTTATCCACTAAATCAATAAAATGAGGTCTTTGAGGGTGTCTAGCTACCTGAACACATTGCCAAATATTGAGATTCTTATAGATTTGTTCGGTTAACTTAATGATTGAATCATTTAGTTTAGATATTTCCTTAGCTAAATCATTCCCCAGGTTCTCATCCGAAGATTGCAAATCTTGAATCTTATTCTCTAGAGCAGCTATAGGCTCTTCAAAATCTAAATAGTCGCTTAGCATGTCAATCTGTTAATGAATATAAGGTCGAGCATAATACACCAAATCAACATTACCCTTTCCACATATACTTTCCAAAGTCCTATATGAAAGATCATTCACATCTAATGTAAGTTCTTTGGGCAATTTAATATCGGCTTTAGCATTATCACCTGAGTAAGAAATAACTACGGGGCTACCTGAGCCATTAGTGGATAGCTCTTTTAACTGAGAAGTTAAAGAATCAAGTTCTTTAAAATCACTACCAACAGAAATCATCACAAATTTTATAAATTCTTTTCTTGCTTGATCAAAAGAAAGGATTCTCTCTGCTATCATCTTGAAAGAAGAATTGTTCTTATCGTCAGAATAACTGTCTTTCTCAACAATACCTTCAACTACGATAATCTGTCCCTTTCTGAGAACACTTCTATAAGTATCAAATGCTTCGGACCAAACTGAAACTTCTAATCGACCTGAAGAATCATCTATAGTGACGAAGGCATATCTTCCGTGCCTACCTTGACGTACATTTAAATGCATTAACATTCCTGCCACCCTTTGAGTATGCGGAGCTTCTTCAAGTTCAGATATAAATAATCCACACATTTTTCTTACTTCCTCTCTTTTTCCTTCTATGGGGTGAGATTCTAAATAGAAGCCTAATGAACTCCATTCGTGAGAAAGGACGTCAAACTCTTCTTGAGTTTTACCTTGTAAATCCATATCTTTTTCTTGATGAAGGTCGTCAATGAATAAGTCTGATATTTGACTCTCTGATCTTTCTACTGACTGTTCTGCTCTCTTTAATAAAGCTTCAATCAAATTGAACAGTGTTTCCCTTTTCCCCAGTGAATCCATAGCCCCCGAGCCTATCAATCTAATTAATATTCTCTTATTCAATCTATTACTGCCTATTCTTCTACAAAAATCATAAAAATCTTCAAAGGGGCCTTTCTTTCTAGCTTCTATAATCGTATTCACCAAAGATTCCCCAATGCCTTTAATGGCACCTAGTCCATAAAGGACAGTTTTCTCATCTAGGTCATTAAATTCATAAAAACTTGCATTAATATCAGGTTTTAAAACTTCTAAGCCTATAGATCGGCAATCATCAACAAACATTTGTATTCTGTCCGTTGAATCCAACTCTGAAGAAAGAAGAGATGCCATAAATTCTGAAGGATGGTTAGCTTTCAGCCAAGCCGTTTGATAAGCAATTAAGGCATAAGGAACAGAATGACATCTATTAAATCCATATCCTGCAAATTGTTCTATTTGTTCAAATAAATTTTCAACGTACCTTTTGTTTACTTTTTTGTTCACCGCTCCATCAATGAAATCTTTCTTCATTTTCTCCATTTCATCTTTCTTCTTCTTTCCCATTGCTCTTCTAAGAATATCTGCCTGACCTAAAGTAAACCCAGAAAGTTCTTGGGCGATTTGCATAACCTGTTCTTGATAAACAATTACTCCATACGTAGTACTCAAGACCTTCTTTACTGATTCATGACCAGGGGGAATCTCCTCTCTTTTATGCTTTCTTTCTATATACAAATCCACCATATTCATCCCGGGTGCTCCCGGCATATTCGTCCCCAGAGCACCCGGTCTATAGAGTGCGTTCATACTAACTATGTCTTCAAAATTATTAGGTTTTAATTTCTTTAAGTATTCTTTCATTCCTCGGGATTCAAGTTGAAAAACTCCAGTTGTTTCTCCTCTCTGAAGGAGTTTGAAAGTCTTTTCATCATTTAAAGGTAAATCATTAATATCTAATGATTTACCACTTCTATTCTCGTTAATTCTGTTTAAAGTTCGATTAATAACAGTTAAAGTTTTAAGTCCTAAGAAATCAAATTTTACTAAGCCTGCAGATTCAACATCCCCCATATCAAACTGAGTAGCTACGGTTCCCTTTTCCTGGTCAACAACAAGGGGGGTAAAATCTGTTAAAGCAGTCGGTGCAATAACGACTCCTGCTGCATGGGTTCCAACACTTCTTGATAAGCCTTCTAATTTTAAAGACATGTCAAATACCTCTTTACCTTCTTCGCTAGAATCTATGAGTTCTTTAAATTGCTTGTCTTTATAAGCTTCTTCTAATGAAATACCAAGTACATCGGGAATTGCTTTAGCTAACCTATCCCCAAAACCATAGGGCTTTCCTAAGACCCGAACCACATCTCTCAATACAGCTCTTGCAGCCATAGTCCCTCTAGTACTAATTTGTGCTACTGAATCTTTACCATACTTCTGTGTAACATATTCAAGAACTTTGTCCCTTCCTTCCATGCAAAAATCTATATCAAAGTCGGGGTTGCTTACCCTGTCAGGATTTAAGAACCTCTCAAATAATAAATCGTATTTGATAGGGTCTATAGCGGTTATACCTAAAGCATAGGCAGTAATAGAGCCCGCACCTGATCCTCGGCCAGGCCCTACTGGAATATCGTTCTCTTGAGCCCAATTTACAAAATCAGCAACAATTAGAAAGTAACCTTCGAATCCAAGCTTACATATCATATCTAACTCATAATCTAATCTTTTTGTATAAATCTTTTTATCTATGTCATAAGAATTTATGGAAGAGTTGATCTCTTCAAGCCTTCTCTTTAATCCCTCTTTGGCTTTCTTTTTTAAGTAGTCCTTAGTCGTAGTTTCTCCTGGGACTTCAAAGTCAGGAAGATAAAATTCTCCCAACTCCAATTCCAAATTACATTTTTTTGAGATTAGAAGGGTATTTTCTAGGGCCTCAGGAATATCTGAAAATTTAGCCATCATCTCTTCAGCAGAAGACAGATACTGGCTCTCTACATACTCTTTAGCTCTGGAAGAGTCTGATAAGATTTCTCCCTTTTGAATACAAACTCTTGCCTCATGAGCTTCAAAATCTGAAGGACTCTCATCATCAGGGTCTATGGGGGTAAGAAATCTAACATCATTAGTAGCTACTATGGGGATCCCTATTTCTTGAGCTAAATCAATGGCAGAAATGTTGTAATGCTCTTCATCTTCTCTCCCTACTCTTTGTATCTCTAGGAAAAAATCTTCTCCATAAATATCTCTAAAATAATTAATTCTCTTCTTTGCTAAATTATTATTGTTTAATAAGAGGGCTTGTCCTATGTGACCCTTTTGCCCCCCAGATAAAGCGATTAATCCTTCTGAATAATCAGATAACCAATCTATCTTTACTAAAGGATCGCCAGTATCTTGGCCCTCTATATAGGCCTTAGAAATTAATTTGGTTAAATTCGTATAGCCTCTTTTATTTTTTACTAAGAGAACAAAAGGTGCTCCGATATTACCTTCCTCTTTAACTAACCTTAGTTCACAGCCTACAATTGGTTTGATGCCTTTTTCTCTTGCCATCCTATAAAACTTAATTAGGCCAAAAAGATTTGTTAAATCCGTTAGAGCTACAGCAGGAAAATTATATTCACAAGAACGCTCCACCAACTCTTCAATTCTTATAATTCCATCCGACAAAGAGTACTCAGAGTGGAGATGTAAATGAACAAAATTCTGAAGGCTCATATTTTATTAAAACTTGTCTTTTAAAGGCCTAAATGATGCTCTATGTTGCTCACAAGGTCCATACAATTCTAGTGCATTGATATGAAATTTTGTGGGATAACCTTTATTATCAATAAAACCATATTGAGGAAATTTTTTATCTAATTTCTTCATAAATTCATCCCTTGCAACTTTAGCTATGATTGATGCAGCCATAATACTTTTGTGCTTGGTATCACCTCTTACTACAGCGATAGAAGGAACTGAAATATTTAGTTTATGTATGCCATCAATAAGTACTTTATCTGGTTTTTTTTCTAGGCCTTCTACAGCTTTCATCATGGCAAGAAGTGAAGCTTGTAGGATATTAATCTGGTCTATCTTTTTTGAAGAAACAAAAGCAATTTTCCACGATAAAGCTTTGTCTTTTATGAGAATATTTAATTCCTCTCTCTTTTTAGCTGACAAGGACTTTGAATCTGCTAATTCATTAAATGATTTATCTTCTCTTAAGATTACAGCAGCAGCTACTACTGGGCCTGCTAAAGGCCCTCTTCCAACTTCATCAACTCCTGCTACTAACTTCAAATCATTTCTGCAACAACCCTAGCTGCAGTATCAGGGCCATCAGCTTTAAGTTCTGAATGAATCTTTTCAAACGCAGCTAAAACACCTTGATTATTGCTCTCTTCCAAATTTTTGTAAGCTTTAAAGAGATTTTGTTCAGTTACTTCACTTTGAAGCAGTTCTGGAAGAATAGATTTTTTTGCCAAAAGATTAGGTAAAGAAAATTGTTTTATTTTTAAAAGAGGCTTAACCAGAAAGTATGTTATCCAACTTGTTTTATAAACCACTACAACAGGAGTCCTTAATAGAGCTGCTTCTAATGAAGCTGTTCCTGAAGTAACTATACCTATATGTGAAGCTGAAAGGACTTCTTGAGAATCGCCTTCAGAAAAGTTTACCCAGGAATAATTCTCCACTTCTGGAATTAACTCTTTATGCCTTATGTCAGCTAAAGGCATAAAAAAACTAGTATCCTTATCAACATCTTTGATTAACTTAGCTGTATTTAGTATGACCTCTGCCATCTTTGATACTTCAGACTTTCGACTTCCGGGCAATAAAGCCACCATCTTCCCTTTATTTAAATGAAACTTGTTTTTCCTTATTTCTTCTTTGTTAAGATCCTTGGAAATTTTATGTGCTAAAGGGTGACCTACAAAAGAAACCTCTACTGAAGAGTTCTCATAAGCAAGATTTTCAAAAGGAAATAAAGTTAGAACTTTGTCTACAGATTTTTCGATAGTCCTGATTCTTCCTTTTCTCCAAGCCCAGATTGAAGGACTAACATACTGAACTGTTGTTATTCCTTGAAGTTTTAGATGCCTAGAAATAGATAAATTAAAATCTGGTGAGTCGATGCCTATAAAGATATCTGGAGCTTCTTTTGAGAGATAGTTTTTTAGTTCCTTTCTTAATGATAATAATTCTGAAATGTGCATCAGAGGTTCAATAAGTCCCATGACTGATATCTTTCTCATGTCAAAAAAAGAATTTAAACCTTCTTCTTTCATTTTGCTCCCTCCAACTCCAATGAAGGAAGCTAAAGGAAAGATTTCTTTCAGATTTCTAATAAGTGAGGCCCCTAGCTGGTCCCCTGAATCTTCTCCTGCAACTAGAGCTATTTTTAATTTTCTTGTTTTCTTACTACTGATGTAGGAAGACATCAACGAACGATTCCACGAGAAGATTTTTTTATTGTTTGACTAAATAACTTAACTTCTTTGTGTTTCTGTTCAAGGGGTCTTAACTCTTTTAGTGCTTCCTCTATGGTCAGATTCTTTCTATAAATTGACCTATAAGCTGATCTTAAAGCTTCAATAGCCCTACTAGAAAACCCTAATCTTTTTAAACCGACACTGTTAATTCCATAAGGTTTAGCAGGATTTCCCCTAACTCTTACAAAAGCAGGAATATCTTTATTGACTGTACTTCCCATGGCACAAAAACTATGGGCACCTACAGAACAAAATTGATGAACAATGGCGTAACCCGCAAGAATGGCTCCTGTTCCAACTTTAACAGCTCCCGCTAATGCGGCTTGATTAGTCAGAACAACATCATCTTCAATCTCACAATCATGAGCGACATGTGAGTAAGCTAAAAGCAGGTTTCTGTTACCTATTCTAGTCATTCCTTTCTCTTGGATAGTTCCTCTATGAATAGTTACACCTTCTCTTATCTGATTTTCATCCCCTATTATGAGCTTGGTGGGTTCACCTTTATATTTTTTATCAGGACTGCCGTCACCAACAGTTGAAAATTGAAAAATATGATTTTTTTTCCCGATCTTTGTGTTTCCCTTAAGAATGACATGAGACTCTAAAATTGTTCCAGAGCCTATCTTTACACCTGGTCCTATTACACAGTAAGGGCCTACCTCTACATTTTTATCCAGTTTAGCTTTCGGATCTATGATGGCAGTTGGATGGTGCATAATTTTACTTTGGTCTATCGGCACAAAGAATATTTGCTTCGCCTATGATCTCTCCTTCAACACTTGCTTTACAATCAAACTTCCATATTCCTCTCTTATGGGTTACAACCGTTGACTCTAAAATAATCTGATCTCCTGGTACAGCAGGCTTTTTAAATCGTAGTGAATCTGCTCCTACGAAATAGTAAATTGAACCTTCTTCTGGTTTCTTATTCATGGTTTTAAATCCCAGTATCCCTGAAGCTTGCGCCATTGCTTCCAGGATTAAAACTCCTGGTACTACCTGTTTTCCAGGAAAATGGCCCTCAAAATAAGGTTCATTTGTGGTTACGTTCTTATAAGCTTTAATGTACTTGCCAAGTTCCAACTCAACCACTCTATCGATTAATAAGAAAGGATATCTATGAGGTAAATACTGCTGAATTTCTTCAATGTCTAAAATCTTTTCCATAAATTATTTTTTTATTAAATCTTTAAGCCTTTTAAATGCAACAGCATTTCGTTTCCATAAATTATGTTCTATTAGAGGGGTGCCTGAAGTATAAGTTCCAGGTTTTGTAATAGATTTAGTCACCAGAGAGCCTGCAGTTATATGCACTGAGTCAGTAATTGTAAGGTTGTCTATGATGCCACAAGCTCCAGATACAGTGCAGTTTTTCCCAATTGTTGTGCTGCCAGCAATTGCAGTATTTGCTGCTATTACTGAAGACCTTCCTAACTTAACATTGTGAGCTAAATGCACGTTATTATCGAGTTTTACTTGGTCATCAAGACAAGTGTTTCCTACTGAACCTCTGTCTATTGAGCAGTTTGAACCTATCTCCACATTGTTACCTATTATTACTTCACCCAAGTGTTCAATCTTTACCCAATCTTGCCCTTCTCTTGCAAAACCAAGCCCATCAGATCCAATTACTGAACCTGCATGAATAATACATTCCTGTCCTATTGAGACTGAATGATAAATTGAAACATTGGAATGTATGACAGTTTTATCTCCTATGCTGGTAGATTCACCTATTACAACTCCAGAACCTATTTGGACTTCTTGTCCAATGTCAGCATTGTCAGAAATTTTACAGAAAGAACTTATAGTTGCCGAAGAACTAATTTTTGCTGAGGAGGATATTTCAGCTAATTCTGAGATTCCTTCTTTTAAAGGATCCTGGTTCAATTCTTTAAATATTTGAGTTGTCTTCGCATAAAGAAGATAGGCATCCTTGCCCACAATAAAATTGCCTGAAGCCAGATCTTTATATTTCTCTCCAATAATTACTGCGCCAGCTTTAGTTGAATCCAGTTGTTTAATGTATTGTCTTCTGGAAAGAAAGCTAATCTCGTCTTGACTAGCTCCTGTTAGAGTATTCAAGCCTTTTACCCGAATTTCAGGGTTGCCGACTAGCTCTGCATTTAGTTTTTTTGCAAGCTCACCTAGAGTTATACCTTTTTTTGGAGACACAAAAAAAATTACTCTTCTATCTGATTGAGTAGTTCAGTTATTTCTGGCGTCATATTAAGAGTAGGATCTCCAGTATCAAAACCAAGAACTGACTGTCTATGCAAAAGTATTTTAATTCCTTTTGCTCTCATTAATTCAGAAACAACTTTTTGGAATTTAGGGGCTTGTTCATTTTGAATTAGTTGCATGAGTTCGTTTCTCATTGTAGTTAGCTTCTGATTAAGGAAATTAGCATCTTGACTAAGAGAATTCAGTCTTTTTTGTGCATCAAGTTTCTCATCACCAGACATAGTAGGGCCTTCTTTCTGAAGCTTTTCCTGAATTTCAGTGGCTTCATTAATCTTTAGTTGCAGATCTTCTTCTACTTCTTTCCATTCCTTGCTCGCTGCAAGTTCTTCAAAAGCTTGTTTTGAAGCCTCTGTTCCAAATATAGCAACTTCTACGTCTATAACAGCTATAGACCCACTTTCAATCTCCTCTGCTTGTAGGGAAATTGGTATAAGTATTGATGCAATCAATGCTATTACTAATTTATTCAAATTCATAATCTCTCCTCATTCGGCTTTAAATCTAAACTTGGTGGCGCAGTTTACCGTTTAAAGGGTCACTGTATCCAGTTAATCTTTAAAATTGTGTTCCTATTTCAAATTGAAATCCCTCGGTTCTATCCAAAGGACCCGCATTTCCAGTTGCAGCTAACGCTAAAGACATAGGTCCTAATTGAGTAATCCAAGTCACTCCTAATCCATAAGAATATCTTAGCTCTCCTAGGTCAAATTCACTGCAGTTTATGTTTCCGTCATCGCCGCAGTCTTGTGCAAAAACATTACCTGTATCAATGAAGAAAGAAGTTCGTACAGATCTTTGATCTTCGAGAAAAGGTAAACGAAAAATTAAATCAAATCCACCTTCTACTAAATAAGCCCCTCCAATCGATCGATCGTCATTTTGATTAAAACCGTAATAAGGATTGAATATTTGTTGGCCGAACTCATCTAATACGGGGTTGCCCTCTGCATCGAGAATGTATTGAGACTGAGTCGCTCTTGGTCCCAGGGTATTAGCTCTAAAGCCTCTAACTGATGTTATTCCTCCAGCATAAAAATGTTCGTAGAAAGGAGCTACCTTAGTATCTCCAAAGGGTTCTAAAACCCCTATCTCTCCTCTCAAACCTAGAATAAATTTCCCTCCAAAGATAGGCCTATAATACCGATGTCGATAGGTAGCTCTAGCATAAGTTATAGAACTGCCTGGAAGCGTCAGTTCGAAGCCAACAGATTGAGATTGTCCAGCTGTGGGGAAGAGACCCCTGTTGAGAGTAATTCTAGACCAGATAAGTTGGCTCTTCAAAGCCTCGAAACTAGTCCCCTCTGAAGCAGTAAAGGATAAAATTTGAGAAGCTGACATCGAACCTACATCTATTGATGTGTTTTCGTATCTTAAATTGAGGCCAATTCTTTCAATGTCACTTATAGGTAAACCAAATTGAATACCCACTCCATAAGAATCAGAGGTATATGCAGCTATATTGTATTGACCATAGTCTGATTCATTATAAAACACACTATACCCCCTACTTACTCCATCCATGGTGTAATAGGGATCTCCATAATCAAAGAAGTAACTTTTACGCCAGGCACTGTCATTAATCCCTATATTTACTCTTGTACCCGTTCCAAAAGCATTATTTTCTGAATAGTTTAAACCGAGCATTAACCCCCAGGAAGAATACCCAAAACTCCCACCAATACTTCCAGATACTTCTTCTTCGACAGTAAATTCGACATCCACTTGGTCGTTAACACCAGCTACTGGAAGTGTTTCTGATACTACTTCCTTAAAAAAACCTAATCTTTCAAGCCTCAATTTAGAGTTTTCAATTAATAGATTAGAAGCCCAAGACCCTTCCATCTGTCGCATTTCTCTTCTTAAAACTACATCGTGAGTGCGCTGATTGCCTTTAAAAATAATCCTTCTAACGTAGGTTCTTTGTTGAGGGTCAATATAGAAAGTAAGCTCAACCCCTCCAGTTTCTTCATTTAGATCAGGAACTCCTTGAACTTCAGCAAAACTGTAGCCTTCATTGCCCAGTATGTTTGTAAAGAGTTCCTCTGTTTCAGTTATCAAGAATTGAGAATAAGTATCTCCCTCTTTAATTAATATCAATGGGCGTAAAAGTTCTTCTTCTACAGGGAAGTCTCCTGTTAAGTAGATCTTATCTACTTTGTAAGAAAGGCCTTCATCAACATTTAAAGTTATATAAACCGATTTCTTATCTGGGGTAATGCTTACTTGCGAACTGGATAAAACAAACTCTACATATCCCCTATCTTTGTAATAAGAAGTTAAAGTTTCTATGTCCCCTTTAAGCTTCTCCCTTGAGTATTTATTGTCGCTATTCAAAAAAGAAAACCAGCCACCCACACTTAATTCAAAGTCTCTTAAAAGCTCATCATCGCTAAAGGTTGTGTTGCCCACAACATTTATTCCTTCAATTGTTGCTACTTCTCCTTCCTCTATCTCAATCTCAAGTTCAACTCTATTTCTTGGCTTAGGGTTAGCTTTTACATCTACCAAAGCTCCGTATCTACCTTGAGAAATGTATTGCCTTTGTATCTCTAAAGCCAAACCGCTCAACACTGATCTTTTAAAAACTTGACCTTCGGATAAACCAGCACCCTTAAGTCCTTTCATTAAATCTTCAGTTTTTAGAGC
>DTSY01000070.1:1616-3538 GCA_012965075.1 Gammaproteobacteria bacterium | reverse complement strand
ATTTTGACCATTAAACTATCCTTGTTATGTCATTAAAAACAGCAAAGGCCATTAGCCCAATAACTAATAACAACCCTATTCTATAGGCAAATTCTATAAACCCCGGAGAAAGCGGAGAACCCTTAATTTTTTCAGCAGCAATTAACACTAATTGACCTCCGTCTAAAATGGGAACAGGTAATAAATTGACCAAACCTAAGTTAATACTTAGTAACGCTATCATGCTAATAAAGGATACCAAGCCTGCCTTAGCTGCCGAGCCAGATAAAACTGCTATCTGTATCGGACCTCCTATATTTTCTGCAGAGATAGAGCCAGTAATCATTTTACCTATGGAATCCAAGATAAGAACTGTGAAATTGTAAGTTTCTTTGATTCCTAGAGCAAAAGACTCAATGGGTCCTTTCTTTGTAATTACTAAGAATTCATCAGGGATCTCCTCATTGCTAGAGATTCTTGCTATTCCTATTCTTCCGATTTTTATTCCAAGTTCATCCTGTACAGACCCAATGGAAGCTGGCACTGAGAAAGAAGTTCCATTTCTTTTTATTGTTAATGAGGTTTCTTTATCAGGAATTGAAGAAATCTCTTCAACTAATTCATACCAAGTCCTTATTACGTTGTCCCCAACCCTTATTATTTGATCTCCACTTTCTATACCTGACTTATCTGCAGGGCTACCGACTTGTACAGAAGAAACTATGGGGGGTATAAAAGGGAGAATACCGAAACTGGAAATAATACTTTGATCTAGTTCAGAACTTAACCAGTTTTCGATATTAACTGATTCGGAATATTTAAGGTCTGAATTAGGTTTTTTATAATTTACGAGAATAGAACCAGTTTCTCCTATCCTCAAAGCAAGTAAGGTGTTTAAGTCTTTAAGAGAGACAACTTCTTTGTTATCTATAGAGACAATCCTGTCACCAACTTCAATCCCAGCTTGCATGGCTAAGCTGTCATCATTAACTGCCCCAACTATAGGTACTAAATCCTTTACCCCAATCATAAAAATAAGAAAGTAGGCTATTACCGCTAAAACAAAATTAGCTATTGGGCCAGCAGCTGTAATGATAGCCCTTGCCCCTAAGGAGGCTTGAGGATATGAAATTTCTTCAGAATAATTACCTGGATCTGAGTCCTTACCTTGAATAGGGTTGTCCTCTCCTAACATCTGAACATAACCACCCAATGGTAGTAAGCCTATGGAGAATTCAGTTCCTCGCTTATCAAATCGGCTTACGAGAGTCTTTCCAAAGCCTATCTTAAATCGAATTACATGAACATTAAATTTTCTAGCAGCTAGAAAGTGCCCTAATTCATGAATACCTATGATGACACCTAATAAAACAATAATAGATAAAAGGCTTATAAGAATGCTGGACATGTTAACTTCTTAATTGGTGTATTCTAGTTAGAGCTGACTTCCTTGCCAAAGTATCGGCCTGAAAAATATTTTCTAATTCTTTGACAGCTTTTATAGGAATTGTATCCATTACAAATGAAATAATTTCGGTAATTTGTGTAAAATATATTTTTTTATTCAAGAAAGCTCTAACTGCCTCTTCATTTGCTGCATTTAATAAGGAAGGAGATGTTCCTCCAGAGTCAAGAGAAGCTCTTGACATTCCAATACTCGGAAACTTCTTTAAATCTGGTTTGCAGAAATTTAATTGTTCTATTTTTTCCAAACTTAATCTTTGAGAATTAGATTTTATCCTCTCTGGAAAGCCCAATCCATAGGCGATTGGAATTTTCATGTCTGGAACAGACATTTGAGCAAGCAATGAGGCATCCTCAAATTCTACTAAAGAATGCACTATACCTTCTGGATGAACCAAAATATCAATCTTTTCTGAATCGATTTTGAATAGCCATTTTGCTTCAATTACTTCGAGTCCTTTATTCATCATGGTTGCTGA
>DTSY01000070.1:0-1516 GCA_012965075.1 Gammaproteobacteria bacterium | reverse complement strand
CATCATTTAAATAAACGTATTTGGGTTTAAACTTCTTAATTTGGTTAAAGATCGAATCAACATTAGATTCAGCTGATAATAAGGTTATTGAGAATACACCAGGATTAGCCTCAATTACATTAAGAGTAGAATTCCCTATTGATCCTGTAGACCCTAATATAGCAATCTTTTTCATGAACCCATACTCATCAAGAAAACTAGCACCACAAAACAAGGTGCAGCAGCTAAATGACTGTCTATCCTGTCCAAGATACCTCCGTGACCGGGAAGCAGATTAGACGAATCTTTCACTCCTGCAACTCTTTTAAACAGACTAGCTGCAGCATCTCCAAGAACTGCAAAAATGGAAACTAAAAAAATCAAAATAAAAAACTTAATAAAATTATATTCAAAGAATAAAGCCAAGACAGGCATTACTAGCAAGGGTGTTCCAATTAGTGCAATTAAAAAACCCTCTAAAGTCTTATTCGGACTGATATTTGAGAGAAATTTTCTTTTCCCGTATTTTTTCCCTCCAAAATAAGCAAGGGTATCCATTAAAGCCCCTAAAGTTATAAGCAAAACTAAAGTGTATCTGGAAGAAAAATCTAGACCCAAATTTTCTAGGAAATAGCCTTCATAATTTAAAATTAAAAAAATTGAGGTCCAAAAAGGTATATGAATAAAGAAACCAGATAAAACCCAAAAATATTTATTTTGAAGAATATTTTTATTGTGTGGAAAACCTAAGATTAAAAAGCCGATAACCAACCATGCCAGTACTCCTATAGAGCTTAAAGATAATTTAAAGCCAATTCCAAAACTCAAATAAACAAAAGCAAAAAATAAAATTAAGCTTATAGCTATAGCAACTTCAGAAGAGAATCTTAATTTATAAAATTCCCATGCCGATAAACTGACAATAAAACTTAAAAGTAAGGTAAGGACGTTTAAGGGAAGAAATAAAAAAGATAAAACAATTACCAGAGCTATTGTTATTCCTGTAAGTAATCTAGTTTTATTCATTTTTACTTGTTGTTGAAGTTTGACCTATCACCAAAACGCCTTTGCCTGTTTGAATATTCATCTAAAGCCTTTTGGAATTGAATAGAATCAAAATCAGGCCAAAAAATATCTGTAAAATAAAGTTCAGAATAAGCTAAATGCCAAAGTAAGAAATTACTGACTCGGAATTCTCCACCTGTGCGTATGCAAAGGTCAGGATCAGAGAAAGGACCCAAAGAAGTAAATGAACTAACTAAGTCTTCATTTATTTCAATCTCTTGTTTTAACCCGCTTATCTTCCTAAATGCCTGAATAATATCCCATCTACCTCCATAGCTTGCTGCAATTACTAAATCAAGATTCTTATCTTTACTACATAGTGTTAATTTTTCAGCTTTTTTTATTCTCCTCTGTAGATCTAAATCGAATTTAGATAAGTCTCCTATAAACGAAAGTTGGACTTTATTTTTAATTAGGTTTGGTACCTGTTCTTCCAAAGCTTGAGCCAGCAACCTTACTAAAAGACCCACTT
>DTSY01000069.1 GCA_012965075.1 Gammaproteobacteria bacterium | reverse complement strand
GACAATTACAAAGGAGAAAACAGCATAAGCTGCTACGGCTTTAAAAAGGGAGCTTTGCTTTAATCTATTAAATAAGCTGTTTACTTCATTCATTTCTTCTCCTATCTCCTATAACCAGAGAATTAATTCCAAGTGCCTTTTATTGTACCTATTGTTAATATATTTTCTAAATTAATCAAATATATGAATTTAAATGACTTATACAATTGAGTTAGGGGATAAAGCTCCTAGATTCGAGAACCTTTTATCAACTGATGGTTCTTTTTACAGTATTGATGAATTCAATAACAAACCTTTAAAAGTAATCTTTTTTACTTGTAATCATTGCCCATATGTTACTGGATCAGATGAATTAACTAGAGGGGTAGCTGAAGATTTTATTAATGAAGCTGAGTTTATTGCAATTAATTCAAACAGTAGAAATACTTACGAAGAAGATTCTTATGAGAATATGATCTTAAGAATGGAAAAATTTAACTTTCCCTGGGTTTACTTACACGATGAAACTCAAAAAACTGCTCAGGCTTACGGAGCCTTAAAAACTCCACATTTCTTTGTTTTTGATGATTCATGGAAACTCATCTATACAGGGAGAAATACAGATAATCCAAAAGATACGGATCTAAGAACAACCGAAGACTTACATAATGTTTTAAAGGAAGCAACTGCTGGAAAGGGTATTTCTATTCCTATAACTAACCCTATTGGATGTAATATTAAATGGGATGGAAAGCCTGCTCATTGGATGCCTCCAGAAGCATGTGATCTAGTGTAAAAAAGGAGAATTCAATGACTTATTCACATATAGGAGGGGAGCCCAGGGAATCTTTTAAAGATCTAGAAGAAACTTTTAAAGTAATTGAAAGTTTTATGGGCTACTTACCTAATTCCCACTTATCAATGGCTAAAAATCCTAATTTAAATCATGGGTTTTCTGCTTTAGCGAGTACTATTTTTGGCAGTAAACATTTAGGTATAGATTTAGTAAATTTGATTGCTTTGGCGTCCAGTCTTGCATCAGGTTGTAAGTATTGCCAAGCTCATACTTCTCATGGAGCAAGCAAAGCAGGGGTAAGTCCAGACAAGATTACTGAAATTCTCAAATATAATGAAAGCGATCAATTTAGTGCAAGTGAGAAGGCCACATTAGATTTAGCTTTTGCAGCTGGAGTAACTCCAAACGCTTCAAAAAAAGATCACTTTGTTGAATTGCAAAAGCATTTTAATGATGAAGCCATTATTGACATAGTGGCAGTAATTGCACTTTTTGGCTTTCTGAATAGATGGAATGATACCCTAGGGACAGTATTGGAAGATGTCCCCAAAGAATTTGTGGAGAAAGAGCTTCAACCTTTAGGCTGGAATAAGTAAGGAGATATTTATGGACATACCTTTTGAAAAAACATTAGCAGAGATCATTAGATGGAGGGTGGGTAAAAATCCAGAAGCTATAGCCCATAAATTTGGTGATCGTGAAACCTCCTATAAGGAGTTTGATTCTTACGCTAATCAAATCGCTCAAGGCTTAATAGCTTTGGATTGTGGTCCGGATACAAGAGTCGCTTTTTTAGCAAAGAACTCAGATTACTTTTTTGAATTCTTATATGGAACATTAAAATCAAGAACAGTAGCAGTGGGAGTTAATTGGAGACTAGCTCCACCTGAAGTTGCATTTATAGTTAATGATTCAAAGAGTGAAGTTCTTTTTGTTGGATCAGAGTTTTTTGGATTGATAGAACAAATAAAAGATGAACTTCCTCATGTTAAGAAGATTATTGCTGTAGGGGATGTTCATGAGGAATGGGAAACCTTTACAGAGTGGAGAGACGCGCAAAAAGATGAAGATCCATTTATAGAGACCCAACCTGAAGATGATGTAATCCAGTTATATACCTCAGGTACGACCGGTCACCCAAAAGGGGTCCAATTAACTAATAATAACTTCTCTAGTGCTAATATTATGGCCAAACAAGGATATTATCGACAGTCCTTCCGAGAACTGTCAGTGAATTTAGTTTGTATGCCTGTATTTCATGTTGCGGGGACTAACATGGGGTTGGCAGGCTATGTTTTTGGTTGTAAGAGCATAATAATCCCAGAAGTTGATCCAACTCTAATTTTGGAGTTAATTGAAAGAGAAAAGATAGAAAATACTCTTTTTGTTCCTGCCGTGATTCTTTTCTTAATTCAACATCCAGAAGTAGAGAATGTCGATTGGTCTTCCTTAAAGACAGTGGTTTACGGTGCTTCTCCAATAGCACAAGACACACTAGAAAAAGCAATAGAGATTATGGATTGTGAATTTTGGCAAGTCTATGGCTTAACTGAAACTAATGGAGCTGTAACTTTCTTAGCGCCTGAGGATCACGACCCAAGTAAAAATAAGCTCAGATCTTGTGGGAAACCTGGTTACGGCGCAGAAATTAAAATAGAAGATGAAAATGGCAACGAACTAGCAGTAGGTGAAGTAGGGGAGATAC
>DTSY01000068.1 GCA_012965075.1 Gammaproteobacteria bacterium | reverse complement strand
GAAATATATCTAGCAGGTCAGAAATCTGGCTGGGCTTTTGGAATGAAACCCAGTAATGGAGAAATTATTTGGAAGAACAGAATAGGCATGGGTGGAGTACTTGGAGGTATCCATACTGGTATGGCAACTGATGATGAAAGGCTTTATGTTACTAATTCGGATCGAGACGGCAGTAGGAAGTATGATTGGGATCCCAAGCCTGGAGTTTATGCTTTGAATATTGACACAGGTGAAATAATTTGGACTTTTCCTCTCGATGACGATTGTAAGAAGCGAAACGAAGTAACCGACGGCAACGGCAATTGTTTTAAAGGCTTCTCTGCACCTCCATCTGTTGGATCCGATGTGGTTTTTGCCGGAGCTTTAGACGGAAGACTGTATGGTATAGGAAAGGAGACAGGAAAGTATTTATGGGAATTCGATACTCTTCAATTCTTCCAAACAGTAAATGGAACGAGAGCATTTGGAGGTTCTATGGATATAGCCGGACCAGTCATTACTAAAGATCAATTAATAGTTGTGAGTGGTTATGGGACCCATGGTCAGTTTCCTGGGAATGTTCTCCTTGTATTCGAGTTAGAAAATTAAAAGCACAAGCTATGACAATGATGAAGCGAGTCCTTTTAATTTTTGCAGGTTTTATAATTTTAGGGCTTGAAGCAGGTAATCACGAAGAAAATTCCTCTGGATGTGATGCTTTAAATCCTGTCTTAGGAAAGACAACTGTTTCTATAGAACATGAAGGCAAGAACAGATCCTATCGTTTGTATGTTCCTAAAAATTATAAATCTGATATACCAACTCCTTTAATTATTAATTTTCATGGCACAGGAAGTAACGCAGAACAACAAGCTGTTTATTCTGATATGGACTTGGTCGCAGATAAAAAAAGGTTTATTCATGTAAATCCTCAGGGTCTTGAGTTAGACGGTAGGCCAGTTTTTAATGCTGGCCTCACCATGGAATCCCCTGCCAATAAGAGAGATTTCTCTAAGGCTCCTCGTGACGATGTAGATTTCGCTAAAGCGATTGTAGAAGACGTTTCAACTAAATATTGTTTAAACAAAAAGAAAGTGTATTCAACGGGCATGTCGAATGGAGGGAGAATGTCTTATCGAATAGGCTGTGAAGCGGCTGATACTTTCGCTGCCATAGCCCCAGTTGCAGGAGTACTTTCTTTACCTCCTGAAAAATGCCAACCCACCAAAGCCGTTCCTTCTATTGCTTTTCATGGTACCTGGGATCTAGTTTCTTCTTATAAAAAAGCTGGTGGCTTTTCAACTATGGGTGCCGTACAGATGTTTTCTTTGTGGGCCAAAAAAAATCAATGCAAAGGGAAGCCTATAGTAACCTTTCATGAAAACAATGTTTCTTGTGAAAGTTATCAGTCATGTGCAGAAGGCGCAGAAATTAAGTTTTGTACTATTGATAGAGGAGGGCATTGTTGGCCCGGCAGGCCTTGTAGGTTAGGTGCTAGTTCAAATATTAACGGTAGTGAAATGATTGTAGATTTTTTACTACAGTTCGAAAGAAGTTAATTAGATATGGTTATATATGGTGTCGCTTTATTAGCTTTTTGCTTCATTAGCGGACTTTTTCTAGGAGAGCTTTTAGGAAGATTGATAGGTATAGAAGCCAACCTTGGTGGAGTTGGTATAGCTATGCTTCTTTTGATAGGTCTTTCTGCTTTTTTAAAGAAAAAAATTTTACTACCACCTATAACAGAGAAAGGAATAACTTTTTGGAGTGCTATTTACATTCCTATAGTTGTAGCAATGGCTGCTAAACAAAATGTGTTTTCAGCATTAGATGCCGGAGGCGTGGCACTAGTTTCGGGATTCTTGGCTGTCTTTATTTCATTTTTATTGATTCCCTTCTTAACTAAGGTAGGGAAAAAATGAATCCTTTAGAAATCATGGACTCAATCCTTATAAAAAATGGAATCATTACTGCTTTTCTAGTCGTAGGCATAATTATTTGGTTCTCATATTTCCTATCTGAAAAATTAACTAATGGTAAATTTCATGGCTCAGCCATTGCCATCATTATTAGTTTGATTCTTGCTTATTTCGGAGGATATCTAACAGGGGGAGAGAAGGGTTTAGCTGATATCGAAATATTTTCTGGACTAGCCATTCTAGGTGGAGCAATGTTTAGGGACTTTGCTATTGTTGCTACTGCTTATGGGGTAAACACTTCAGAATTAAGAAGAGCAGGAAAAATAGGAATCTTGTCTCTTTTTATTGGAGTCATCTTATCCTTTGTAGTTGGAGCAATTATAGCTTCTCTTTTTGGTTATAAAGATCCAGTTGATATTACAACTATAGGAGCTGGAACAGTTACCTTTCTAGTAGGTCCTGTTACTGGAACGGCCTTGGGTGCATCTTCTGAGATCATGGCATTAAGCATAGCGGCAGGTCTTGTTAAATCTATATTAGTAATGGTTGCTACCCCCTTAATGGCACCTTATGTAGGATTGAATAACCCTAAATCAGCAATGATATTTGGAGGCTTGATGGGCACTAATAGTGGAGT
>DTSY01000067.1 GCA_012965075.1 Gammaproteobacteria bacterium | reverse complement strand
TACATTAGAGTTAATTCCCCTTTGGGAAAAGTGAACCGGAGATTAGACGACAATAATAAGAGAAATCTAGAGAATATAAGGAAGATGGGAGAGGTTTGGTGGCAAGAATTTGGAGATCCTGTCCTTGATCTTTTAAATTAAGGAGATGAAATATCTAAAGCTGTTAATTAGTGTTTCTTTCCTCAGTCTTATTATTTCTTGTTCGGTTAATCCAGTTACAGGTGAAAGAGACTTTGTTCTGATGTCTGAGGACGCTGAATTGGAAATGGGAAGAAAGTACTATTCTCAAATCCTTCAATCACAAACCCTTTACCAAGACCCTAAAATTCAAAGCTATGTTCAGTCAATAGGCGATTCGCTTGCTGAATTAAGTCACAGATCCGATCTGATTTATCGTTTTACTGTTTTAGATAGTCCTGCTGTTAATGCTTTTGCTCTTCCTGGAGGCTATATTTTTATAAATAGGGGTTTAATGGTATACCTTTCAAGTGAAGAAGAGCTTGCAGCAGTATTAGGACATGAAATAGGGCATGTAACTGCCAGGCATAGTGTCAGACAAATTTCTCAAGCTCAGGTATTAAGCATAATTTCTTATGCCGTGGCCCGAGAGGCTGGATCAGCTGCAGGCGATCTTGCCAATATAGCTAGCGGAGCACTGGTTGCAGGGTATGGCAGAGACATGGAACTCCAGGCCGATTCTCTGGGCGCTGAATACATGGCTAAAAAGGGTTATTCGGCTTCGGGAATGATGGATACCATATCAGTGTTAAAGGAGCACGAACTGTATTCAACAGAAGTATCAAAAAGGAGAGGTTCTAACCATCAAACTTATCATGGTATTTTCGCTTCTCACCCTTCAAATGATAACCGTTTAAAAGAAGTAATTAAAAAAGCAGGTAGCTTAGGAAAAGATGCTCTTGAAAGTAACTCTCTGAATTACTTGAAGAGGATAGAAGGAATGACCTACGGTGATAGTGAAGCTGCAGGCATACTCAGAAAGAATGGCTTTTATCATAAAGATTTAGACATCAGATTAATCGCACCGGACAATTGGGAGGTTTTAAATACTCCAAATTCATTAATTTTTATTGCTCCGGAAGGAAGGGCTTCTTTGCAAGTCAGTGTGTCTGATCAGGTAAGGAAAGAAACACCTAAAAATTATTTAAGCAGATTAACTTGGGGAGAGGTTTATCAGTCAAAAGAGCTCAAATTAGGAGGACATCAAGCCTTTTTAACTCTTTTAGAAGAAAATTCTGGGACTTCAAGGGTAGCAATTGTTTTCAAAGACAGGCGAATATTTACCTTTTATGGCACTACGGAAAAAAATGGATTTGATATAGGCGAATTTGATAATCAATTTTTATCCATTATTGAGAGTTTTAGAGACTTAAAGACAACAGAATTTGAACTAACCAAGCCACTTCTTATTAAATCTTATAAAGTTGCAAGAGGAGATAGTTATAGTTTATTAGCTGGAAAAAGCCCCATTCCATTTGACCCTGAATCTAAATTAAGACTTCTTAACGGTGATTATCCTGACGGAAATCTTGATGTTGGTACCTGGATTAAAATCGTTGAGTAGATAGATTAGAGGGGGTTAACTAAATGACCTCCGTCAACAGTAATTACAGACCCGGTCATGAAGGAGGATGTATTGCTTGCTAACAACAACAGAGCCCCATCCAATTCACTCTCTAAACCAAGTCTCTTCATTGGAATTTTACCTATGTAACTCTTTCCTTCATCGGTATTGAAGAAATCTTGATTTATTTCAGTGAGAATGTAACCAGGAGCTAAAGCATTAACTCTTATATTAGATCTGGCCAGTTCAAGGGCCATGCTTTTGGTTAGTTGAACTAAAGCTGCTTTAGCCGATGCATAGCTAGAAAGATTGAGCCCAACTCTTTCTGCCAGAATGGAAGCTATATTAATTATGCTGCCGCCATCATTATTTTTTAACATAATATCAGTTGCCATTTTGGCAACTCTAAAAGCACCATTTAAATTTGTTTCTAGAACACTCAACCAACTTTCTTCACTAATGTCCTTAAATTTAACTGGATCAGAGATGCCTGCATTGTTTACTAGTATGTCTAGTTGACCAGTAGAGTTCTCTATCTCCTCTCTCAGTTTATTGACACTTTTATTTGAGGTAACGTCTAATGAAACAACAATAGATTCATTTAAAAGTTCTTTTTGTAAACTTTCCATTCTTTCTATTCTCCGCGCGGCTAGTATTGTTTTTGCTCCGTAGGAAGAAAGAGTTTTTGCAAAGTGCTTACCTAGACCGGAAGAAGCTCCAGTAATGAGGGCAACTTTTCCTGTTAGGTCAAAAAGATTTTCTTTATCCATGTTTAAATTATTTCGAAATACCTCTTTAACTCCCAATTGGAGATTTTTTGTTTACTTTCAAATAAGCGGCTGTTTTTTAGGAATTGCTCATACTCCCATACACGAGTCGCAGAAAAATGATCCACAAACTGATCGCCCCAAATAGATCTAGCAGCTTGCGATTTTTTAAACAGTTGAGCTGCCTCAAGTAATGAACCCGGAACTTTATGATGAT
>DTSY01000066.1 GCA_012965075.1 Gammaproteobacteria bacterium | reverse complement strand
TAATTATAGGGAGTGTTGTAATCTTGCTCGCAGGAGCAGCTATCGGTGCTTGGGGTGTTTATTCTTATGGACAAAAATTATTTGTAGGGGTAGCAAGTTTAGATGAAAAAGACTTCTATATTGAGACAGTTCCGAACAGCAAAGCTCTAGAACCAAAACAATTAATTCTGCCTTCAAAGAAAGCCAAGAACGTAATTCTCCTTATTGGTGACGGTATGAGCATTAGTCAAATTTCAGCTTATAGACTGATAAGCGGTGGTCCTAATTCAAGGATCTCAGTAGATAAATTTCCCTATTCAGGTATTGTTCTTACGCATTCTGAAGATGGAATTGTTACAGATTCAGCTTCTTCAGCTACTGCATACAGCACCGGGTACAAAACTAATAATACCTATCTTGGATTAGATGCCGAAAAAAATAATCTTGAGAATTTAACTGAAACTCTTGATCAGTATGGTTTTGTAAGTTCTTTGTTAGCTACTTCTGAAATCACGCATGCTACCCCAGCAGCTTTCGTAGCTCACGTAGACTTGAGATGGAAAACAGATGAAATCAGCGCTCAGATGATGAGCTCTAATGTAGCCACACTCCTGGGAGGAGGTAGGCATTTCTTTTTACCAAAAGAGATGGGAGGAAAAAGGGAAGATGGTAGAAATTTACTTGAGGAAGTAAAAGAGTCTCACGCCTTGTTAACATCTAAAGATCAAATATTTAATTTTGACCACAATCAATCAGTACGAGTTTTCGGACTTTTTGCGGATGAACATTTAAGAAATATAGAAACTCCAGACAACCATTCGCTTGAACCCTCCTTAAGTGAAATGCTTGAATTCTCGGTTAACCGATCAGACTATTTCATCAATAAAGGCTGTAAAGGATTTTTTATTATGGCTGAGGGCTCTCAGGTAGATTGGGCAGGGCATGTTAACAATTTGGAATATTTAAAACGTGAAATGCAAGATCTGGATTCTGCTGTTGAATGGGCTCTAGAATATGCGATGGAGAAGAAGGATACATTGGTAGTAGTAACCGCTGATCATGAAACTGGCGGGCTTCTTATAGAACCCGCAAATCCTCTTGATTATTCAGGCAATGAAGTAAAGTTATCTTTCAACACAGCTGTTGGCAGAGGAACTCATACCGGTGTGCCAGTACCTGTTTATGCTTATGGCCCTGGTGCCGAGAACTTTACTGGAACTCTAGATAATACAGATATCTATAGAGCTATTTTGGCTTCATTGGAAACAGATTCTAATACAGGAAGTTGTGTTCAATTACAGAAATAAAACGGGTAAGAATTGAGTTTGGGAGATAAGTAATGAGAGAAAGAAAATTTTGGGGATGGGGATTTCAAGATCAGGTACTTTCGAAGGAAGAAGAAGAAAGTGTTGAGAAAAGAATAGCACAAAATTTTGATCTTAATGAAGTGGAAGCCTTACCCATACCATTAGCTAAGGATATTGAATTACCCAAAGCCAAGGTTATACCACCTGAAACTTTAAAGAATATTCTTTCAGATGATCATGTCGAAAGGCTTAATCATGCTTATGGCAAATCATTCCCTGATGTTGCAAGAGCGATGCTGGGTTCATTTCCTAACCCACCAGATCTTGTCGCTTTCCCTAATAACCAGGAAGAAGTAGTAAACATCTTAGATTGGGCCAACGAGAATAATATTGCAGTTGTTCCTTACGGTGGAGGTTCCAGTGTTTGCGGGGGAGTAGAGACTGATGTAGGTGATGATTATTCGGCAGTTATCTCTCTTGATCTAAGAAACTTAAACCAAGTTCTGGAAATAGATAAATCAAGTAGGGCAGCTCGAATTCAAGCTGGTATTTTTGGTCCTGCCTTGGAAGAAGAACTAAAAAAATCTAATCTGACATTAAGGCACTTTCCTCAAAGCTTTGAACATTCAACTCTAGGAGGGTGGATAGCTACTAGGTCAGGAGGTCATTTTGCTACTCTTTATACGCACATAGATGATTTTGTTGAATCCACTACTATGGTTACTCCTGGTGGTGTTATTGAATCAAGAAGATTACCAGGCTCTGGAGCAGGCCCCAGCCCAGATCGAATGGTGATTGGCTCTGAAGGTATATTAGGTGTAATAACTGAAGCCTGGATGAGATTACAAGAAAGACCTAAGTTTCGAGCTTCTTGCCCTGTCTTGTTTGATGATTATGAAGATGCTTTGAATGCAACTAGGCTTATAAGTCAGTCTGCCTTATTTCCTGCGAATTGCCGGCTTCTTGATGCTAACGAAGCTCTTTTTAATGGTGCAGGAGATGGTTCTAAACATTTACTTATATTGTCGTTTGAGTCGGCTGATCACGACATGGATGCATGGCTAAAAAGATCTCTAGAGATTGCTTCTGAAGCAGGAGGGCAATACGAATTACCTCAAGAAAAGAAAGAGGATGCTCATAAATCAGGAGCTTCCGGAACGTGGAGAAATAGTTTTATTAGAGCACCTTATTACCGAGAAGCATCAGTAAGGAGAGGAATCATTCAGGATACTTTTGAAACTTCTATAACTTGGGATAAAGGATTTGAATTTATTGAAACTTTAAAAGAAAGGGCCTCAAAAGCAATAAAAGAAATTTCAGGCAAAGAATCAACTGTAACTTGTCGTTTAACTCATACTTATCCAGATGGATTAGCTCCATACTTTTCCTATACAGCCTATGCCACTCCTTCAACCATGATAGATGTTTGGAAAAATATTAAGATAGCTACTAATCAAATCTGCGTTGAACATGGGGGTACAGTCACTCACCATCACGCAGTGGGACGAGATCATCGCGTTAAGGGTTATGACTTGCAAAGACCCGAGGGGTTTAAAGACATGTTGGTATCAGCTAAATCAGGAGTTGATCCTAGATCAATTATGAACCCTGGAGTACTTATAGATCCCAAAGGAATAAAGCATAAGCATTGGATGGAAGATTAAGGTTACATGCAAAAAAAGGACCTTTCTGTCATAATTTGAAAAATTCGGAGGTTATTATGGACAAACAAGCTACTTTTTCGGAAATGAAGAATGGAACTGCTGAAGATTACGCCATAATCGCAGAACAGGGATCTAAACATGCTAGTGAGTTACCTAATAGAATTATGGATCACCTAAATCTATTAAAAGGGGATACCGGAGGATTTGCGGTCGATAGATTTACTCATAGCATTCAAACTGCAACCAGGGCACATCGAGATGGCAGGGATGAAGAATACGTAGTTTGTGCATTACTTCATGACATAGGGGACTCAATTGCTTCAGCTAATCATGCTGATTTAGCAGCAACTATGTTGGAGCCCTTTGTCTCCGATAAAAATTATTGGATAGTTAAGCATCATGGTATTTTTCAAGGTTATTATTTCTTTGAACACATGGGACTTGATAAAAATATGAGAGACCAATTTAAAGGGCATGAATACTGGAATGATTGTGTAGAATTTTGTGCTAAGTACGACCAAAATTCTTTTGATCCTGAATACGAAAATTTACCAATAGAGGAATTTATTCCCATGGTCCATAACGTGTTTGCTAAACCAAGAGACTCTATTTATAAGAGAAGAGATTATTAGGTTTACCACTTTTAATGGATAAGATTGATGCTCTTATCAAAGAACTTACTTTAGAGGAAAAAGTTTCAATTTTGTCAGGCTCTGATGCTTGGCACACCACCCCCGTAGAAAGACTCTCAATACCTAGAGTCAAGATGACCGATGGGCCTAATGGGGCTCGTGGAGACGGTGGCAGTAAAGTTTCTTCTGCTTGTTATCCTAATGGTTCAGCCATTGCTTCTACTTGGGACACAGAACTGATAGAGACCCTGGGTAAATCATTAGGAAGAGAAGCAAAGAGTAAAGATGCAGATGTATTACTGGGTCCTACGATTAATATACACAGACATCCTTTGGGCGGAAGGCACTTTGAATGTTATTCAGAGGATCCGTTTTTAACCGGAGCGGTTACTGTAGCCTATGTAAAAGGGGTTCAATCTCAGGGTGTTGCTGCTTGTATAAAACACTTTGTGGGTAACGATACTGAGTTTCAAAGACATACTGTTAGTTCTAACATTAAGCCTAGGGCACTTAGAGAGATTTATCTATTGCCATTTGAGATGGGAGTTAAACAGGGCGGAGCTTTAGCAGTGATGTCTGCTTACAATCAGCTAAATAATATTTATTGCTCTTCCAACGAAGAGCTTTTAATCAATATTCTTAAAGAGGAATGGAATTTTCAGGGTTATGTGGTCAGTGATTGGGGGGCTGCTTTACAAACTATTGAAAATGCTAATGGAGGATTGGACTGTGAGATGCCGGGACCTGCAAAAACCTGGGGAGAAAATCTCGTAAAAGCGGTAAAAGATAATAAGGTTAAAGAAGCTACTATTAATGACAAAGTAACAAGAATTCTCAGAGTGGCAGAATTTACTGGTCGTCTACAGAATCCAGAAGAAAAACCTGAAGAGTCAAATGACTTAAAAGAGGATAGAGAGTTAATTAAGCAAGTCGCAGCTGATTCGATGGTACTTCTTAAGAATGATGGGGTATTGCCTTTTAACAAGTCTGAAATTAAAATTCTAGCTGTTATAGGTTCTAACGCTGAGAAAGGGCAATTCATAGGAGGAGGTAGTGCGACAGTAAAACCACATTATGTAGTGCACCCTCTAGAAGGTTTAGAACAAAACCTTAAAGAAAACCTAACGGTCAAATACGCAAAAGGCTGCCATATTCATAAATTCCTGCCTGCAATAGAACAAGAGCTCATCAATTGCCCAAAAACTGGAAAATCTGGTTTTTTAGTAGACTTTTACAAAGGTGAAGATTTTGGCGGAGAAGTTCTAAAATCAACTGTAATGACCGGAGGAAGATTCTGGGCGCTAACTGGTTTTGGTGTAGATGTCTCTTCAAAAATGAAATCTCCCTCTTTGTCTGTAAGATTTAGCGCAACATTACAGCCCAAGGTTTCAGGAGAGCATACTTTTGAGTTGGTTAGTATCGGGCCTGCTCGCCTAAAGATTGATGGAAAAGAGATAGTGGACAACTGGACTTCTCAGGAACCTGGTGACGCCTTTTTCTCTTATGGCAGTGCACCACGAAGATCTTCAGTTAATTTAGAGGCAACAAAAGAATATTTAGTTGAAATTGAATATAAATGGGAAGGAAGATTTCCTGCGGTACAGATTGGGATGCTTCAACCGGATGAAGAAGATTTAATAGAACAAGCAGTTTCTTTAGCCAAAGAAGTTGATGCGGTGGTCATGGTAGTAGGAACGAATTCTGATTGGGAAACTGAAGGAAATGACAGATCAACGCTTCAGCTTCCTGGAGACCAAGACGAACTAATAGATAGAGTGGTGAAAGCAAATCCAAATACAGTGGTTGTTGTAAATACTGGTTCGCCTATCAGCATGCCTTGGATTAAAGACACGAAATCGATCCTTCAATGCTGGTTTCCTGGCCAAGAGTTTGGTAACGCCTTATATAATATTCTCTTTGGGGAAGTTAATCCTTCAGGGAAACTACCAACCACTTTCCCCAAAAGTTTAAAAGACACACCTGCTTTTAACCACTACCCTGGTGAAAATCTACAAATGGATTACCTTGAAGAAATTTTTGTAGGTTATCGTTGGTATGAAAAAGAAAAAATAAAACCTTTATTTCCTTTTGGATTTGGACTTTCTTACACAAGTTTTGAGTATTCAAACTTGAGAATAATTCCACCCAAGCAGGAAGATTCAGCAATCGCTTTTTCTTTCAAAGTAACTAATACAGGTGGCATTCGAGGAAAGGAGGCAACTCAATGTTATGTCAGTGTTCATAATTCTTCGATTGAAAGAGCACCTAAGGAACTTAAAAGATTTTCTAAAGTTGATTTAGAAGTTGGTGAGACTAAAGAGCTTACTTTTGAGTTAACTGAAAGAGACCTTTCTTACTGGAATGAAAGTGCCGGGAGTTGGGCAGTTGAACCAGCAGAATATAGAATTCATGTAGGAGGTTCTTCTGAAGAAACTCCACTTGAAGCATCGACTTGGTTAGGCTAAGTACTACTTAGCGGTTATGCCACCATCAACTATTAATTCAGTCCCAGTAATAAAAGAGCTGTCATCTGAGGCCAGAAATACAGCAGTTTGAGCAACTTCTTCAGGCTTACCAAATCTTCCTAAAGGGTGGAGTTCAGAAACTTGAGCTCTCGCCTCATTATCTCCTGATCCAGTTTGCTCGATTATGGTATCAACAACTTGTGACCCCATTAAGGTATCTATTACTCCAGGGTGAATGCTATTCGCTCTTATGTTGTACTCGAGAGAAGCACACTCTAAGGCAGTGCTTTTTGTAAATAGTCTGACCGCCCCCTTTGAAGCTGTGTAAGCGCCATGATTAGGACTTCCCCCTAAACCAGCAATGGAGGACAAGTTAATAATGGACCCGCTAGATTCTCTTTTCATGGATCTTTTTTTAATTTCTGGAATGGCTGCTTTGGTTCCTAAGAAAACCCCTTCGACATTAACTGAAAACATTTGCTTCCATGCCTCAAGAGAGGTTTCTTCTATTGGTCCATTAAAATAAATTCCCGCATTATTTACCAGAATGTCCAGACCTCCGTAAGTATCAGAACAATGGAGAATTGCATTACTCCAATCTGTTTCCTTGGTTACATCATGTTTAACAAAAGTAGCTTGATATCCTTTGCTTGTTAATTCTAAGGCTTTATCTTCTCCTTCTTTGTCTAATAGGTCACTAATGACTACCCTGGCACCAGCTGCACACATAGCATCCGCAATGGCTCCGCCAATACCTCTGGCACCGCCAGAGATTAAAGCTATCTTGTCTTTAAGATCAGCCAAAACTTAAACCTTCTCAGGTGCTCCCTTTTCAGACACTTCATCATCATGGTGTTTTTTTGCTTCAAGCAATTCAGGCATCAATGCATCAAGTTGTTCTATAGTCCAAAGATTTTCAGTAGTGAAGGATTTAATGACGGCGGGTTGTTGCATGATGCCCAGGGTCCCTGCTTGAGAATGAATAATTTGGGAAGTCACATTGTCAGCAGCAGCAGAGCACAACCAAGTTACAACAGGAGCTATTTGCTCAGGTCCTTGAGTCCAGTCATTTTCATCGTACTTTCTTCCTGCTGCTTCTATTAAGTCAATAGTAAGTCGGGTAGCTGCTCCAGGGGATATGGTATTTACTGTGCATTTATATTTAGCTACTTCCAAAGCTAGTGACCTTGTGAAACCAGCTATACCTGCTTTAGCCGCCCCGTAATTGGTTTGACCAAAATTCCCAAATAAACCTGACACAGAAGACATATTTAAAATTCGACAGTTCAGCCTGTTGTCATCTCGTATGTATCTCACAAAAGGGCGTGTGCAGTTGTAATGTCCTTTTAAATGCACTTCCATGATTCCATCCCATTCGCTCTCTTCCATATTGTATAAAGTTTTGTCCCTTAAAATCCCAGCATTATTGACCAAGATATCCATTGCTCCGAATGAATCGATGCAAGTTTGAAAAATACCTTGCCCGCCTTGAACCGTCCCTACAGTATCATAGTTAGCTGAAGCTTCCCCTCCTAAGTCTTTGATTTCTTTAACAACTTCATCAGCAACTTTTCCTCCTCCAGTTCCATCTCGATCGCCACCCAGATCGTTAACTACTACCTTAGCTCCTTCTTTTGCAAAGCTCAGACAGATTTCTCTGCCGATACCTCTTCCCGCACCAGTTACAACAGCTATTTTTCCATTTAATACACCCATGATTCTCCCTTTAGATATTTTTATTTACTTTATTTTATCTTAATCATTTATAAGAAAAATAATAATATCAAAGAGAGCTTGTATTTAATCTAATTTATACAGCAAAATGATCACAACAAGGATTAATGGATGGCGGAACAGGAAGTAAAAGCTCAAGGGGCTAGTTTAAATACCATGCTTACCTACGGTATAGGGAGTATGGCTGTTGGTATCAAAAATAATTTACTAGGAACTTTTTTATTAATTTATTTTAATCAAGTCTTAGGTTTACCAGCAATTTTAGCAGCTTCAGCTATGGCTATTGCGCTTGTTGTGGACGCAATTTCTGATCCTATGGTAGGTATTTGGTCAGATCGGGTGAGATCAAGATGGGGTAGGAGACACCCCTTTATCTATGCAGCCATCATACCTTTTGCCCTTTCTTATTATTTTATTCTACAAAACCCAGGATCTATTTCTGCTGGTGAAATTACAGAGAGTGAGTTGTTCACGAGATTACTGACCTTGATGATCATTATGAGGCTGTCGATGACTTTCTATGAAGTACCCCGAGGCGCTTTACAACCTGAATTGACGAAAGACTACGATCAAAGAAACCAGATTTCAGGAATAAGTATGGCTTTCGGCTGGATAGGAGGGGCTGGAATGGCATCCATTGCTTATGCCTTCTTTTTTGTGGAAACTCCTGATTTTCAAGGATCTAGAGCTTTTCTTAGACCAGAAGCTTTTCAGATACTGGCTTTTTGGGGCGGACTAAGTCTTTTCCTCTCTGCTGTTATATCCAATGTAGGGTTACATAAGCATATACCCAATCTACACGTTCCCGAAGCAAGAAGTATAAATGTAGCAAAATTTTTGAAAGAGGGATTTGAAACAATTAACAATAGGTCTTGGATTGTGCTTTTCTTCGCAGGTATTGTTTATTCTCTTTTGGTTGGATTAGGCTCAAATGCCGGTATGTATCATAATCTTTATTTTTGGCAATGGACTCCTTCAACTATAGCTATCTTCCCTACTGTCGGTGTTATCTGTGTTGTCATTGTCTCAATGCTTGCAGGTACAATTGCTAGAGGCAGAGATAAGAAAAAGATAGCAGTAGGCATATTCCTAACTACCATTATTACTGGACCTTTGCCGGTAGTCCTGAGATTACTGGATCCTCATTTTTCAGCTACTTTGTTTCCAGCCAATGGTACTGATGCATTGTGGTGGATCATGATTTCACACTACGCTTTTGAAGTCTGTCTAGGCTCTCTTGGGTTTATTTTTATTGGATCCATGACCATGGAGATTGTTGAAGACGTTGAAAAAACGACAGGCAGGAGAGAGGAAGGCTTATTAGGAACTGTTAATACCTTTGTGCAAAAGTTTGTTGGTGCAGGCGGAGTTTTTGTTTCCGGTGTTATTATTTCCTACGTTGGATTTGATGCAGCTGGAGTAACTTTTGAAGACCTGACTGGGCCTGTCATTAATAGATTTGCAACAATACACGTGATACTAGGGGCTACTTTGCCATTTATTTCGACATTGTTAGTTCTTCTATACGACATAGATAGAAAGGGTCATTTAGAGAATGTAGAGAACTTAGGCTATATAGAAGAAGAGTAATGTTTTTCTTTCCCTTTTCTGACGACAATCCTACTAAAAATAGACCTTATGTAACTTACTTCCTTATTGGGATATGTTGCTTTATTTTTTTATGGCAGTTCACTTTACCTCCACAGCTATTCGAATCATCTGTTTATAATTTTGGAGTTGTACCGGCATCACTTTTAGGATCGAAAGAAGGTTATTTACCGGCAACCATGACCATCTTTACCTCCATGTTTATGCACGGTGGGTGGATGCATCTTATTGGCAACATGCTTTTTCTTTGGATATTTGGAGACAATGTAGAAGATTCCATGGGCAGGATAAAATTCATCATTTTTTATTTATTAGCGGGAATTGCTGCAGCTTATACTCAAGCATTTATTGACCCTTCTTCAGAAATACCCATGATAGGGGCCAGTGGTGCCATCGCCGGAGTTTTGGGTGCGTATCTTCTTCTTCATCCAAAGGCCAATGTAAATGTACTCTTGTGGATAATAATTTTTATAACAGTTATTAGAGTCCCTGCCTCCATAGTTTTAGGATTTTGGATAATCAGCCAATTTTTCTATTTTGGGTTATCTACAGGAGGAGAAGGAGGGGTAGCTTATTTTGCTCACATTGGAGGGTTCATTGCCGGGATGGCTTTAATACCATTTTTTAAGAACGCAGAAATTCCTTTATGGGAGCAGTCTCAAACCAAAGCCTTTGAAACCCGAGATTTTGACTTGCAGGAATTAATCCCAGGAAATAAAGTTGATGGCTTCATGGAGGATTTTATAAAGGATGCGGATGAGAAAAAGAAACATTAGAGATGAGAATAAGATTTATATTTAAATTATTGGGAATCACGTTAGTTGTTGGGTTAATCACAATCGGTATTTATGCCTTAGGGGTTCAATTTAATTGGTATGGACAGCTTGAGGA
>DTSY01000065.1 GCA_012965075.1 Gammaproteobacteria bacterium | reverse complement strand
TTAAAGTATAACTTCTTTTTTGGCCTGGTTTGCTTCTGTCGTCCATGATAGCCATTCCAGGTATCTTTATCAGCGATACCTACTTCATTAATTAAATCTTCATCTGAAGCTAATACTTTTCGTTTTTTCATTCTACATTAGGATCCAGGCGAAGAATTTGTCGCTTTGGTGGAAATCCCATCATAATTTTTGCTGGAAGAGGTAAGGGGAACCCAAGAGCCACCATTTCAAATTCATCTCCCTCAACTGGTACTGCTACATAATCCTTAACTTCTCCTTGAATTTCACCTTTTACATTAGGATTTTTAATTGCTTCTTTGTACCAACCTCTAGTCCAGTGATGAGCAGAAACATAGATTTTCCCATCGGTACTAACAAATCGAGCAACCATTCGATCAGTTGACTGCCCTTTGTCATCGATTGTTGTAATAAGAATCATTGGTATTCCACAATCTTCACCTAGACTTGAACATCCTTCTGGGTCCTCAAATGAAGGTTGGTAATAACCCAGAAATACTGATTCGAATAACAAAACAAAAACGACATAAACTCCAACTACAATTCCCAACCATTTAAGTACTTTCATAAGTTTCCTCTACCTCTAACTATACCAAACTAAGAAAGTTCTTCCATGAGATAGACATTAGTCTGCAGTAGAAATAACCTCATATAAAAACACGATATTATCGTAAGAAGGTGCGTAAACCTCTGCAGCAAAATCTAATTTGTTTCTTTGGTCTAAATTAAGAGGAATTGACCTATTAATTGGATTGATCTCTCCTTCATATTCAAATCCTGCTATCTGATTACCACTGACCCAAGCAATTTGTGTAATTACATCTTTTTGGAACTTCCCTTCTCCATCATTAAGGAAAATTGTAATTCCTGGACACTGAGTAGGAGAATTGGCTGCAGTTTGATCAAAAATATCTAAGTCCCCATCTCCTTCAAAATCTCTAATAAAAAGGGGGCCTTCTCCATAAGTCTTACATTCATAAGTCTCATTTGGATCTTCAAAATTTACAGACCTATCTTGATTAGGCAATCTGGTTAAACTCTCATCAGAAAAATTCCCTTCCCCATCATTTATGAGTATCTGTATATATCTTCCAACGTAATAAGGGTTTGCTCTTGTGGTTCCGATAACAATGTCTAAATCTTCATCTGAATCAATGTCTGCAGCCTTAGCATAATTAAACTTAGTTAGACCACTTCCAAAAAAACCTTCAGGCAAGACTCTAATCTCCCAATCTTTAATTTCCAACAATGAATTACTTAAAGCTATCTCTGGTTTTGGTGGATTGGGGTTAAACTCATCATCATTCCAAAGCATCACAATATCTGCTAAGCCGTCACCATTAAAATCCTCCATTAAAGATGACATGACATACTGATATTTTGACCAGTCTCTCCAATCAACGGGTAACTGTTCTGAGATATTAGTGAAACTTTGACCTAAATTGCTAAGAAATAGAGTTCTTCCAGCTAAAATATCAGGGTAGCCATCACCATTCACATCCCCAGCAGAGGCATCATGTGAAAATGAGGTTTCACCCTTATAATCAATTATATTTGAAGCATCTTTCATCAACCCATTGTCTGATAAAAGAAGTACATTTGGTTCTGACAAAGAAGTATACGATCCATCAGGGTTTCTCTTACTTAACCCCATGGATCCCACAAAGATGTCGTCAATTCCATCTAGATTAAAATCTTCAACAACTATCCTGTAAGTCATGTGTCTTGAAGGAGGTTCTCTATCAAAAAAGAATTGGTGATCCTTTTTAAGCCTGCCTGTGCCATCATTCAAGTAGATTTCTACCTGGCTCTTAGTTGATTCTCTTTCAAGTGTGTGAGGAAAGACTGCCCAAGTTACTACTAAATCCTCATACCCATCTCCATTGAAGTCTCCGTAATTTGAATTGTGCATGTCGGAAGTGAAAATACCATCTTCCTCTGAACAATCATTAACTGTTGGGTAACAAAGGGTCTCTGTAAAAGGCTCATCGGTGTTTATGGCCTCAAAAGAAAAATTAAAAACTGCATAATCATTGGTTAAAAAATTTTCTGTATTGGTTTGGCCGAGTAAAGAATAATTTTCTATCCCATGAGAATAAACCTTAACTAAGATATTTTTACTTACTGTAGTGCTAATTCCAGAAGAATTAATTCCCTTAACTTGATATTCAAAGAGGGTATCACTAAAAACTATAGGTAAGAGAACTGATAAAGTGCTGTTGTTTGAAGAGATTAAAGTTAAGTCATCCGAAATTAATTGAAGACTTAATATTGAAGAAGGAGAGTTAGCCTTAATTTCTATTACTGAATAATCATAGGCTTCATTTACCGCTTCGATAACAAAATTAAATGGCTCTGGTGATTTATCTGAACTCCCACTTCCGCAAGAAACAAGAAAAATAATTAGTAGAATCTGTTTGATTTTATAAATTTTCATTCGTTACGACGCAGAGAATATGGCTATATTTTTGGAAGCAAACCTCTGAAATCCTTATTCTAGCAAGGTTTCATACAAACTTTGTATCTCTTAATCTAGATACTCATCAATTTTGGTTTTAA
>DTSY01000064.1:1486-10479 GCA_012965075.1 Gammaproteobacteria bacterium | reverse complement strand
TGGGTTTTCCTTTCATAGCTTTTGTTCAATATGCTCATGGAGCATTTGGACCAACTTTCTATTTGAGAAATCATGGTGTTGATATCGGAGAAGTTGGAATTATGCTAGGCATCTTCACTGCAGTTGGAGGTCTGCTTGGAATAGTTACGGGAGGTTTGCTAGGAGACAGGCTCAGAAAAACCTATCCGAACGGTAGACTTTACATCATTTTAGTTGTTGCACTAATGATAGCTCCTTCCAGCCTACTTTACATTTATGTAGAAAATTTATACCTATCCTATTTCTGGAATTTCATGTTTAGCTTCTTAGGGCCTATGTGGCTTGGTTTAGGAGTATCAACCATAGCAGACCTTGTACTCCCAAGAATGCGAGCTGTTGCAGGAGCTTTTTTTATATTAATGCTCAGCATGCTTGGAATGGCATTGGGCCCATACTTAACAGGTGAGGTTAGTGATTTTCTACAAGATCAAGGAGTGTCTGAAGGTGAGGCAATCAAAACTGCACTCGCCTGGTGCACATGTGTTTTGGTAATAACCATTGGTTGCCTCTTAACAGCTTGCAGATACCTGCCTGAAGAAGAAAAGAATAAGGTTGAAATAGCAAGAAGCTATGGAGAACCTATCTAAGCTTTTCTTTTAACATTTCCTCAAAAGAAATATTAAAAACCGGGTGTAGATGTTCCTTGGCTATTTGAGCTAAAGGCTCCAGCACAAAAAGATAATTTTCTATGTCATTGCTAGGCAGGTTAATGCCTTGATCTTGTGCAATAAGATCTCCAAGTAAAATCAGATCCAAGTCTATGACCCTATCATGCATACCCTTCTGGTTACTTTCTCTCCCCATCTTTTTTTCTAAAGTTTTGAGTGTCTGAGTTAGCTTAACTGCATCTAATGATGTTTCGAAGCCAGCAACTAAATTAATAAAATCTTTGCCCTCAAAGCCTTCTGCTTCAGTATAAAAATTATCTGAAAAAGTACAAATAAACAGTTGATTTAACTTTTTTTTAACCTTAGCTATATTTTTCTTCGCCTCTATATTACTTCCTATGCTGATGTAAGCTTGAGTCATTATGGGCGTTTGATAGTTACTCCAACTGACTTAGATCCTCTCAATGCTCCGGGTTTCTCTACCGTAACAATGACACTAGAAACTGGGAACTCAGAGAGAACAGTTTTGGCTATTTTCTGAGCTAAACTTTCTATTAATTTGCTCTTAGAAGATTCCGTTAACTCAATAATACATTTAGAAATTTTTTTGTAGTTAAGAGCATCCTCGATTCTGTCTGATCTTCCGGCATTTTTGGTATTAAAATTCATCTCGAGGCTTATTGAAATTAATTGTCTAACTTCTCTTTCCCAATCGTAAACGCCTAAGACAGCTTCCACTTCTAGGTCTTTTATAAAAACTTTATCCATATTAAATCTCTGACAAGCTCCATCGTGGTCTTATCTTAATGGAAGTCTCTAACTCCGCTCCCTGTATTCTATAAGATCCAGCAACAGCCACCATAGCACCGTTATCTGTGCACCTCTCTGGTTTTGGAAAGAACAAGTCCACTCCATTTAACTCCCTTCTAAATGCGTCTCTGATGTATTGATTAGCAGCCACTCCTCCTCCTACAACTAATTGACTTAGATTTTGCGTTAAGAGAGCTGTATTGCACTTCTTAACTAATGTTTCAGAAACTGCATTTTGAAAAGAAGCACTGATATTCGCAATGAATTCTGTATTTATATTTTTTTGCTTTTTGACCAAATAATAAACTGCTGTTTTCAACCCACTAAAACTAAAATCTAAATTATCTTTTTTTGTCATAGGCCTAGGAAGATCAAAGGAAAGAGGATTGCCTTGTTTGGCCATTTTTTCTATCTCAGGACCTCCTGGATAGTTTAAGCCAAGTAATTTGGCGACTTTATCAAAAGCCTCACCCACTGCATCATCCCTTGTCTGACCAAGAATCTCATATTTACCGATATCAGTTGCTTTTATTAAAAGACAATGACCTCCTGATATTAACAATGTTAAAAAAGGGAAAATGGGCGGTGGCCTTTCTAAAAGATTTACCAGTAAATGGGCTTCCATGTGATTTATTCCTACACAGGGCTTATTCCAACCAAGACCTAAGGAGTGGGCTAAGGCTGCTCCAGTTAAGAGAGGTCCTCTCAAGCCTGGACCTGAAGTGTAAGCTATACCATCTAAGTCCTTGGAACTTAATTTAGCTTCATTAAGTGCCATTGTTATTAAAGGCAACAACTTAGGGATGTGATCTCTTGAAGCAAGTTCTGGGACTACTCCTCCGTATTCAGCGTGTTTAGAAGCCTGGGTAAAGATTTGCTCAGTTAAGATAATATTCTCTTTCTTGTCATAAACGGCAACTCCGGTTTCATCACAAGAAGTTTCTATTCCTAAAATCTTCATTCTTTCTATACTAAGGTTTGTTATTCTCCTTGCAAATTAAAAAAAGAAAAACTTTGCAAAATATTAAGCCTTATATAGAATTGCGCGACTTATTTAGGTTCAATGTATGCCCTCTATAAATATTAAGAATAACGAATCATTCGATGTTGGTTTACGAAAGTTTAAGCGTGCCTGTGAAAGGGCAGGTGTAATTCCTGAGGCTAGAAAAAGAGAGTTTTATGAGAAACCCACTGCAGTAAGGAAAAGAAAGGCTGCAGCAGCTGTAAAAAGAGAAGCTAAAAATCAAAGAAAAAACCGTCTAGGACGCCCTCCTCGTTTTTAAAACCATCCCTTCAAATGTCTGAAGATAACATAAAACCTCTGATTCAAGAGGTAATAAAGTCCTCAATGAAAAAAGGTGAAAAAGAGAAGACTACAACCTTACGTATGGCCATTTCAGAAATACAAAGAGAAGAAATAGATAAAAGATCAGATTTATCCGATCGAGAAGTGATTGCTATTCTTCAAAGAATGATTAAACAAAGGAAGGATTCATCTAATCAATTTCGATCTGCGGGTAGAGAAGAGTTATCTTTGAAAGAAGAAAGAGAAATTGAAACTCTTTCTGAATTCCTACCTGAGCAGCTTTCGGAGGATGAAATAAAGGAAATTGTTTTTAACTCCATTAAAAGTCTAAATGCTAAGACCCCTCAGGACATAGGTAAAATAATGGGCTCCCTAAAATTGGACTTGCAAGGAAAAGCCGACATGTCTTTAGTTAGTAAGCTAGTAAAGGAAAATTTAACTAAATAATCTTATTGATTGATATATCTGTCTTTTAGTTTCATCGACCTGTTCCTTACAGGTACTGCTTTACCAGATAAGTAGGCTTCTTCAACAAAAGATGTAACCTCTAAGGGGTCTCCATTCCAAACAACAATATCAGCAATGTATCCGGGTTGGATAGACCCTCTTTTATCCAAATTAAAGACGTCTGCAATATTCTTTGTCAGTCCTTTAAGTGCTTCTTCCCATGGCAGACCATAAGAAACTGCAATACCTGCACCCTGTCTACTTAAGTAAGCATTATGGGTTTCATGAGAACCAATTAAAATTGTGACCCCTGATTTATTTAGTAAATAAGCATTATCTAATCTAGAACCTAACTCATTAAAGGAATTCGGAATGTTGTCTATCGGTTGGAGAATTACAGGAATTTTGGCCTTAGCTAATTGTCTTGATACCCTCCAGCCCTCTTTTGCTCCATGAATAATGAGATTGATATTTTTTCTTTTTGCAAAATCTATCAAAGCTAGTATGTGAGAGGCCCGATTAGCTTTAACTACTAGAGGAATTTCTCGGTTAACAACCTTTTTAAGAGCAACTAAGTCTCTTGCTGAGTAACTCACTTCTTCTGGTAAAGAAGACTCATAGATCTTGTAGTAATTGCTTTGGTTATTCCTTGACTTGGCATTTTGTACCTCACCTTTGCTGATAAAAGGAGATAATCCAAAGTCAGTTATGGCGGCTAGATTTAAAGAGTCTTCAAGAAGAAGGATTTTTGCTGCCATAGAGTCTTCACCGCCACTTATATTTGCTGACAAAGCAATATTAGAGATCACAAGACTTTCTTCCAAAGAGCCTGATAAAGAAAATACTGATGTTAAACCAGAAAATAAACCTGATGAACTTGGCGTGGTTAAACTTAGAGTGATTCCTCCTGTTAAGTTGTATGGGATAAGAGTCGAAGAAGCGTTAAAGGCAGAGTCAATGCTTAAGCCAGCAGAATAGATATCAGACCTGTCATCTCTTGTTTCTGGTACCAGTTCGATTTCTACTATTCCTAATTGAGTTTGTGGTGCTATGAAACCCGGAGAAATGACCTTCCCAGAAAGGTCTTTCTCTTTTGCTCTTGAAGAGACTAAATTCTTTCCAATTCTAAGGATAACTCCGTCTCTAATTAAGACATCACTATTTTCTAAAGTTCCTCTCTCAGTAGCAGTGTGTATTTTTGCATTCTTTAAAAGCAGCTCTTCTGAGAAAGAAAGAAAAGAGATAATGCAACTAAGAAAACTGATGAGTATTTTTTTATTAATTTTCATAATCTGTTCTCTTGAGAATTAATAATGCCTAACTCAAAGTCAGTGGCTTTTGGAGTAGAAGGATTATCTTTATCATAAAGCAGCAAGCCATCCACAAAAACTTTTTCCGTTTTTGAGTAGACACTAAATGGATTCCCGTCCCATATCACCACGTCTGCCATCTTTCCAGCTTCTAAAGAACCTACTTTATCAGCAATGCCAAGAGCTTTAGCAGGATTCGATGTGATCCATTTAATGGCTCTTGACGGCAGTATATTAAATCCAGCCCTATTGCCTGCAGCCATAGCTTTAGCAGCTTCCTGATTTAGCCTTTGAATTCCAATTGCAGAATCTGAATGAATAATAGCGCAACCTGTACCTGAATTAGCTTGGTCTACTATTGCAGCATTTTCCCATACCATATCAAACGCTTCATGCTTAAAACCCCACCAATCTGCCCACATGGCAGCACAAACACCATTGTCAGCTAAAATATCTGCAACCTTATAAGCTTCTACAGCGTGGTGGAAAGCCGTGACTTTATAGTTAAATTCTTTTGCTATATCCAACATAACGGCCATTTCTTCGCCTCGATAGCAATGATTTTGGATTAAGATCTCACCCTCAAGAACTCCGACCAGAGTCTCTAACTCTAAATCCCTACTCGGTGCGTATTCTAGCTCTTTAGCTTCTTCCGATTTTGATTTGTATTCCTCTAATTTATTTCGGTAACCTTGTGCTCTTATCCATGCTTTTCGATAACCAGCTACATTACCCATACGAGTTGATGGTTCACTATTTCTTCCACCATAGACCCTCTTAGGATTCTCTCCACAGGCCATCTTTAGGGTATAAGGAGCCCCCGGAAATTTCATGCCCTGAACTGTTCTGGACCAAATATTTTTAAGTGTAACTCCTCTACCGCCTATTAAATTGGCAGATCCGGGTAATACATGAAATGTAGTGATCCCTCCTTTCAGTGCGAGTGGCATTTGAGGATCTTGCGTCCAAACTGAATGCTCAGCCCAAACATGAGCTGTAACAGGACTGGTGGCCTCATTCCCATCAGAGCTTGACCTAAGGCTAGGAGCTGGATAAACCCCCATATGGGAATGTATATCAATTATTCCTGGGGTTACCCACTTTCCATTAGCATCAATTACTTTTGCCCCAGGAGGTTTACTTAAGCTCTCTCCGATTGCCTTAACTTTATTAGAAGATATTAAGATACTGCCTTTTAGGATTTCTTTACCTGTACCAGTTAGAATTCTCGCGTCTTCTATAAAAACATCCCCACTGTCATTTGGTTCATATGTTGATTCAAAAGCTTTAGTTTCTTCAGGACTTAATGTAAGAAAAGAAAAAGTCCCTATAAAAATCATAAATAAATATTTCTTCATTCTTCTCCTCTATTTTTTTTGAAAGTCTTCATTTCCTTTTCGTATAAAGCCATAACGCTTTGATCAACTTCTAAATTAAGCTTGGCACCTTCTTCTATGGAAAGAAGATTAGTAGACTTTACTGTCTCAGGGATAAGAAATACTGAGAAATTATCATCCGTTACTTTTCCAACCGTTAAGCTTACTCCATTTAGAGCAACATAGCCTTTAGGAATAATATGGTCCCCCCAGCCTAAAGGTTTTTCAACTAAAATCTCCACTTCTCCCTCTCCCCTATTTAGACTTGCATTACATGCACAAGAGACATGCCCTGATAATAAATGTCCTCCTACTTCGTCTCCAAATTTAAGCGACCTTTCAATATTTACTTCAGTTGTCTTATTAAGGTCTCCCAGATTTGTTGCCCTAAGAGTTTCCTGTATAACATCAAATGAAATCCTTTCTTTAGAGTATTCTGTCACTGTTAAACAAACCCCATTAACAGAGACGCTTGCACCTTCTTTTAAGTCCTTGTTAAACCCCTTGGGTACCGCGATTTCTAGTTCCTCCCCTTCTGGAGAAGGTCTCTTTGTAACTACTTGCCCTTTGGCTTGAACGATGCCCGTAAACATTTCTAATTTTTAAAGGAGGATTTAAGCTTTTCAGCAATTTCCTTTTGCCCCTTAGTTTCTAAGAAAGAAATCAGATTTTCTAAATTTGAGATTGAGTAAATAGGTATATTCAATTCACCAGCCAATTTATCACTTATCTGCTTACCCCCATCTTGTTCTTGACGGTCTAAGGCTATTATTGCAGCAGACACAGTACCTCCTGCCTCTTGAATAATTTGAATTGAGTTCTTTAAAGCAGTTCCTGCTGTAAGAACATCGTCAATAATAAGAACCCTCTTATTCTTAACAGAGCCTATAAGAACACCTCCTTCGCCATGTTTTTTTTCTTCTTTTCGATCAAAACAGATTGGAATTAGTTTAGAATATTTTTGACTAAGGGCTGTAGATACAGCTGCTGCTAGAGGTATCCCTTTATAAGCTGGTCCAAAAATTACATCATAATTTATTTCTGATTCGATAATCTTTTGACTGTAGATATCAGCTAATTCGCCTAGATGACCGGATTCCAGAAATGACGTGATGTTGAAAAAATAAAAACTTTCTCTTCCAGACTTAAGAGTAAATTCACCAAATAAAAGAGCTTTAACCTCTATTGCTAACTCTAGAAATTTTTTTTGTATATCAACCATTATCTTTGATGACAAACTTCCTGAGATTTATCTTAAGGAAGTATTGTAATTGTTTCCATCCTAGAATAACCTCATTTTAGAAAAACATGGCAAAACTTATAGTCATAGCTGCTCCCTCTGGAACCGGCAAAACTTCACTGATTGAAGCTTTATTAAAAGAAGCTATAGATCTGAAATTTACTCTTAGCACCTCTTTTACGACTAGAAAAAAAAGAGTCAATGAGAAACATGGAGAATCTTACTATTTCGTTAATAAAAAAGAATTTGAACTTATGATACAGAAACAGGAATTCTTGGAATATGCAGATGTTTTTGGTGACTTCAAAGGAACAAGTAAATCTTGGGTTGAGGACAAGCTAAAAAATGACTGGAATGTTATTCTTGAGCTTGATTGGCAAGGAGCAAAGCAAGTTAAAGAAATTTACCCTAATGCTGAAACCATATTTATTCTTCCCCCTTCTTATGCTGAATTACAACTGAGATTAAATGCACGGGGACTAGATAAAAAAGAGGAAATAAAAAAAAGATTAGGAGAGGCCAAGAAAGAAGTCAAAAATGGTCAACACTTTGATCATCTGGTTGTTAATGATGAATTTGAAACGGCTTTAAGTGACTTAAAGTCTATAATCTTTGCTAATAAAACCTTGCCTAAAGAAAGAAAGAATTTTGCGAGAGTTTGCTTAGAGGCTTTATTGGAAGATTAACAAGATATCCTGTAGAATGCGTTTCTCCTTATTCTGAAGACACAATATTATGGCAAGAGTTACTGTTGAGGATTGTTTAGATAAAGTACCAACTAGGTATGATTTAGTTGTTTTGGCTTCAAAAAGAGCTAGGCAGTTAGCTACTGGTGGCCGAAGAGCCACTCTTGAATGGGACAATGATAAAGCAACTGTAATGGCTCTTAGGGAGATTGAAGCCGGAACAGTCACACAAGACAACATAAACGAATTGACAGTAGATATTGCAGTTCTTGAAGATGAGTTTTCTGAAGAACTTGCAGCAGAAGACCTTCCTGTAGAATAATAACATCTTTAATTATTTAGTCCTTAGGTCAGAATAGACCAAAAGACTCTTATTTTTATGGAATCGATTGATGCTTTATCAGAAAAACTTTCTGATTATTTGGAACCCAAGCAAATAGAACAGGTTAATAAAGCCTTTGAGTTTGCTAATGAAGCCCATTCTGGTCAGTTCCGAACTAGTGGGGATCCTTATGTTAGCCATCCAATAGCCGTAGCTAATATTCTCAGCTCTTTTCATATGGATGAAGATAGTCTTTCTGCAGCCATGTTGCATGATGTTATTGAAGACTGTGGGGTTCCCAAGAAAGTTATTGAGGAACAATTCAATAAAAATGTTGCGAACTTAGTAGATGGTGTAAGCAAGCTAGACCAACTAAATATCACTTCCAGAACTGAAGCTTATGCAGAAAACTTCCAAAAAATGATTCTTGCTATGGCCAAAGATATAAGAGTAATAGTTGTGAAGTTAGCAGATCGTTTACACAACATGAGAACCATTGAATATCTCGATCTAGAAAAGCAAAAACGAAAAGCTAAAGAAACCTTGGAGATTTATGCCCCTATAGCACACAGGATAGGTATGAATAATGTCTACAGAGAGTTAGAGGACAGGTCTTTTAAGGTTCTTTATCCAACAAGATATAGACAATTAAGAACTGCCTTAAAAAAGAATAGAGGCAGCCAGAAAAGATTACTGGAAAAAATAAAAGGAACCTTGGAAAAGAAGCTAGTTGATCAAGGAATACCTTCTTCTGTTGAAGGAAGAGAAAAACACACTTACAGCGTGTACAGAAAAATGAAGGAAAGCGGCAGATCTTTTGAAGAGATTATGGATGTGTGTGCTTTCAAA
>DTSY01000064.1:0-1386 GCA_012965075.1 Gammaproteobacteria bacterium | reverse complement strand
ATCACAGGAACCGAAGGATTGGTAGTGAATTATGCTACCTGTTGTAAACCGATACCGGGAGACTCAGTTATAGGCCATTTCACCTCAAGCGGTTTAGTAGTGCATCAAGAAAGATGCAAAAATATTCTCTCAGTTAGAGAAGACCCAACTCAGTGTTTTCCTGTAAATTGGCACGAAAAATTGGACAGAGAATTCTCTACTGACATAAAAATCTTGGCTTCTGATGAGACTGGTCTACTTGCAACCATGGCTTCTGCCATAACAAGCTCAGCAATTAATATTGAATCTATAAATACCCAAGAGTTAGATCTGGGGCATATAGAATTTACACTTACGCTTCAGGTTAAAGGAAGAGACCAACTTGCTACTCTTATCAGAAAGCTAAAGACATTAAAAAATATCCTATCCATACACAGGATTCATGATCAAGAGATGAGACAAGCAAAAACCTTACATTAATTACTAAGAAGATATTATGAAGAAAAAAATAGAAACTGATGATGCTCCTAGAGCGCTTGGAACTTACTCTCAGGCCATTGAAGCAGGAAATACAATCTATCTTTCAGGCCAAATTCCTTTAGACCCCAAAACTATGAAACTAGTTGAAGGAAATGAAAATCAAATTAGGCAGGTTTTTAAGAATATACAAGCTGTCTGCGAATCATCAGAAGTTTCACTAAATGAAATAGTTAAACTAAATGTTTATCTCTCAGATTTATCTGTATTCTCTCTAGTTAATGAAGTAATGAAAGAACTTTTTTCTGAACCATATCCAGCAAGAGCTGCCATTCAGGTGGCTAAACTACCTTTAGACTCTTTGATTGAAGTTGAAGGAATAATAGTTAAAAAATAGCCTTCAATATTATTTATGCCCGAAGGCAACAACAAAAAGCATCCAATACAAAATATTAGAGGTGTTGGTCCAAAAATAGCAGAGTCTTTATCTAATCTAGGTATTTATCAAGTAGAAGACGCTGTCTTTCATTTACCTTACAGGTACGAAGATAGAACAAATCTAACACCCATAGGAGATGCACCTTTTGAAACCCCTCTGTTAATAGAAGGAGAAATAGTTAAATCTACAGTAGTTTTCAGGGGTCGAAGAATGCTAATAACTGAAATTTATGATGGTACTGGAAGATTAACTATGAGAATGTTCCATTTTGCTTTTGCACAACATAAAAACCTCAAAGAAGGTTATAAAATAAGATGTTTCGGAACCATCAGACATGGTCCAAAAGGAAAAGAAATGATACATCCTCAGTATCAAGTTTTTTCTAAAGATGATGAAATAGAAATAGAAGATCATCTGACTCCAATCTACCCTGCGACTTCAAATCTACAACAAGGCCGAATAAGAAAAATGATTCAAGAGTCTATTCTTTA
>DTSY01000063.1 GCA_012965075.1 Gammaproteobacteria bacterium | reverse complement strand
CGTTCTCTGGCTTCCCCCATATCAACACCAAACACATCATACTCACGTCTTGCAAGACCATGACCAATCCCGAAAAGTGCCCTTCCCTGACATAGATGATCCAAAAGAATCATTTTTTCAGTAACTCTAAGTGGTGAATCCCACCAAGGCAGGATGACGGCACCTGTCATCAATTCAATAGTCTTAGTTCTTCCCGCCATATAAGACAGAAATTGCATTCCATCTGGGGCCATGGCATAGCTGTTGAAATGATGTTCAACCGCACCAAGAACGTCAAATCCTAATGGTTCTGCTAAATCAGCAATGTGCATATCCCTCTGGTAAGCCTCCGTATCAGTGATTTGATCTTTAAAGTTCTGAAAGACCATTAACATTCCTACTTTCATCTCTTACTCCTTTCTATTAGTTAGTAGCTACTTAGATTTAAAATGAGTATGTCAATTCAACACCCCAAGTTCTTGGTGCTCTTGCCATGGCATAACTCCATGCCGCACCTGCAAAAACATCATAACCGACAGTAAATCCATCCTCATTTGTGAGATTTCGACCAAAAACACTCACTTTTGCATCATTTATTATGCGGTTTACAGAAAAGTCCACTAAGGTTTGATCTTCATTAAAGGTAGTAGGAGTGTTTAACTGAGAAACATGATGTTTAGCTATATGGTGAGCACTGGCTCTGACATAAGCTTCACCCCTCGCTATACCCGGAAAGTTATAAGTACCTCCCACGGTCCAAGTTAATTTAGGAGCTCTTAATGGCTCTAGGTAAGAGTAATCAGCATCAACGCCAGAACCGGTAAAATCTGCAAAAAATTCACCAAATTCTGCAGCTAAAGTACCTAGATTTGCATCAATAGAAAAGTTTTCACTGACAAGGGCATGCAACTCTATCTCCACTCCCCTAAAGGTAGCTTCTGCTACGTTTGCAGCTACGGTAGACCTACCTAAGGCAGCCGATGCATCTACTATGTCTACATCAATTTGTTTGTCTTCGTAATCCATGGAAAATACAGTCATATTAAAATGTACCCTGTTATCCCTTAGCGTTGTTTTAATTCCAAATTCCGTGTTTGTAACAGTTTCAGGGTCGTAAGGCACAGTTGCAGAATTCAAACTCCCCCATCTGCCGTTAAAACCACCACTCCTATATCCTTGTGAGTGAAGACCATAGACCATTACATCTGGATTTACTTGATATTTAAGTGCAACTTTAGGTGTAAATTTAGTCCAATCTGCACTTGCATCTGTATTTAGATTTGGACAAGCTGGATAACCTCCATCACAAGCTTGAGATCTTTTTTCCTCATCAATGCTTCTTCCACCTAAAGTTAGAGTCAAGTCATCACTTAGGTCATAATCAAATTCAAAGAAAAAGGCTGTAGAGTCTGTTTCTTGTTGGGTGGTTGCGTTAATTGGGATAACTATCAGAGGATCCGTTCTTGGTACTACCCCAAACAAATCATAAAACCCAATGAAGCTGACTAAGTCTATTCTGTATTCAGAATCCCATTTATAGATTCCAGCAACATAATTGTAAGGCCCGTCCAAGTCAGAAGTAATTCTAAATTCATGACTTGTCTGCTCATAAGAAGCTGGGCGAGACGTATGATACAGAGGTAAAGGAGTGCCATCCCAATCTTGGTAGACCTCTTCGTCGGTAGTCTTATGGCCCAAAATATAATCAAATTTCATTGAATCTGAGATATCGTAGCGCACTTCAACAATACTCGTGTCACTATCAAAAGACGCATTTCTACGATTTGCCTCATCGTTATAAACCGAGTACCTGTCTCCGCTTTGTGGAATACCTAATCCAGGTGAACATTGACCATATGCAGCACACCACCAAGTTGTTGCTCCGCCAAGGTTAAGAGCAGTATGGGCGTCTTGATCTTGTAGTTCAGTTGTGTGCGTTACTTCTATCTCAAGATTATCTTGCGGGTTAAGCAAAACGTTCAATGTGGCTTGAGTATACTCAGAACGGCCTAAATCTTGGCCATCCACTAAATTGGTAAGAAACCCTTCAGCTTGTTCTCTTTGAGTAATGCTTACCTTTCCAGCAGCATTATCGGATAAAGCAAAATTAAAGACACCTTCTGCTACAGTCGTATCGTAGCTACCAAATCCAACTCTTACCTTACCTCCTTGTTCTCCAGTAGGTTTAGATCTAGTGAGATGAAGTACTCCAGCTACAGTATTTCTTCCAAATAAAGTTCCTTGAGGACCTCTTAAAATTTCAACTCTCTCTAAATCAATCGTTTTAAGCATTGCTCCTGAGTTGGCACCAATAAACACACCATCTAAATAAACACCTGTGGTAGGGTCAAAGTTCTTTTCAACATCTGAAACCCCAATACCTCTTATAAAAATAGCAGTTGGACTACCAGGACCTTGTTGCAAGTCATCTATAAGTAAGCTTGGCGAATCGCCAGCCAAATCTCTTATATCTGTAGCAAATCTATCAGCTACATCTGCTTCAGACAAAGCACTGACTGACAGAGCAGTATCTTGAATATTCTCTTCTCTTTTTCTAGCTGTAACAATAATTTCTTCTAATTCTAATGAATCACCATCGGCTGAAAGTACCGGATAATTAAATGCAACTAAAGCTAA
>DTSY01000062.1 GCA_012965075.1 Gammaproteobacteria bacterium | reverse complement strand
CCGTCTTTATTGATCCCAAAGGCAATAACTTCAACAAGTACAAAGGTGCTTACATTATCACTCCGAATTTCTTGGAATTTTCTACCGAAGTTGGAGGGATCTCTTCCGAGTCTGATTTTACAAATAAAGCTAATAAACTAATTAAAAAGTTAGCCCTGCAGGCACTTCTGGTTACCAGGGGGCAAGAAGGGATGACCCTGTTCAAAAAAGATAAAGGGAAAATAAATAGATCTGACTTCCCTACTGAAGCAAAGGATGTTTTCGATGTGTCGGGTGCTGGAGATACCGTGATTGCTAGTTTGGCAACAGCTCAGTCCAGCGGTATGAGTTTAGAAGATTCAGTCAAGTTAGCTAATGTGGCAGCAGGCATAGTAGTGAGTAAATCCGGAACCGCTTCTCCTTCGTTAGTTGAACTAAGCCAGAGTTTGAATTCAGGTGATTCGCTTATTTCTAATAGTGAGATTAAAGATCTGGTGAAAGCAGCTAAGAAAGATTCTAAAAAAATTGTTTTCACCAATGGGTGTTTTGATCTACTTCATCCTGGCCACATAACTTATCTCAGTGAAGCTAAGAAATTAGGCGATAGATTGATAGTCGCTTTGAATACAGACCGCTCAGTGAAAAGACTGAAAGGCAATAAAAGACCCATCAATAGCTTAAGACACAGAGCACTTCAGGTGGCCGCATTAGACAGCGTAGATTGGGTTACCTCATTTTCACAAGACACTCCACTAAAGTTAATTAAAGAGTTAGAACCCGATGTACTAGTTAAGGGTCAAGACTATAAAGTCAAAGATATTGTCGGCTCCAAAGAAGTACTCTCAAAGGGAGGACAGGTAAAAACGATCAAGCTGGTTAAAGGCTTTTCAACTTCTAACTTAATAAAGAAAATTAAGGATTTAGACTCTTAACTTTTTTATTTCTTTCTCTTTCTCTTCTGGCTTCTCTTCTTTTCCAATGAGGATATAACCCTTCTTCCCCTTCTGGTCTGGTCTTAAACCTTCTGTGCATCCAGAAGTATTGCGTGGGGGCTTCTAAAATAGCTTTCTGATAAAAATTATTCATTTCATTTAAAAAACCATCTTTATCTGTCTGCTGGCTAAATTCATCTAAGGTAATCTCGTAACTGGAATTGACTCTGATAACATTAAAAAAATAAACCCTAGTACCTTTTTTAAATAGATCTGAAGGCAGTGAAATTGTAGCTGCTTGTATCCCAAAAAAAGGCACAAACTCTGATCCCTTCCCCCCATAATCTTGATCAGCCGCATAGAGAAATTTAAGCCCATTACGAAGCCATTTTAGTCCTCTTCTAGTCTGTCGATTAGTAACGGTACCAATTAAATACTTGTTCCTGGCTTTAATCATCAGGTAGTTCATAACTTTATTTGTTTGGGTTTTATACATTCCTCCTACCCTGAGAATTCTAGATATGATTCGTATATCTAACTCTGCATGCGTTGAATGTTTTAGCAAAATTAGACAACCTTCGTTATTGCTATCTAATTGTTCAAAATTTGATTTTTTGTTTATGAGTTTGTCTATAAATCGGTCTGATTTCCACCAGGTTATTCCTGTTTCTATTAGTCCTTTACCAATGTCCTTAAAGACTTCCTTAACCATTTTTTCTAGTTCAATTTGAGTCTTGTTTGGAAAACAAAGTTGAAGATTTATTTGTGTAATATTTTTTCTTTGAGGACTAATAAAAAGAAGAATTGATCCAAGTTGACCCCCTAAGAATAATTGGATCTGGATAGGCAACAGAGTTAGTACATAAAGGAACCCCGTCCCCAACCAGGTTAAAAGATAACTTGGAGAGAACATGGAAAGCTCAAGCTTTACTTCATTATTATGCGGTTCATTTTTACTATCTTTCATTCTGGGGCCAGTTTTGAAGTTTTTCTAAGTAAAGCTTAACCCCGGATTGAACGTCTAAAAAGTTTTCCAGGTAACCCACTGCTCTTAATTTATCAATGTTGGCCTCTGTAAAACTTTGATAAGAACCAATCAGTTCTTTTGGGAAGGGAATGTATTTAATTGATCCTTTTCCGTGGAAATTGATAACGGAATTAGCCACTTCATTAAAAGTCTGGCTCTTTCCAGTGCCTACGTTGAAGATACCTGAGACTTCTGGATTTTCCTTGAACCAAAGATTAACCTTAACCACGTCATCTACGTAGACAAAATCGCGCCTTTGTTCTCCCGCTTCATATCCATCGGATCCTTTAAAAAGCTTAACTTCCTCTCCCTTTTTTAACTGTTTATGGAGATGATAGGCCACACTTGCCATGTGACCTTTGTGGGATTCATTTGGACCGTACACATTAAAATATCTCAATCCAACTATCTGAATGTTGCTGTTATTAATTTTTTGCCTTATCAACTGATCAAAGAGGTATTTAGAGAAAGCATAAAGGTTTATGGGGTTCTCATTTTCCCTGATCTCTTCAAATTTTTTGGCATCTCCATACACCGCTGCGGAAGAGGCATAAATAAAGGCAATAGAATTTTTTTCTGCAAATTCCAGTAGCCTTTGGGAAAAAGAATAATTGTTTTTCATCATATATTCAGCATCCCACTCCAAGGTATCAGAGCAGGCGCCCTGATGAAAAATATGAGTTATATGTTCTTGGTTCTGATTCTCTTGCAAATAAGTATTTTCAAAGTCTTTGATATCTAAAAGTTCTTGAAGTTCGCAGTGTGCGATATTGATAAGATTGTCTTTCTTAGAGAGATCGTCAACTCCAATAATGTCTTTAACGCCAAGTTCATTAAGTTTTGCAACTAAATTAGAACCTATAAAACCGTTGCATCCAGTTACTATGATCATGGGATAGGTCGTTTACTCAAGGTTTCGTATGTTAGCATAGACTGATGCTGAGACTTATCTATACAGCCATCTTTTATTTAGCTATTCCACTATATTTTGTCAGGTTAGTAATAAGAGGTATCCAGAATCCAGATTACTTAAAACGATGGAATGAGAGATTAGGATTTGGATCTAATTCACCTTCAGAAGGAAAAAATGTCTTGTGGATTCATGCTGTCTCAGTAGGGGAAGTTAATGCTTCAATACCATTGGTAAGAAGTCTTCTAGATACATACCCCAGTTCGGAAATACTAGTTACGACTAGTACTCCAACCGGGTCAAAAATTCTATTAGATAAGTTGGGTGCGAGAGTAAAACACCAATATGTACCTTTAGACTTACCTTCTTGCCTAAATAGGTTTCTAGATAGATGGAACCCCAAAGCTTTTATCGTGTTGGAAACTGAAATTTGGCCAAATATTCTTGCTGTATGCCAAAAAAGAGGCATTTTTACAGCCTTAGTTAATGCAAGACTATCTGAAAAATCTAAAGATAATTACAACAACATTAAACTTCTAGCTTCAGAAGCTTTGGGTAATTTAGATCTGCTCATTGCTCAATATGATTCAGATGCCAAGAGATTTAAAGAAATAAATAATTCTCTGGAAATTCACGTTTGTGGCAATTTGAAATTCGACCAGGAGATTCCAGAAGAAATGCAATCAATCTCTACTTCTATTCGAGAATCCTGGGCTAATGGTGGAGAAAGACCTACCTTGATTGCTGCGAGTACTCATGAAACAGAGGAGGAGTTTGTTCTGGACTCCTTTCTTGAAATACTTTCCAAACTTAATGAAGCTTTGTTGATTATAGTTCCAAGACATCCAGAAAGGTTTGAGACAGTTTACGAGTACATTCAGAATAGAAACCTTACTGTTGCTAGACGTTCAAAAAAAGAAGACGTTACCCCAGAAATCCAAGTTCTTTTGGGAGACACCATGGGGGAATTAAATTTTCTTTATTCGGTATCAGACGTAGCATTTGTAGGTGGCAGTATTGTGGACCATGGCGGACAGAACTTACTAGAACCGGCTTCTCTAGGTCTACCTTTGTGTTCTGGAAAAAGTTTAAGAAACTTCCAAGAAATAGCTGATGAACTCCAAAAAAATAACTCTCTTATCTTGATTGGAAAAAGAAAAGATCTTACCGGCTATTTTATAGAGGTCGTCTCTGATCCAAAGAAAAAAGAAAAGATAGGAAGGGCCTCATTAGAAGTTTTTGAGAAAAACAGAGGGGTTTTGATCAAGATAAATAAATCATTGGATAAGCATTTATCTCAATTTCTAACTTAATAAAATTGTTTCTGCCTTAAGTTGGTGCAGATTAGGTTATTTTGCACTTCTTAAGTACTAATTCAGTCTTAACTACAAGCTTTTACCCCAAGTTCTAATTGGCATAAAACTTGCATATATATAAGTATAGAAAAATATTTTTTCTTACAAGAACAAAGTTTTGTGTAATTTTAATAGGAGGATTTATGAAGTTAATAACTGCAATAATTAAACCCTATAAGCTAGATGAAGTGCGAGAAGCATTATCTGAAGTTGGGGTTACAGGTTTAACCATAACCGATGTTAAAGGATTTGGCAGACAAAAGGGACATACAGAACTGTATCGAGGTTCTGAGTATGTTGTAGATTTTCTGCCCAAAACAAAGATAGAGATAGCGGTGAGTGATGAGAATTCAGAAACTGTCATAGAAGCTATTTCCAAAGTTTCTAACACTGGAAAAATAGGAGATGGGAAGATCTTTGTTTCCAACCTTGAGCAAGTGTTGAGGATTCGAACTGGCGAACTTAATGAAGACGCGCTGTAGATTTAATTTAGAGAGGTAATTATGTTTAAGAAATTATTATTAATAACTATAGGTCTGTTTTCCTTATCGGCATCTGCTGAAGGCCTAGATACTGGAGATACCGCCTGGATGTTAACTTCCACGGCATTAGTGCTTTTTATGACTTTGCCTGGTTTGGCTTTATTTTATGCGGGTTTAGTCAGGAGTAAGAACGCCGTTTCAGTTTTAATGCAGTGTTTTACCATAGCGTGCATTGCTTCAATCGTTTGGGTTGTTTACGGATACAGCTTGGCCTTCAGAGGAGATGGTGCTTTTGTAGGCGATCTAAGCGCTGCTTTCCTTTCAGGTATAGGTAGAGATACTCTTTCTGGAACTATTCCAGAGACAGTGTTTGTAATGTTCCAAATGACCTTTGCCATTATTACACCTGCTCTGGTAGTTGGTGCTTTTGCTGAAAGAATGAAGTTCTCTGCCATGTGCCTTTTTACAGTTTTGTGGCTAACCTTTGTCTATCTACCAGCTTGCCATATGGTTTGGGGTGGAGGTTTGCTAGCTCAATGGGGGGTAATAGATTTTGCTGGCGGATTAGTTGTTCACCTGACTTGTGGAGTAGGAGCTTTAGTGGCTGCCTTGGTTTTGGGTAAAAGAAAAGGCTTTCCCGGTTCTGCCATGCCACCTCACAACAGAAGTTTAGTGGTCATGGGAGCTGCTATGCTTTGGGTAGGCTGGTTTGGATTTAATGCTGGAAGTGCTGTAGCAGCTAGTACAGATGCTGGCATGGCCATGCTGGTTACCCACATCAGCGCTGCTGTAGCAGCCTTCACTTGGATGGCTCTTGAGTGGATCAAACAGGGTAAGCCAACGGTAGTTGGCATAGCCACGGGCATGGTTGCGGGATTGGCCACCATTACTCCTGCTGCAGGCACCGTAGGCCCTGAAGGCGCACTTCTTATTGGATTATTGGCTGGACTAGTGTGTTACTACGCAACTCAAGCCATTAAAGGAGTCTTTAACATCGATGATTCCCTTGATGTATTCCCAGTTCACGGAGTGGGGGGAATGCTTGGAATTATCATGTTAAGTTTTGTTGGAACTCAGGGAGGCTTCCTTGGCTCAGGCGCTAGTGGTGTAGCCGATGGGGGACCTTTAGTTCAATTAGTTATTCAACTTAAAGGTATAGGAGTTATATTCCTTTGGACCGCTGTAGCTACTTGGGTAATTTTAAAACTCGTTGGTTTAGTAACTGACTTAAGAGTTTCAGAAGAATCTGAGAATGAAGGATTAGATGTAACGGAACACGAAGAAAGAAGTTACGATTTAAGTTAATTTTCATCCTAAAAAAACCGGCTGCAAATAAGTTAATTTGTGGTCGGTTTTCTTTGTTAGCAGGTTCAAATCCCTTCCACAGGCAAGTTTTTTTGCCTTTTGCATTCGGTTTAGTTGATTTAATATTAGGAAGATATTATTGAAATTTAAAAGGAAATAAGATTTTAAAAACTGATACTGTTGTTATTGGGGCTGGAATTGTCGGTCTTGCCGTGGCTAAAGAAATCTCTAGAAAAGGTCATGAAGTAATTATTCTTGAACAAAATTCTAGGGCAGGTGAAGAAACTTCTTCCAGAAATTCAGGAGTTATCCATTCAGGTATTTACTACCCTACAGGCTCTAATAAAGCGACATTATGTGTTGAAGGAAATAGGCTCCTTTATGAATACGCAAAGGGAAGAAACATCTGGCATAGGAATACTGGGAAATTAGTAATTGCTTCAACGTCGGAAGAAGAAGGTAAATTGGAATCTCTTGTGGAAAATGGTAAGAGGAATAATGTAGAAGATCTTGAGCTTATCTCAAAAAAAAGGATCCATAGATTTCAACCTGAAATTCTTGCAGAATCTGCTCTTTACTGCCCCAGTTCAGGGATAATAGATGCAGCAGAATTAATCTTAAGTCTTGAAACAGAAGTACAGCAGAAGGACATAATAACTAGTTATAACTCAGAAGTTGAAGAGATAGAAGTTTCAGATTCCACCGGTATTACTTTGCATGTAAGAGCAGAGGAAAGCTTCACTATAGAAGCGGATAATGTAATTAATTCTGCTGGACTGCATGCAGTCGACTTAGCTAGGAAAATTAAAGGGATACCGGAAGGCATTCTTCCTAAAAGCTATTTCGCAAAAGGACATTACTTTCAACTTAGCGGCAATCATCCTTTTAAAAAACATCTAGTTTACCCGCTCCCTACAAAAGACAGTCTTGGTGTGCATTTAAGTTTTGATATGAGTGGTAAAGTTAAATTCGGTCCTGATGTATTCTGGATAGAGGGTATAGATTACAGCTTCAATGAATCTCGGAAAGATGATTTTGTTTCTGCAATAAAAACTTACTGGCCTGACCTAAACCCTGATAAATTATTTCCAGATTACACGGGTATTAGGCCAAAGATTTATGGTCCTACGGAAGAGCCAGCTGATTTTGTTATACAGACTTCAAAACAACACAAAATAAAAGGATTGGTAAACTTGTTTGGAATAGAAAGCCCCGGACTAACTTGTTCACTGCCTTTGGCTAAGAAAGTAGCTAATCTATTGTTTTAGATGGAAGAACGATTACCTCTTGTGACAATTATGGGCCCGACTGGAGTTGGGAAAACGGATTTGGCTATCTCTTTGTCTAAGGCTGTTTCATTAGAGATTATCAGCGTGGATTCAGTACAAGTTTATAAAGGGATGGATATTGGAACTGGTAAGCCCCCAAAGGAGATTCTGGACAAGCATCCACATAAATTACTTAGTTTTATAGATCCCTGGAAATCTTATTCAACAGCTCTTTTTATTAATGATGCTACAAGAGAACTAGATTTATGTGATAAATCAAAAAAAGTTCCACTTCTAGTAGGTGGAACTATGCTTTATTTCAGGTCTTTACTAAGCGGTATTTCAAGAATGCCAAAAGCTGATCAAAATGTTAGGAACGAATTATCTTATGAAGCAAAAAAACATGGATGGGAATCTCTTCATACAAAACTTGCTGAAATTGATCCTGAATCTGCTTCAAGAATTCATCCGAATGATTCGCAGCGTATACAAAGAGCTTTAGAGGTTTATCTAGTCAGTTCTAAAACTATGACTGAATGGCGGCAAAGAGATCAAGGTAGTCAACTTTTAAAATCTAGGGAGGTTATGCAATTTGCTGTTGAACCAGAAAGCAGGGAGTCTTTGAGACAAGACGTTAAGAAAAGGTTCTTATTAATGCTGGAAGCGGGTCTAGTGCAAGAAGTGGAAAGGTTACTGGACTCTAAACAAATGGATTCTAAGAAAAGTTCTATGAAGAGTGTAGGATACAGACAAATATGTGACCATTTAGAAGGGAAGACTACCTACGAAGAAATGATAGTTAAAGCCGTGAATGCAACAAGACAATTAGCCAAGCGTCAAATGACTTGGTTAAGAGGATGGAAGAATTTGTGTCTGTTGAGTCAAAACATTAACGCTTCTGTTAAGTTAATAGAAAAGAAGTTGAGACTAAAAAAATAAATGGTTGAATCTGTTTATCAGAAGGCTGTAATAGTTCAGGTTGAGTTCCCCAAGAGAAGAGAGAGGTCTTCCTCATTAAAAGCTTTTGATGAGTTTAGAGAATTGGTACTTTCATCTGGAGCAGAGATTTCTGATGAAGATTTCTCTAAACAGGTTAAACCTACTTCGGGTCTATTTATAACTAAAGGAAAGGCTGAAAGAATAAAGGATTCCTTAGAACAAACAGAATCAGAGTTAGTTATTTTTAATCACGATTTGACCCCTTCACAAGAAAGAAATCTAGAAAATATTTTTGAAGCTCGAGTGCTTGATAGGACTGGCTTAATTTTAGATATATTTGCAGTAAGAGCTTCTAGCCATATAGGTAAACTTCAAGTAGAGCTTGCACAGTTGTCTCATCTTTCTACTCGGCTCGTCAGAGGATGGAGTCATTTAGAAAGGCAAAAAGGAGGTATCGGTTTGAGGGGTCCAGGGGAAACTCAGTTAGAAACTGACAGGAGGCTCATTAATCAAAGAATTAAGAATATAAAAAATAAGTTAAGTAAGTCTCACAAGCAAAGGGAGATCAATCGGTATTCACGAAAAAAAAGTAATAAAACCCTAGTTGCTTTAGTCGGTTATACAAATGCTGGTAAGACAACTTTGTTTAACTTATTAACGGAAAGTCAGCTTTATGTAGCCAACAAGCTTTTTGCTACCCTTGATTCGGTCACTAGAAAAAATTCTGTTTCAGGTTTAGAGGATGTTCTTTTTTCAGACACTGTTGGGTTTATATCCGATTTACCTACAGAACTAATAGAATCTTTCAAAGCCACTTTAGATGAACTGAAATCAGCAGATATTTTAGTTCATGTGGTTGATATTTCAGATCCTGATTTCATTTATAAAACTGAGCAAGTCTTATTGATTTTGAAGGAATTAGGAATATCAAACATTCCTTGTATTCGGGTAAACAATAAATCTGACAAAGTAGATATAGATGAAATTTCTGAAGGGACTTCTAATAACAATAATGAAGTCTGGGTATCAGCTCTCAAGAACACAGGCATGGAAAACCTTGTAAATTCTATTCAATTCAACAGAAAAAAATTCATGATTAAAGAGTGGATAGAATTACAACCCAACCAAGGAAAAATTAGATCTAAACTTTATTCTCTAGGCAGGGTCTTAGAAGAGACAACAAGTGAGAGAGGTCTGATACAATTGCAGTTGGAAATAGATAAAAATGAACTAAACAGTCTAATTTCTAACAAAGGTATAGACTTAAAGAATAATAAAATTAAGGAAGCAATCTGATGTCTTGGAATGGAAATAATAATGACAATAAAGACCCTTGGGGGAGAAAGGATGGTCCTCCTGATATAGATGAGGCCATAAATAAATTCAAAGAAAAAATAAGAAGTATTCTAGGAGGATCTTCAGGCGGATCTGGACCTGGGGTTTCCAAAAAAAATATTCTGTTTGGTTTTATTCTGGTTATTCTTATTTGGACTGGATTGGGTATTTACCAGGTGGAACAAGCGGAGCGATCAGTAGTCTTGAGACTGGGTGAGTACATGGAAACAAAAGGCCCGGGCTTACGATGGAATCCCCCGATGATTGATAATTGGACAATAGTTGATGTTGTTAGAGTAAGGCCGCATAGGCACGATGCTCTTATGCTGACAAAAGATGAAAATATTGTAGATGTAACTATTTCAGTGCAGTATCAGATCACTAATCCAGAAAAATACGTTTTAGATATTAGAGAACCTGATAATAGCTTAGCCCAAGCAACTGAGAGTGCCTTGAGACATGTTGTTGGTAGTTCGATTATGGATGATGCTTTAACTACAGGAAGGGAGGAAATAGCGCAATTAACTAAGGCCAGATTGCAGGAATATCTTGATAGGTATCATACTGGATTGGAGGTAGTCATCGTAAACATAGAAGACTCTTCTCCTCCAGATCAAGTGCAAGCTGCTTTTGATGACGTGATAAAAGCTAGGGAAGACGAAGTCCGGGTAAGAAATGAAGCTGAAACTTATGCGAATGGACTGGTTCCGGAAGCCAGAGGTCAAGCCCAAAGAATGATCCAAGATGCAGAAGCTTACCAAGCTCAAGTCATTGCTGAAGCTCAAGGTGATGCTTCCAGATTCACTCAGCTACTTTCTGAGTACCAGAAAGCTCCAGATGTAACAAGAAATAGACTTTATTTGGAAGCAGTACAAAACGTAATGACTAACAGTACAAAAGTTATGATAGATGTGGAAGGCGGTAACAACATTCTCTATTTGCCACTGGATAAAATTGTTAGGCAAAGTGAAGAAATTGTATCGGTACAACCTTCAAGCTCCGGTACTGGTAGCACTTCATCCATTAGAGAATTAACTGATCGAGTGATTGAAGAGATCAGAAAAAGAAATAGGCAATAAGGGAGGAATGTTAAATGAAAAGATCTAGTATTATTATTTCGGCTTTAAGTCTTATTGCGGTCATAATTATTTCACAGTCTATATATGTTGTTAGTGAGATTGAAAGGGCTGTGAAGCTGAGATTTGGAGAGATTGTTGAGTTTGATGTTCAACCGGGATTGCACTTTAAGTGGCCGATCGTTAATTCAATCAAATATTTTGATGGAAGAATATTAACTTTGGATGCTGTACCACAGAGGTATTTAACTTCAGAAAAGAAAGCCCTGATGGTTGATTCATTTATCAAATGGCGGATCAAAGATGTAGCCAAATATTTCACCACAACAGGAGGAGATGAAGAAAGAGCTAAGCGTCTTCTGAGTCAAAGGGTTGATACCGGTTTAAGAAATGAGTTTGGTATCAGAACAGTTAAAGAAGTTGTTTCAGGAGAAAGAGATCAGTTGATGAATTCCTTAGCCACTTCATTAGATAAAATAGCCCAGCAAGAACTAGGTGTAGAGGTTATAGACCTTAGGGTCAAAAAAATCGACTTACCCTTTGAAGTAAGCGACTCCGTTTACAACAGAATGCGTACAGAAAGAGAAAGGCTTGCAAGGGAATTAAGAGCTCAAGGCAATGAAGTAGCTGAGAAAATAAGAGCTACAGCTGATAAAGACAAAACCATCATTCTGGCAGACGCCTATAGGGAAGCAGAGGAAACAAGAGGCAGCGGAGATGCAAAGGCGACAGCTACTTATGCTGAGGCTTACACCAAAGACCCAGAATTTTATGATTTCACCCGAAGTCTTAAAGCCTATCAAGCGACCTTTCAATCAAAAGGAGATATTTTAATAATTGACCCTGATAGTGATTTTTTCAAGTATCTAGATAATTCTAAGATAGATTAAGAATCTAACTTAAATGCCGTTTCAGATATATTTTCAGTAGGCGCTGTTAATGAGTAACTCGATTTCTCTCTTAGGTTTGCAATGGGGAGATGAAGGCAAGGGTAAGGTAGTCGATCTTCTGTCAAAGGACATCGATGCCGCTGTTAGATATCAAGGCGGTCATAATGCTGGGCATACCCTGATCATTGATGGAAAAGAAGTGGTTTTTCATTTACTGCCTTCGTCTATATGTCATAAGAATATTAAGTGTTTTTTGGGAAGGGGTGTTGTCATCAGTCTCGAAGCACTTTTTTCTGAAATAGATGATGCTTTTGAGTTTATAGGGGATCTAAAGGATAGGTTGGTAGTGAGTAACGCTGCGTGTCTTATTCAGCCCTATCATAAAAAAATTGATCAACTTAGAGAAAGATCAAGAAGTGGAACAAAAATTGGAACAACAGGAAGAGGAATAGGGCCAGCCTATGAAGATAGGGTAGGCCGAAGATCTATAAGGGTAGCAGATTTATATGATCCCAACGCACTGAAAGTAAAATTGGAAGAAGCTCTTGATATCTACAACTTCTTGATCAAAAGACATGACGAAGATCAACAAGAAGATTTAAATGAGCTTCTGGATGAAAATCTTAAGCAGGCAGAAAGATTGAAACCTTTTGTGGGAAATGTGATCGCAGAATTAAAAGCATTTCAAGAAAGCAACAAAACAATTCTTTTTGAAGGGGCACAAGGTGCTCTTTTAGATTACAGCCTAGGAACTTATCCTTTTGTAACTTCGAGTAACTCTTCTTTAGGAGGAATAGCTTCTGGTGCAGGCGTCAGTGCAACCAGCATTGATTATTCTTTAGGTATATGTAAAGCGTATACAACCCGAGTGGGAGAAGGACCCTTTCCAACTGAATTAAATGATGAAATAGGCAGTTATCTTGCTGAAAAAGGAGGGGAAGTAGGTGCCACGACCGGAAGGCCTAGAAGGTGCGGTTGGTTAGATGCAGTATTACTGTCTCACACAGTTTATTTGAATGGTATTAATGGAATCTGCTTAACAAAGATAGACGTACTAGATGGTTTAGAGAAAATAAAGATATGTTCAGATTATTCTAGTTCGTTATCAAGAGAGGATATTTTAGAATCCTTGGCTCTGAATGATATTGAGCCTCAGTACATCGAACTGGAGGGTTGGCAAGAACCCACAGCAGGCGTTCAAAGATTTGAAGATTTGAATGACAAAGCAATTGATTTCATAGCCAAAGTCGAAGAACTTTGTGGGGCCCCCATAGTCATGATTTCAACGGGCCCTAGACGTGAGGATGCAATTATCCGAAAATACCCTCTATAGAAATGAAATACTTGTTGATATCAATCCTTTCAGCTCTCTCACTGGCTGTATTCGCCAATGAGACCATAGCTTATGAAATAGGCAATGAACTTAAACTAAAAAGAGACAACTCACAGGTCTTGTATCACTACAAGCACGATGCCATTGAGCTGAGTCTAAATAGAGATTTCTTAGACTCTCCTTACAGGTTATTTATTGATGCAAGAGATCTGTATAGAGTTAAAAAAGGTGAAAAGATAAAACTACTTGAAAGTTTTAGAGATGGAAGAATTTTTAAGGTTGAACTCCTAGAGGAGCAGCCCAAGAGAGATTATTACTTCGTTGAGCTTGAGAGCTTAAAAAATTACTTATTAATACAACCTGAAACCTCCTCTGGCTAGGCTGCAAATGGCTAAACAGTTAAGGAAGTGGCTACTGTATGCCTTAGCTTCCATCCTTTCAGCAATTTTATTTCTGTTGATAGGGATATTCTTTAATTGGTTCGGGGTTTATCAAGGGCCTGGAGAGGTTATTGAACTTAATAAAATTAGCTCTACCCTTATAAAGGAAGACGCGTTTACTGAGAAGCCCACAGCTAAAAAGATACTCTTTGGTGATTTGCATGTTCATACAACTTTCTCGTTTGATGCATTGTTGTTAAATCTCCCTATCGCAAATGGAGAGGGAACTCATCCGGTAGCTGACGCATGTAACTTTGCTCGATTTTGTTCAAATCTAGATTTCTTTGCAGTTACTGATCATGCTGAGTGGTTAACTAAAAGAGAATGGAAAGATAGCCTAGACTCAATTCAAAACTGTGTGCAAGTTTCTGACGATTTAGACGAGCCACCTTTAGTGCCTTTCTTAGGTTGGGAGTGGACTCAAGCCAGTGTGAATAAAGATACTCATTATGGACATAAGAACATAATTATTAGGGGTATAGATAAAGAAGAAGTGCCTTCGATGCCTATTTCAACTACTTCAGGAGCTTTTAATAGCTTTGCTTTTGGTAGTACTACTCTGGTAACTGCCGCTGCGGTACTGTTAGATTTTCCTAATAGAAAAAATTACTTGGACTGGAGATTCAAATCCTTAGTTGCAAAAGCTTCTAAAGATTGCAAGCAAGGAGAAGCACTCAACCCCAATTCTGATTGTTATGAAAAAGCAGAAACCTCTGCAGAGCTATTCAGAAAACTTGAACAGTTAAATTTAGATACATTAGTCATCCCACACGGAAGTGCATGGGGAAATGTAACTCCTCCTTTGACTTCTTGGGACTTGCAACTGAACCCGAATGCACACAATGCTTCCTTTAATAAACTTTTAGAAATTTATTCAGGGCATGGAAATTCTGAGGAATATAGACCTTGGGCTCCAATGGAGGTTCAAAATGACGAGACCTTGTTGTGTAATCAACCCAGTCAAAGTTATGTACCAGATTGCTTCCAAGCTGGAGAAATTATCAGGGAGAGATGTAGAGTATCTGCAGGATCTGATGAAGAATGTAATAAAAGAGCAATAGAAGCTAGGCAAATATTTGTGAGTTCCAATCCATTAGGGTTGCTGACTGTACCGGGATACGATCCTATGGAGTGGAAAGACTCAGGACAATGCAAAGATTGCTTTTTACCAGCTTTTGATTATCGACCTAAAATGTCAGCTCAATACGCTTTAGCACTAACGGATTTTTCAACTGAAGAGCCCTTAAGATTCAGATATGGTTTTATAGGTTCTAGTGATAACCACCAGGCCAGACCGGGGACAGGCTATAAAGAAAGTAAAAGGAAATTAAATACTGAATCTCGTGTTGATATGGAAAGCGAAACAGGTAGAAACTTTATGAATCCAAGATTATCTGATCCTAAATTGCCTTTAGCACAAAAATTAGATCTTGATCCTGACTCCAAACTGGAGTGCTATGGCATCCAGTGTTCCAAGGTAACCCTACCTCTTCAGTCTGAAAGAGCTTCTTCTTTTCTCTATACAGGAGGATTGGTGGCTGCGCATGTCGAGTCAAGGAACAGGGAAGAGATTTGGGGGGCTTTAAGTAACCGTGAGGTTTACGCAACCAGTGGAGAAAGAATCTTACTCTGGTTTGATTTAGTAAATCACCCTGGTGGATTATCTATTCCCATGGGTGCTGAAACTGAAATGTCTGCTTCTCCAAAATTCCAGGTGAAAGCACTGGGGGCACAGAAACAATTACCTGGATGCAGCCCCTTGGATAACGACAATCTAGGTTCTGAGGTGTTAGAGAGGTTATGCAGGGGAGAATGTTTCAATCCCTCTGATGAAAGAAAGAATATCTCTAGGATTGAAGTAATAAGAATAAGGCCTCAAGTTTATGAAGGTGAACCCATCAATGCATTGATAGAAGATCCATGGAGAACATTTGAATGCGAGCCATCACAAGAGGGTTGTCAGGTTGAGTTTATTGATGAACAATTTGAAGGCAGCAGCAGAGAAATAGTCTATTACGTCAGAGCAGTGCAAGAACCAACTGAAGCCATTAATGCCAGTGGCTTGGATTGTGAGTTAGATCAAAATGGTAGATGTATAAAAGTTAATCTTTGTGGAGATCCCAAGGGCAAAGGCACAGGAGATTGCTTATCTTTAACTGAAGAAAGAGCCTGGTCTTCACCAATATTTGTAAAGTTTAGCTCTAGCTCGCTTTAATAATTTTATCTAAGACTGCATTAACCAGCTTATATCCTTCAACCGAACCATATTTCTTGGTCATTCTGATAGATTCATTGATAACTATTGCGGCGTCTAGCTCTTTGTTCATTAGTTCAAATAATCCAATCCTGATCGCATTCTTTTCTATAACGTCAAGTTGTTGAAAAGGTCGGTCAAGATTATTTTGGATTATTTCGTCAATATTCTCTTGGTTGTCTAAAACTCCTTTTAGCATATCGTTATAAAATGCATTAGATTTCTCTGAAGGGTGATTTTTGAGTACATCTTTTAAATCTTCTCCGCTCAACTCTAATTCGTATAAAGTTTGCAGAACCTTGTCTCTTGACCTTGTTGGAGAATGAGTCTTAGATGACTTAGTCATAGAGATGCTAATTGCTCAAGTAACTCCATAGCACTTTGAGCTACTTCTGCCCCTTTATTGCCTTCTTTTGGATCTGCTCTTTGAATGGCCTGCTCTTCGGTCTCTGTTGTTAGAACTCCAAAGAGAACTGGTTTATTTGCATCCAATGAGACTCTGGTTAATCCATTTGCACAGCTACTTGAAACAAAATCAAAGTGAGGTGTTTCCCCCTTAATGACGGCACCCAGAGCAATGACTGCGTCGATATCATTTTCGAGCATCCTTTTTGCCGCTAAAGGCAACTCATAGGCTCCTGGTACTTCAATTTTCACAATATTGTTTGGTTCCACGCCTTGAGAAGTCAGCTCTTTTTCAGCACTTTCTAACATTACATCCACAACAAACTTATTCCACTGAGTAGAGAGCAATCCATATTTGGCATTAATGGAAGCATTCGACGCTTTAAATTCTTTTTTTCCTTTTGGAGTCATAGTTTTCTTAATTTATAAATTCCGTTATTTCTAAATCAAATCCAGCCAGTGGGTATTTTACTTCTGAGCCAAGTAGTTTCATCTTTTTTACACCTAAATCCCTTAGAATTTGTGAACCTATTCCAATTATCCTGTTATCCACAGTCTCAGTTCTCGTATGCTTACGCTCACCTTTTAAAAATTTCATGTTTTTAAGGATTTCTTGAGGAGTTTCTCTTTCAGATAATAAAAGAAGAATACCAGCTTCCTCCCCTTGTATTTTCTCTAGAGATTGAGAATACGAAAATCTGCTACCAAACTCATTTATGCCCATGACATCTTGAAGAGTATTAAGAGTTTGTACTCTTACTAAGGTATCTTTATTTGCAGATACTTTTCCTTTTACTAAAGCCAAATGAATCTGGTTAAAGATCGTATCTTGATAAGCTATCAGAACAAATTCTCCATATTCATTTTTAACCTTTGTTGATTCAATCTTTTCAATACTTTTTTCATTAATATTCCTGTAATGAATTAGGTCTGCAATAGTTCCAATCTTAAGATCATGTTTCTTCGCAAACTTCTCCAAATCTTTTCTTCTTGCCATACTTCCATCTTCATTCATGATTTCAACTATTACAGCAGCTTCTTCAAGTCCAGCTAATTTGGTTAAATCCAGTCCCGCCTCTGTATGACCTGCTCTAGTTAAGACACCACCATCAGACGATCTTAAAGGGAACACGTGTCCTGGTTGAACTATGTCTTTTGGAGAAGCGTTTTTTTTCACTGCAGCTAAGATAGTTGTTGCTCTATCTGCAGCGGATATACCTGTTGTTACACCCTTTGCTGCTTCGATGGAAACTGTGAAAGCGGTTCCTTGCTGAGTTCTATTATCTTTGACCATTGGCTCGAGGTTAAGTTGTTCACATCTTTTTTGACTTAAAGCCAAGCAAATTAATCCTCTAGCATGTGTAGCCATAAAATTTATGGCTACAGCTGTTACTTTTTCAGCAGCAAGAATCAAATCTCCTTCGTTCTCTCTTTCTTCATCGTCCATGAGAATAATCATCTTTCCCTCAGAAAGGTCTGAAATTAATTCTTGGATTTTATTAAGTTCCATCTTTACGAATATATTGGTTTAGTAATAAGTTTAAAATCAGGTCCTATTTCGTTGATTTCCTTTAGTTCCAGACGGATTGTACCTATGTTTGAAAAAGAACTTTCGAATTCCGAGAAATTTATTTTGTTCTTTCCTAGTGTTGTAGGCGCAACATAAAATATTAGTTCATCTATTAATTTTGAAGTTATAAAACTGGTGTTTATTTTTGAGCCTGCTTCAACCATAAGATAATTACATTCCTCTTTATTAAGATAATCCATTACTTTTTTTAATGAAACTCGTTTAGATTTTCCTCCAGCTTCAACTATCTTTACGTGAGAATTTTGGTAGTCAACCTTCCTCAATTTATGACAAAAAATAGTGGTTTCTAATCCATCTGTTAACAGATTCTCGTCACCCTTTAATCTTAATTTGCTATCTAAGACATATCTTTTGGGGTGGATCCCCTTACCCAGCCTTTTAAATTCTTTGTTTCTAACTGTCAGTTTTGGATTATCTGTTAGAACTGTCCCAATACCAGTCAAAATTGCGTCTGAGTATGCTCTTAATTTGTGCACATCTGCTCTTGATTCCTTTGAAGTTATCCATTTACTCCCTCCATTTTTAAGCCCAATACCCCCATCTAATGAGCAGGCTATCTTGCATGTAACAAAAGGGCGCTTACGATTAATTCTTGAGAAGAAACCTCGGTTTAGTTCTAAGGACTCGTTTTCTAGTAAACCAGATTTAACTTTAAGCCCAGCTTTCTTTAGCTTTTCAACTCCTTTCTGAGAAGGATCTTGACACCCTATATAAACTTCTTTTATGCCTTCTTCAATTATGGATTTGGTACAAGCAGGAGTTCTTCCTTGTTTACTACAGGGTTCTAAGGTTACATAAATAGAGCTATTTTTTAGCCTGTTTGCAGCTTTGTCTTTAAATTTGGTATAGACATTCTTGATGGCGTCTATTTCAGCATGATCTTTTCCAGGTTTATGCGTGAAGCCGGTTCCAATAATTTTGTTATCTTTAACTATGACAGCACCTACCATGGGATTTGGTGAGGCTAAGTATCTTGCCTTTTCAGCTACTGATAGAGCACTCAGCATATGCTCACGGTGAAAATCCTTCACTAATCTTTAGCTAGCTTATCAACTTCTTCACTAAATTCAGTTATGTCTTCAAACCTTCTATACACAGAGGCAAAACGTATAAAGGCAACTTCATCTACACGCCTTAAGCGTTTCATAATTACTTCGCCTATTAATCTGGATCTAACCTCTCTTTCTCCAGATGATCTAATATCCTTTTTGATGTCTTCTATTAAGGTCTCTACCTCTTCTTCTCCTACCGGTCTTTTTTCCAATGCTCGATACAGACCTTCTCTTAACTTTTGTTCATTAAAAGGTTCTCGCATATTATTCCTAGACTTGATTACTTTTGGCATCAATAATTCAGCAGACTCAAAGGTAGTAAATCTCTCACCGCACGCAGGGCATTCTCTTCTTCTTCGAGTTTGTGATCCTTCAGCAATCAATCTGGAATCTATGACTTTGGTATCGGTATGGCTACAGAAAGGGCAATGCATAATTAGTTTTTAAAAGAATACACTGGAAACTGTGCACAAAGATTTTTAACTTCAGATTTTACTCTATTAATTTCAGCTTCATTTTCTAAATCTTTAAGAATGTCACAAATCCATGAAGCTACTATAGAAACTTCGTCTTCCTTAAATCCTCTGGTGGTTACTGCAGGTGTTCCGATTCTTAGTCCGCTAGTAACAAAACGCGATTGAGGGTCATTAGGAACGGCATTCTTATTCAAAGTTATATTAGCTCTACCCAATGTTTCTTCTACATCTTTCCCCGTGATACTTTTATTAATTAGATCCACAAGGAACATATGATTTTTAGTACCTTTTGAGACTATCTCAACCCCTCTTTCCTGAAAAACTTGGCACATGGTATTAGCATTTTTTAATATTTGAGCCTGATATGATTTGAATTCAGGCTCCATTGCTTCCTTAAAGCAAACTGCTTTTGCAGCTATAACATGCATCAAAGGGCCTCCTTGAGACCCCGGAATTACCGAAGAATTTATTTTCTTTTGTATTTCTTCATTATGCTTGGCTAGGATAAGGCCTCCTCTCGGACCCCTTAAGGTTTTATGTGTAGTGGTTGTTACTACATCGGCAAATGGAATGGGTGTAGGGTAAAGGTTCACGGCTACTAGCCCAGCTATATGTGCCATATCTACCAGTAAATAAGCTCCAACTTCATCAGCAATTAATCTGAATTTTTTCCAATCAACTATTCCTGAAAAAGCGGAAAAGCCAGCAATAATAAGTTTAGGTTTATGCTTTTTAGCTAAGGATTCAACTTGTTTATAATCTATATCTCCAGTTTCTTCGTCTAATCCATATTGAAAAGCCTTATAAATTTTGCCGGAATAATTTACGCTTGTTCCATGGCTTAAATGACCTCCATGGTCAAGACTCATCCCGAGTATCGCATCGCCCGGTTCACACAAAGCCAAATAAACAGCTAGATTTGCACTAGATCCGGAATGGGGTTGAACATTAGCGAAGTCAGCTTCAAAAAGTTCTTTTGCTCGTTCAATGGCAAGACTTTCTGCAACATCTACAAATTCACATCCACCGTAATACCTTTTCCCTGGGTAACCTTCTGCATACTTGTTGGTTAAAACTGAGCCTTGCGCTTCAAGAACACTCACAGAGGCATAGTTTTCTGAGGCTATAAGCTCTACGTGATCTTCTTGTCGGTCTAACTCTCCTTTAAGAGCCTTCCATAGATCAGGATCGTAATCTTGTATAGATTGATTATTTGAGACCATAATTTTTTTTAAGAAGTCTAATTATACCTAACGGCACACAGCATCTCAGTACTTAATTTAAGGCTTCTTGGTTTTAATGGGTCGCTTTCTGTTTGAGTTTAAAATTGAGCAAGGCTTTTCTTTGCAAGAGGTTCCGTTACAGCCTCTGGCGGTACAAAACTCTCTTCCATACAAAATAATTTGAATATGTAACCTATTCCATTCAGATTCTGGAAAAATTCTTTTGAGGTCCTTCTCTGTCTGCTGGACATTTTTTCCATTAGTTAATTTCCACCTTTGGGCTAAGCGATGAACGTGGGTGTCAACAGGAAAAGCAGGATAGCCAAAACCCTGACTCATAACCACTGAGGCTGTCTTATGACCAACTCCGGGCAAAGCTTCAAGCTCTACAAAAGATTTGGGTACTTTACCTTGATGTTGTTTGACTAGAATTTTTGATAGTTCAAAAATAGATTTAGATTTTTGAGGGGATAACCCGCATGGTTTGATTATCTTCTTTATCTCTTCGGTACCGAGTTTGATCATCCTCTGTGGATCGTTAGCCTTTTTGAACAATAAAGGAGTTATCTTATTAACTCTGATGTCAGTGCATTGAGCTGAAAGGATAACTGCTATCAGCAGAGTAAAAATCGATTTATGATTCAGTGGAATAGGGGGGTCAGGATACAGTACATCCAAAGACTCTGATATCACCAGTGCTCTTTCGGTTTTATTCATTTATGAAACTGTTATATTTACCAATAATTAGTTATTCTACTAAAAGCAAATCCATTTTATTTACTTACTATTAGTAACTACATTTAGTGTTAAAAGAAGAAAAACCTCAATATCTTTTACAAAGATCAATTGTCTTGCTGACTGTAATTATTTTTGCTTTTTATCTCCTCTATGATCTCAATTTTTTAAATCTGATCTTGGTATCAGATAAAAGTAAGATTTCATTTCTCATCCTGGCAATTTATCTGGTTGCCACTCTGCACTGGATCTACATAGCCAGAAATTTAGATTCTGAAATGAAAGGAGCGGGTAAGGTTTCTGATTTCTTAAAGACAGCAGAGTCAAAGACACCAGTTGGAAGACAAAATCTTTTAAAGATACTTGAAGATGAATTATCAAATAGGCATGCCCTGGGTCACATGATTTCTGATATTTTATTAAAACTTGGCTTAACCGGGACGGTTGTAGGATTTATCCTAATGCTTTTGCCTATTGGCGAAATGAAAGATTTTGATCCAGAAAAAATACAGCCTTTACTCTCTGCTATGACCGGAGGTATGGCAGTGGCTTTATACACAACTCTTTCGGGCTTGGTTACTAGTACTATTCTCAAATTCCAATACTTCTTGCTTGATTCATCACTCAGTAAGTTAATAAATAGCCTTACTTCAAAAGATCTTGATTAAAGGATTCAAATGAAACATAGAATTCTTGGTAATGGCGAAGGCCAAGATGCTTTTACTGATTTGCTCTTCAATTCTCTTTTAGGTTTTGCTTTCATGTTTGCAATCGCATTCATGCTGATATCTGATCCAAGTGAGGGAGGTAAGATAGATTCGAAAGCAGAAATTCTTATTTCGGTTAGATGGCCAGACCAGCACCCTGATGATGTAGATGCCATAGTAGAAAGTCCTCAAGGGGAATTAGTTTGGTATCACAACCGAGATACTGGACTAATGCATTTGGATAGAGACGATAGAGGAATCTTTGCGGACAAGATGAATGTTGATGGAGCGATGATTTCAAATCCTATTAATCAAGAAACAGTCACCATTAGAGCGCTTCAATCGGGGGAATATGTGGTTAACCTCCTACACTATCAGGCTAATTATGATGAACCTTTAACTGTTAACGTTAAGGTTGAAAAACTCAATCCAGAAGTCGAGCTTATTTACTATGGAAGTCATGAATTGGAAGGAGTTGGTGATGAAAAAACTGCAGTTAGATTCTCAGTTGATGCTAAAAAAAATATTTCTAATGTAAATCAAATACAAAAAAGGTTACTTACCAAAGCATTGGGTAGATCTCCTTTAATAGAAAATAAAAGTGATTGAAGAAAGGATTTTATTAGTTTCTGCTTACGTAGCCATAACGGCCTTACTCTTAATCTTCTGCCTTTATTCCAAGTTCTCAAATAAATTAAAAACAGTAGTAGTCGTAGTAATGGCTTCTTTTTATGTCTTCACCTGGATTGGATACAAGCAGGTATTAGGATGGCCTTCAACACAAGAAATACCAGAGGAATTCAGACTTATTTGGGTTTCTATAGACGAGCCCGATAAGTTTAATAAAAGAGAAGGAAAAATTTATTTTTGGATTAGGTATATGGATAAGGCGGGCATTCCATTTGGAAAACCTAGAGCTTATAGCCTAGTTTGGAATGAAAAAAATCATAAGATTGCCCAATCGGCTTTACTGAAGCTTAAAGACGGAACACAGCTTAACGGTAGAAAAACTTATGGAGTTTTAGATGCAGATAAGTTTGATGAAATGGCAAATCCATACGAAGAATCTGTTTCAAATAACAACGTGGAAGGAAATCCTTCTTTTGAATTTCAAGAGGTAGCTCCTCCGAGTTTACCTCCCAAGACTAAGTTCGAAAATTAATCTATTAGTCTTCTACCCCATACCAAGTGAATTGAGGTGCTTCCATATTTCCTAAGGAAACCTCCCTATCTTCATGAGCTCTGGCCCTAACGTAATGATGTATATTATCTACGTCGTCTTCGGAAAGGACATCTGCAAAACCTGCCATACCATTACTTCCTAAGATACCCTCCAGCACTATTTTGTTAAATAGATCATGGGTGTCTGTAGTCATCTTTCTTAAATCTGGTAGTCCTCCAGCAGACTTGACTACAAAGCCATGACATACGGCACAGTATTGATTGTAATTACTTTCTCCATTACGGATTTGATCGTTACTGGCATCTGCTAGGACCTGTTCGGGGATAGTTTTATCTCTTACATCCGGTATAGGTAACTCCTTTTGGCCGCCCAATTTAAAAACTAGCAATCTTCCAAAATTGTTGTAGGTAAGAGAGGCTTGTATTTCTATCGGCGGTAGAGGTTCTCCTCCAAACAGATCTCCCCCACCAGATCCTGTTAGGATTGAAACGTACTGCTCTCCATCTATTTCAAAAGAAATTGGGGGCGCAAGCATAGAAGTATAAGTATTAAATTCCCATAACCTTTCGCCCGTTTCCTTATCGTAAGCTGAGAATATACCAAGAGCATCTCCTTGAAAAACCAGTCCTCCAGCCGTGCCTAGAACTCCTCCATTCCAGTAATGCGGAATAGGCACAGACCATTTAGTTTCACCAGTTAAAGGGTCAAAAGCTTTAAGAAAACCCCCTGGTTCGGGCATTGATTCTAGGTTAGAAAGTACATTTTGGGCTAAAGAACTCATTTCTATCCCCATATTCCATCTGCCTGGGTTTCTTTTGTATATACCTGTTTTCTTATAGTTCTCATCAATCGCATAAAAGAAGGCATTTTCTTGGGCAGGTATATATACAAGGCCCGCATCTAAGTCCACTGACATTGCTTGCCAATTATGAGCTCCTAAAGGTCCCGGTAGAACAAAAGATCCATTCTCAGAATAATCTACTTCAGGATTTTCAACCGGTCTTCCTGTTTCTAAGTCAACATGAGTAGCCCAAGTAACCGCAGCAAATGGATGGGCTCTTAGTACTTTACCGTTAGATCTATCAATAACGTAGAAAAATCCATTTTTTGGAGCTTGTAGGAGAACTTTCTTCTTTTCTCCATCAACTTCCATATCAGCTAAAGCCATGTCTTGAACGGCCGTGTAATCCCAATTGTCTTCAGGAGTCGTCTGATAATGCCATTTGTACTTACCTGTATCTGCATCGACAGCAACTATCGAAGCAAGGAATAGGTTATCTCCTCCACCTGGAGATCGGATTTCCCTTGTCCAAGGAGATCCATTGCCAACTCCTAAATAGATATTATTAAAGTCTGGGTCGTAGACAATTGAGTTCCAAACAGTTCCTCCTCCACCAAATTCCCACCAATTCGTACCTTTCCAAGTTTTAGCAGCCATTTCCATGGCCGGATCTTCAAATCCCAATGACGGATCTCCCGGAACAGTAAAAAATCTCCATACTTGTTCACCAGTCTCTGTGTCATAGGCAGTGACGTATCCTCTAACACCGTACTCTGCACCGCCATTGCCTATATAGACCTTTCCTTTTGCTACCCTTGGTGCCCCTGTAATTGTGTAGGCTCTTGTACGATCAGTTATGGTATCTACTTCCCATATCTTTTCCCCTGTTTCAGCGTTGAGTGAAAACAATCTTCCATCTAAGCTCGCAAAGAATACTTTCCCTTGATAAACAGCCACACCCCTGTTGACTATGTCGCAACAGGCTTTTCTTGCCCATTCTCCAGGGACTTCAGGATCAAAAGACCATAGTGTCTTACCTGTTTTTGCTTCTACCGCATAGACTCGACTCCAAGTACTTGTGAAGAACATAATTCCATCTACAACTATTGGTGTAGCTTCTAGAGCTCTGTTAGTTCCCATATCCTTATACCAGGCAAGTCCTAAGTCAGAGACACTTTCTTTATTGATTTTTGTTAAGGGAGAAAATCTTTGCTCTTCATATGTTCTTCCGTGAGCAATCCAATTCTCAGGTTCACCTTCAGCTTCAATGATTCTTTTATCATCTATAAGCCCTACAGATGAAGAAGAAGTTATTGGAGAGCTGATTTCATCCTCAATAACACCTCCTTGAGACTCTTTACTGTTATAAAAGAAGTAAATTAGCACTGCAACTACAATTGCACCCACGGTAAATATTGGGAAAGATTTATTCATTTTTACGGCTCCGAATGTTTTTGTTAATACTTTGTGTTCTTTGTTAGTATCTAATGAATATTTATAAAAAACAAGAGACTAAAAACTTAATAAGATAATGTTAGGCAGGAATATAAGAAGGGCTTTAGCTTTACTTAAAGCTACCCTAAAACATGACACTGAGAGCTCTAGAGAAATGCTGAAGACTTATTATTCTTTTACTCAAGGAAATATTACAAAAGAAGATTTAGAAAAGGCCAACAAGCAGCTAAATATAGTGCTAAAGGAGCTGGGTTTTGGGGCTCTTACTATGTTACCTTTTTCTCCTATTACCATTCCTTTGGTTGCCAAATTAGCAAGAAAGTATGACATTGATATTGTTCCGGATTGGTTTAAAGACTCTCTAAACAAATAATGCTTATGAAGATATGTTATTTTCTTGCCAATTCTTGCGCTCTAACCTAACATCAGCCGCCCGATATTAATAAAAAAGTTTTTTAGGAGAAATTATGGCTGAAGCAGTAATAGTAGATAGTGTCAGAACTGGTCTGGCAAAGTCTTTCAGAGGTGGTTTTAATCAAACCAGAGCAGACAACATGACAGCCTATATTGTTGATGCCTTAATGGACAGGAATCCCGAAGTAGATCCTTCAACGGTGGAAGATATGATTTTAGGTTGTGGCGCTCCCGAAGGAGCACAGGGTCACAACATAGCAAGAAATGTGGCAGTGCTATCAAAACTTCCAATTGAGGTTGGAGGGACAACAGTAAACAGATACTGCTCCTCAGGTCTTCAAACCATTGCTATGGCAGCTACTCAGGTACAGAGTGGTTTTGCAGATTGCATCATTGCTGGTGGAGTAGAGTCAATTAGTACAACTCAAGGAAAAGGTAATATGCACATGTATGTGAATGAAAAACTGGCAGAAGAAGCTCCAGGAATATACCACGCCATGGGTACTACAGCTGAAACAGTGGCAAAAAGATATGGTGTTTCCAGGGAATCACAAGATGAGTACGCTCTGTCAAGCCAAGAAAGGTGTGCTAAAGGTCAGGACCAAGGTCTTTTTGATGATGAGATTATTCCCATGGAAACTAAAATGCTTTTGGTGAATAAAGAAACAGGTGCAGAAAAGGAAGTTGATGCGGTTGTGGATAAAGATAACTGCAACAGACCGGAGACTACACTAGAAGGGCTAGCAAGTCTTAATCCAGTTTTTGACCCTGAAGAAGGTTCAGTTACAGCTGGTAATTCTTCTCAATTATCAGATGGCGCCTCTGTAACTATGGTTATGAGTGAAGAAAAGGCAAATGAGCTAGGAGTTAAACCACTAGCTTATTTTAGAGGATTTACAGTGGTTGGGTGTCAGCCTGATGAAATGGGAATAGGTCCCCTCTATTCAATACCTAAACTATTGAAGTCGGCTAACCTGACTGTAGATGATATTGATCTTTGGGAACTTAACGAAGCCTTTGCTTCTCAAGTAGTCTACATCAGAGATCAACTTGGCCTGTCAACTGAAAAACTAAATGTTAACGGAGGCTCTATTGCAATAGGACATCCTTTTGGAATGACTGGATCTAGGCAAGTAGGGCATCTAACCAGGGAGCTTAGAAGAAGAGGCGGTAAATACGGAATAGTAACTATGTGTGTTGGTGGAGGCATGGGAGCTACCGGTTTATTCGAATCTATACCTGAGTAAGTTCAATTTGGTTAAAGGTGTTAAAACTTTAAACGAACACCAATTAATACAGGAATATTTTTCTGAAATTGGTTCTGCTTTTTTAGTAGAACAGGGAATCAGAGTTCCTATTGGTGACGATGCAGCTGTTATTTCTTCTCCAAAAGGAAAAGAAAGTGTAATTTCAGTAGATACCTCTATAGGTGGGGTGCACTTTTTAGAATCTATGCATGCCTCTGACATTGCTTATAGATCTGTTTCAGTAGCTCTAAGTGACTTAGCTGCATGTGGGGCTACTCCTGCCTGGTTTACTTTAGCCCTTTCTCTTAAGAAGTATGATCCTAAATGGCTATCAGATTTTAAAAAAGGCTTAGAAGACATTTCAGCGGAACTAAAGATTCCTTTAATAGGAGGTGATACCACTAAAGGTAATTTATCTATCACTGTTCAAGTCGGAGGATATGTAGAAGCAGGAAAGGCTTTAACTAGAGAAGGTGCCAGAATTGGTGATGTGATTTATGTCACCGGATGCATTGGTGCCGCTTCTTCTGCTCTTGATAACTTAAGGGGTGGTAATTTAACAAGACTCGATAAAAATAGGTATCTAAGACCAAAAATACGTTTCGAGGTGAGTTCTAAACTATTGGATATAGCCTCCTCGGCTATAGATATCTCTGATGGTCTGTTTCAAGATCTAGATCATATCTGTAAAGCAAGTAAAGTTGGCGCAGTAATTTGCCTCGAAAAAATTCCAACTTTCTTATCTAACTCCTTAACAATAGATGAGATTAATAGAGGAGATGATTACGAGATTCTTTTTACTTCAGATAAATCAAAAAGAGAGAAAATTAAAAGGATCGCCAAAGAAGAAAATATCCCTATTTGTGAAATCGGTTCAATTAATGAAGGCGATGAAGTAGATATTTTTTCCCCAGATGGAGTTTTCTTAAAGGCTTCTTCGGGTTACCAGCACTTTTAAAATAGAAATGCGATTAGTGAATTATAAGAACCCTTTAACTTGGTTTGCGGTTGGTTTTGGTTCAGGTCTTTCTCCATGGGCCCCAGGAACTTTCGGTACTTTGATGGCTGGTTTATTATTTTATTTTTTAATAGTTCCTTTTCTTGAGCCTTTTGCCTTTATTTATACTGTCATTTTTTATTTATTTTTACTTATTTCGGGCTTCTTTTTTGGCTTGTTTATATATGAGAAAACAATGGGAGAAGAAAAGGACGCACGAATCTTTGTATGGGATGAGTTTGTTGGAATGTGGATAGCTTGTTTCCCATTAATTATTTCTCAATCTCCATGGCCTTGGATTGTTTTGTCTTTTGTTTTATTTCGTGTTTTTGATATTTGGAAACCTTTTCCTATAAGTTATTTTGACCGCCTAGAGAGTTCTTACGGAGTGATGATGGATGATGTTCTAGCTGGATTAATTTCCGCTTTTGCTCTCTCGGCGATTATATTGTCATAACTCTCCAAGTCTCTTACTGATCTTTTCTGTTATCTCTTCTTTGCCTAACCCAGAACTCACTTTCTGACTATCTGGACTCCCATGCTGGACGAACTCATCAGAAATACCAAAATTTAAAAGAGAAACATTTAGATTGTTATCAGCTAAGAATTCAGACACAGCCGATCCTGCACCTCCTTTAATGGCATTTTCTTCGATGGTTATAAGGAGTTTATATTCTTCAGCTAATTCTTTAATTCTTTTATGATCTAAAGGCTTAACAAAATTCATATCGATTAGACAGGAATTGAAATCTTCAGCTAATTCAGCTGCTAAATCTAAAGTAGAGCCAAAATTCATAATTGCAATTTTCTTACCCTGAGAATTTTTAATTAATGAACTCTTGCCTAGTTCAATAGTTGAATCATTTTTTTCTACTTTAGCTCCAGGCCCTGAACCCCTAGGGTATCTGATGGCTACTGGTCCCTGATAATCAAATCCGGTATTTAACATCTTCCAGGCATTGCTTTCATCAGAGGGTGTCATGACTATTATGTTTGGAATGCAACGTAGATAGGAAATATCAAATACTCCTTGATGTGTTGGGCCATCTGCGCCAACTAAGCCAGCTCTATCAATTGCGAACAGCACATTAAGGTTCTGTAAGGCAACATCATGTATAAGTTGGTCGTAAGCTCTCTGTAGGAAAGTACTGTAGATAGCTACTACTGGTTTGAGTCCTTCGCATGCCATTCCTGCCGCCAAGGAAACGCTATGTTGTTCTGCTATAGCAACATCGAAGTATCTATCCGGGTATTTTGTTGAGAATTCAATCAAGCCAGATCCTTCTCTCATCGCTGGAGTTATAACTGTCAGAAGACTATCTTTTTCTGCCTTATAACATAACCACTCACCAAATATTTGAGAGTAGGTTGGAAGTTTTTGTCCCTCCTCCTCCTCCTCCTCTTGTCTTTTTAGGGGTTTTATTTTGTTAATAGCATGATAGCCAATGGGATCTAGTTCTGCAGGTAGAAATCCTTTACCTTTTTGAGTAATGACATGCAGAAGTCTTGGCCCTTCCATACTTTTCAGTTCATTTAATATCTTTACCATAGCAACTGGATCATGACCATTAACAGGCCCAATATAAGATAGTCCGAGTTCTTCAAACAATGTTCCAGGTGTAAGCAGGCCTTTAGCTTGAATCTCGGCTTTTCTGGCTATCCTGGTTGCAGCTGGTATAAAGCGAAGAACGGTTTTTCCTCCTTTTCTTATTTGGTTATAAAGAGGACTTGCCCAAACCTTAGCCAAATAATTTTTAAGACCTCCCACGTTTTCGGAGATAGACATCTGGTTATCGTTAAGTACAACGAGAATATTCTCATCAATGGAACCAGCGTGCGAAAGAGCTTCATAAGCCATACCGGCTGTCATAGCCCCATCACCAATAACAGCTACAACTTGTTTATCCTCTTCTTTTAATCTGGCAGCAGCTGCCATACCTAGAGCAGCACTTATCGAAGTGCTTGAATGGCCAACTCCATAAGTATCGTACTCACTTTCTGATCTAGAAGGGAAGGGTGCTAGCCCATTGGTTTGTCTAATTGTATCCATGGCCTCTTTCCTGCCAGTAATTAGCTTGTGTGGATAGGCCTGATGACCAACATCCCAGACAATTCTGTCTTTAGGTGTATCAAAAACATAATGAAGAGCAGTTGTCAGTTCTACTACTCCTAGACCTGCTCCGAAATGACCTCCTGTTTGACCAACGCTATAGAGAAGATACTCTCTTAATTCATCTGAAAATTTTGGAAGATCTTTCAAGTCCAACTCTCTCAAGTCTGAAGGAAAGTTAACCGTCCCTAATAATTCCCCAGAAGGTTCTTTAATTGGTATTTCTTCAAAAATCTTCAAAATTAATAGTGCCTGTTTGATATAAAGTTCGAAAGTTTAATCAATTTGACAGGATTTCCAGATAAGTTTGTTACTATTTCTTGTGCTTCTTTGCATAGCTCAATTGCCTTTTCCTTAGAAGCCTCCATTCCAATCACCTTCGGATAAGTTACCTTTTGTTTTAATACATCAGTACCTTGATTTTTACCACTCACTTCAGAAGGAGATTCAAGATCAATAATGTCATCACGAATCTGAAAAGCAAGGCCTATCTTTTCTCCATATTCTTTAAGGAGATCTATCTCATTTTCTTGTAAATAAGAGATCAAACCACCCATCTCAAGGCAAGTTCTTATCAAACTTCCGGTTTTTTTATTGTGCATATAGTCTAGTTCTTCAAGGGAAAGAGACTTATGGTCCGAAATATCCAATATTTGCCCCTCAACCATTCCATTCTGACCACAAGCTTCACTCAACAAAGCAATTAAATTAACTTTTAATTTATCTTCTATTTCATTCGAATGGGTCAATAAAGAATATGCCATAGGCTGAAGAGCATCTCCTGCCAGTATGGCTATAGCCTCTCCAAACTTTTTATGACAGGTTGGTAAGCCTCTTCTTAGTGAATCATCATCCATTGAAGGGAGATCATCATGAATCAGTGAATAGCAATGAATTAGTTCAACAGCGCTACTCACCAAATCCTGAGCTTCGCTAGTGGAATTGCCTAATTCAGAAGATAAATAAACTAAGAGAGGTCTTAATCTTTTTCCTCCGTTTAAAACGGAATAACGTATAGCTTTAGTAAGAATACTGTCATCATCAGGAAGCAAAGATTCCAGAGCGGAATTTATTCTTTCTTTGTAAGGAACTATCCAGCTTCCTGAATTAGTCATTATTTAGAGGCGTAGTTTTAAGCTCTCCATTTTCTTCAACTAACTTTTGTACCTTGAGTTCGGCTTTTTCAAGTTCTCCTTGGCATTGGCGAGTTAACTTAATGCCTTTTTCAAAAGCCTTGAGAGATTCTTCTAAGCTTAAGTCACCAGACTCTAAGTCTTCTACAATTTTTTCTAAGTCTTTTATTGCTTTCTCAAAATTTACTGCAACTTTCTTTTCAGCCATAAGAACTAGAGTTTATCTAATTTTCTAATAAAGTTTTATGTTTATTTTAAAAGGTGTATTCCAAACCAAAGTAAACTTGCCTAGGAAGTCCAGGAAAATATCTATCTCCTCCAAAAGCATTAAAGTCAGCACGTTCTGCATAATCCTCATCTAATAGATTATGAACCCTGATAAATTGAGTGAGTTTGTCTCGATAAAAATAAACAAATCTTGAATGTATTAAGGTGTGGCCTTCATACTTATGTAAATTCGCTGCATCCGTATAGTATGAACCCATGCGTTCAACCTCAATTTCGTACTTCATATTATCTGAGAATAAATTAACCCATCTAAGGTTAAAGGAAGTTCTAGGTGAAGTATCAACATAATTACCTGAGTTTATCTTCTCTTTCATAGAGGTCTCAGAAGAGAAATCGTATTTATGGTTTTGAAAAGTTCCAGCTAAGAAAAGAGAATTTGTTTCATTGATTTCTAATCTCACGAATAGCTCTAAGCCTTTATGGTTTGTTTTCCCATGATCTTGAATAAAATTCTCTGCATCCCTAAATATGGAATCCCTTTTTTTACCTGAATATAAGCTCAATGAGCCTTCAAAATATTCTGCTGAAAATCTACTTCCGATTTCCAACATCACTAATTTCTCAGAATCTATATCCCCAACAATCTGTTTTTTCTGCAACCTATATAATTCAGTCATTTGGGGGGGTCGAAACCCCATACTTACCTGAGAAAATAAAGTTAAAAAATCTAATTCTCTTTCTATTCCTAGTCTAAAACTTACTTCTTCAAAATTATCTTCTCTATCTTCAGGTCTCGAGTAATAACATCCACCAAATCCGCAAACGGTGCCATCATCTCTGGTATTTCCACTCAACATTTTATTCTTATAGGAGTACTCATTGTGCTCTAGTCTCAAATCTCCAAAGAGAAACGAATTTTCTGTAAGAGAGAAATCATTAAACCCAACAAATAATGCTATTAATCTTGAATCGACTTCATAGAAGTAGTGAAACCCTTGCGGTCTAACTGCATTGTTAAAAGCTGAACTAGTAGTTAAAGCGAATTCTTGTAATTCTTCTAATTCAACTTTAGCTATTTCAACCTGAATACCAGAAGTTATTTCAATATTTTTTGATATACCTGAGTGCAATCCTATAAACCCAAGACTTGAATGAGAGTTTTTTTCTACAGGTGTTCCAGGAAGATAGTGCTGAAGAAATTCCATTTTGGTTTTTCTAAAATAAGGTATAAAAGAAACGATCTTATCCTTAGGGCCCAAAGAGAATTTTAGACTAGATTTTAAAGAGAAAGCATCCCTATAAGCTTCAGGATTAAGATTTTCCTTACTTTGTCTTCTGTCTTTGTAAACATCTTTTCCTGATATATATCCAGCTGTCTCTTGATTAAGATTAGTTAGTCTTAAGTTAAAGATTGCATCTGAGTTATATAGATTAAACCTATTTTTTATTTGCAATTTTTGTTGATGGTACCCAGATTCTTCTCTAAATCCATCATCTGTAGAAAAGAAAGAGTTAATTCTCCAGTCATCAGAATTTCCAATTGATGACTTAAAATTTGTATATCCATTAGGGCCTATATTTGAAGAAATTGTATTTATGTCTTCTATAGGTTTTGAGACAACATTAATTACTCCGTGCATGGCATTGCTTCCATATCTAGCACTTGCAGGACCCCTAATCACTTCAATACTCGAAGCAATTTCAGTCTGAGTTTCAAAAAGTCCATTAACATTACAAAACCCGTTTGGCCTAACTGGAATACCATCCTCTAGTATCAGGAAAGAACCGCAAGCTCCTGGTCCTGTAAGTACAGGAGATCTGATGGAAGTTAGGTGTTCTTGTCCTGATCCTCTGCTTACCCACACCCCGGGAACTCTAGTGAACACCTGTTTAGGGTGTTGCGCATCTATTAAAGTAATCTCTTCAGAATTTAGGCTTGTGGAAGAAACATCTGCTTTCCAATCCGAAATACTGTCTATCTTTTTAGCTTCTACAATTATCTCTTCTTCAACTTCCGCTGTAAGTGAAAAAGAAAATAATAAAATTAGGAGATAAGGTATATTCCTTTTCCTCTTTAACACAGGTAAGTACTCCAATTCTCAATATTGATGTTATTAAAATTAAAAGACTCTAGTTTGATTAGAGAATTTTAATATAGTTTTAACTTAGTGTAGATTCTTTACCGAAAATCCTTCTTTCAATCCTGGTCAAGGAACTCTTTATTTTGGAGAAAATATCTCTAAAAGCTTCAGGAACTACTAATGCACAAGGTGTTACAACTAGAGTAAGTACTGTGCCTACAGCTAAACCTACTGCCAGTGCCCCTGCCATCTGTTCCCAATAACTAGATATAAATGACCCTGCCTTAAGAGTCCTACCTATTAGGTCGACACTGTAACCTAGGGCTATTGGAAGGAGACCAGCAATAGTGGTAAATGAGGTAAGGAAGACGGGACGTAATCTTAAAACAGCCGTTCTAAGGGCTACAGATTTTACGGTTGCTTCAGGATAGTTTTTTCTTAGCACATTAAAGGTATCCACTAAAACAATGTTGTTATTAACAATAATTCCAGTCAGAGCAATAAAAGCTATACCAGTTTGCATGGTACTTATGGGCCTATTAAAAATTAATAGAGAAAGGAAAACTCCTCCAAATGAGAGAACTATTGCAGAAAGGATAACTATAGCCTGATAGAAACTATTGAATTGGGCTACCATCATTATCATCATTAAAAATAATGTTAATAGAAAAGCATTGTATAAATAGTTCGTTGCTTCAGCGTTGTATTTTTCAAATCCACCATAACTAATAGAAATTCCTGGACCCAAATCAGCGGTGGACATCCATTCTTTGATTTGACGCATCTTTTCCGAAACGATTACCCCTTTTTCTTTTTCAGCGGAAATTTTATAGACCCTTTTTCCATTCAATCTATTTATTTTGGTGGTTTCAGGCACAGCCTTTGATTCTAGAAAACTACTAACAGAAACAAGCCCTTTATTAGTTTTCACTGTAAGCTTTTCAAGTTGGTCAATATTTCTTTCTGCTTTGGGAAATCTAACCCTGATATCTAATTCTCTGTCAGCATCTAAAGGCCTGTATTCTCCTACTTTGATACCACCGGTGATCATCTGAACTGCAGCACCCACATCGTTTAAGCTTGCACCTAATTGTGCAGCTTTTGTTTTATCTATATCCAGTTTCCATTCAAGGCCTCTTTTCGGTAGATCATTTTCAACATCTATAAGTCCATCAATCTCAGTTTCAATAAACCTAGTAATTTTTTGAGTGGCTGCCATAAGAGTCCTGGGATTTTCTCCAAGAACATTAATATCTATGGCTCGACCAATTGGCGGGCCATGCTTCTCAGATTCAACTTGGACTAGGATTCCAGAATGGTCTTTTGTCAGCTCCCTAATTTCATTTAATATAGCGTAACCATCTTTGCCTGTTGCTCTTTCATCTTTATCGTAATAATCGGTTGTTATGGAAGCTATACGATCAGGAGACGAACCTCTGCCAAACCTACTTCTGCCCGAACCAGTTCTAGTATAAGAAGTTTCAATATCTTCGACTTGCAGCACTTCTTTTTCAACATCCAGAGTCAAAGCCAGTACCTCATCTACGGAGAAATTGCCTCTAGCAGAGATATTTATATTGCTATATTGAG
>DTSY01000061.1 GCA_012965075.1 Gammaproteobacteria bacterium | reverse complement strand
ATAAGTTTTGTTGACCTCTTTAACGCTGACTAAAGAATCTGACATTCTTTTCTCCTTTTAATTTACTGTAACTTTTTGATTATTTTCTAATTGTTGGTCATAAGAAGCAACCACCTGATCGCCTGCTCTGACTCCTTTTATTATTCTGGAATAATTAGAAGTTTCTTCAGCTACCTCAATCTGTTTAATTTCAATTCTTCCGTTCTTAACCAGCATGACGTAGTTAGTATTCCCTTCATTCATTACAGCATCATTGGGTACCACTACCCCTTCTTTTTTCTCTGAAGAGGTTTCTGCAATTTTTTGTAAGAAAGAGACTCTTATCCCCATATCTGGAAGTACTCGTTCATCCTTCTCCAACAAACCTATTCTGACTCTAACTGTAGCTTTGTTTCGGTCGGCAGTGGGGATGATAGCGATTACTTCTGAAGGAATATCCCATTTAGGATAAGCATTTAAATTAGCAACAACGGGCTGTCCTGCTTCAACTCGATTGATAAAAGCTTCATTCACGTCTACTTCAATTTCAAGCGATTCCATATCTACAATGGTACAAATACCCGTTGCTGTAAAACCCCCTCCAGCTGAGATCGGTGAAATCATTTCTCCTGGCTGAGCTGCTTTATAAACAACCACTCCACTGAAAGGAGCCAAAATTTTCATATCATCTACCCTTTGTTTGCCCAGCTTAACCAATGCCTGTGCACCTTCCATTATGGCTTCTCTTGTCTTTAATTCATCAGGACTTGCAAAATTACCTTCAATCAATGCGCTGGTACTCCTAAAAGCTATCTGAGCTTGTTTTAGTTGAGATTGAGCATACTCCAGATCAGCCTTGTAGGTACTGTCATCAAGTTGAGCCAGTAATTGACCTTTCTCAACGTACATACCCTCTTCAACTAAAACTTCTAAGACCTTCCCTGTAATTTTTGAAGAGACAGTAGCCCTTCTTCTAGCTACCACGTATCCTGAAGCATCTAATATGCTTGTGGCAGATGAACCGGAAGCATTTACTGATTTAACGGTGAAGGTTGTAACTTCTTGGACTTCTTCTTCCGCGAGCAAGAACCACAAACCGATTCCTATGATTGCTATAGTTCCTATTATTATGGAAACAATTTTGGTTGGAAAAGGTTCAGATTCCGCTTCCTTAGAACGGTCTATTTTTAAATTATTTAAGAGCTCTTCTTTTTCACTCACAACTAATTGTCCATGGAATTAATCCACTCTTCAATCAGGTTTGATGCTTCAACATGTACCAAAGACCTACCTGATTCAGGCATCATAACCCCGGGATCAGTAGAAATCATCCTAAATAGGAGAATTGATTCATGGGCTTTGCCAGGGACTATGGAGTAGTTCAAATTACCACTGCCTCTTCCGGTAGCCACAGGACTTTTATTAATTCCCAGATGAAGGGGCCTAACTTCATTAAAATCAAGATACAGTCCAGTTGAGTTGGCTACCCCTGAGGGTGTATGGCAATGCCCGCAGTTGATGGCTAAATAGGCACGAGATCTATCTTCAAGGGATTGAGATTCGTCTTCCCAATCAGAAATTGTTTGGAAGTTTGTAGGGATAGAATCTATAACCCCTTTTTGCAACAAATAAGCTAACTGATTCTTTGACCCATCCCCATAGTTAAGGTCTTTATCTAAATTCCGTGCTTTTGGCCCAATAGGAGAGATCACATCATTTGTGGAATGACATTCTTTGCATTGATTTTTGTTTGGCACCCGATAACGTACTTCTCTCTTAATTCCTTCATGATTTACCCATGAAGTATTAATAGTCTTTCCAGCTATTTTTATAAAAGCCTCTGTTTGTTCTTCATTCCAGGCATAAGAAACAGCCTCCCAGCCAGTTTCTTTGTGCAACAAAACCCTTGTTTCTAGAAGCTTAGAGCCCAACTCTAAATTTCTTTCATCAATAGGGTAGTAAAAAGTCTTAATTAAAGCTGATCCCACTGGAAAATCAAAGACCCAGTCTTCTTGATAAATACCCTTCTTTCCATGGGGTACATAAACAAATCTACTTTTGTAGGAATAATCACTAAACAAAGTAGTAACAAGTTCATACGGATGAACATTGTCTGCAGGAAGTTGTTGGGTTTGATCAATAAAGAATTCAAATTCTGAAAGAACTGGGGGAAATTCTGTACTAGAAATTTTAGAGTCGTTTACTGCCCAAAGCTGTGTGCTCATTAAAAGAAATGAGATGTAAACTAAACTTCTTATAGCAATATTCATTGCCAGAAAAACTAGATCCCTTGAGGAATATCCATTACTACAGGTGCTAAAGGCCTGATAGGACCGTTATAAGTCTCTATGTCAGTGGAAGTGATGCCCGGAAGGGAAAGCATGTATTTAATGGGTCTTATAGCCAAGAAAGACGCATCTCCATTATCAGCTAGAATTAATTTTTCTTCATCGGGCTGACCAAATATCATTTGCGTTAAAGGTAAAACTCCATCCCAGAAGATATCAGGCATATTGCCTTCTGAAAGTTCAAACAAAATACTAGCCACTGCTTTATCTATATCTGGGTCAAAGCCTCCGTTTCCAAATCGATTACCATGTACTTGTATGGATTTAGGGTGGGGATAATAATTTTCATCCTCCGTTTCAGCCCCGTAAGTAACTATTGAAAGATT
>DTSY01000060.1 GCA_012965075.1 Gammaproteobacteria bacterium | reverse complement strand
TTTTACTTTTGGAAGTTCACTAAAGGGATAAGGCTTATCTTTTTCTTGATAAGTTACAAAATTAATTATTTGTACCATCCATTCTCTAAAAAGAGCAGCAAGTTCACTTAAACTAGAATTGGGGCTATCAGTAAACAAATTAAACAAGAACTGTAATATTCCTATAATGTAAAGAACTACTGCTGCCCACCAATAAATAAAACTAAATAACACTATCCACAGAAGTCTTAACCACTTGCCCTGATTAAACACATTTTCTTTTAACTCTTCCGTGTCTATTTTGTCTTCTTCAAATTTTTTACTCATACTTACATCTTTTTAATTACTTTAAGAATTCTACATCTTTAGGTTGATCTGTGCCTAAAACTTTCTCGATTGACCCTTCCAAAGGGTCATTTTCATAAATTATTTTATACAGGGAATTCACTATAGGCATGTCCACTCCCTCTTCTTTAGATTTATTCCAAACTACTTTTAAAGTCTTCAAGCCTTCAGTTGTCTGACCTATTTCTTTTTGCGCTTCATCAACCTGAAATCCCTTGCCGATCAGTTTCCCAAAAGCATGATTTCTACTTAAAGGAGATGCGCAAGTAGTTATTAAATCTCCCACTCCCGAAAGTCCCAGGAAGGTCATAGGATCTGCACCCTGATTTACTGCAAATCTGCTCATTTCAGCAAGACCTCTAGTCATAATCATGCCTATAGTATTTTCTCCACTTTGCAAACCATCAGCTATCCCGCAAGCAATAGCATAAATATTCTTTAAAGCTCCGCCTAGTTCAACGCCATACGGATCAGAGTTTGTATATATACGAAAAGAATCTGAAGCGAAGATTTTTATACACTCCTCTCTTAATTTCTTACTTTTACTAGCTATAACAGTTCCGGTGAGCTGATTTTGTGAAATTTCTAAAGCAAGGTTGGGGCCACTTATTACCCCTATGTCATGACCCTTAGTCTCGTTCTCTAGAATTTGACTCATGAGAAGAAATCCTTTTTCTTCTATCCCTTTAGTTGCACTTATCAAAAGAGCTTCAGGATTAACATGCTTAATGGATTTTAGTAAAACTTCCTTGAATGAACTACTGGGTACACAAAAAAGAACCAATAGACTTGACTCAATATCTTCAATATTACTGGTTGCAATTAATCGCCTATCCAGTAAATAATCGGGTAGATATTTTATATTTAAACTATTGGTATTTATTGACTCAACATTGGCTTCATCTCTCATCCAGAGTGTTACCTTGTTTCCATTAATTGAAGCTAGATTGGCTAAAACAGTACCCCAACTTCCGCCTCCTAAAACAGCTATTTCTTTTTTCATAATGAAGTGAGCTCAACCAATTAAATCTTGAATCTCGATGCTATTTTAACAGTCTCTTTATGATTATTATCAATCCGAGTTAATATTGTGGGATGGAAACTGATATCCAAGAGTTAAAACTAAACCTCAGGCAGAGCAACATTAAATACGTAAAAGTTGCAATTACAGATATTGATGGCGTGCTAAGGGGCAAGTACATGCATGTAGATAAGTTCTTGAAATCAATTGAATCCGGTTATGGATTTTGCGATGTAATTTTTGGTTGGGATAGCTCTGATGATCTCTACGAGTTCAAAATTTCTGATAAACAGAATTTATTTACAGGCTGGCATACAGGTTATCCAGATCAAACTGTCAGAATTATTTTGGACTCTCAAAGAACTATACCTTTTGAAAGAAATACACCCTTTTTTCTTTCTGAATTAAAAGATGGAGAAGTTTGCCCTAGAAATGCTTTAAAAAAGGCTCTAAAACTTCTAAAAGAATTGGGTTTTAAAGGCAAATCCGCCCTTGAGTATGAATTCTTTTTATTTAATGAGACTCCTCACTCGGTAAGAGAAAAAGATTTTCAAAACCTTACTTCCTTCACACCGGGCATGTTCGGTTATTCTTTGTTGCGAAGCTCAGTTCATTCAGAGTTATTTCAAGAAATCTTAGAGCTGTGTGAAAGTATGGACCTCCCTCTAGAGGGCTTGCATACAGAGACTGGCCCTGGGGTTTTAGAAGCTGCAATTGCAGCAGATGAAACTCTAAACTCAGCCGATAAGGCTGTTTTATTTAAAACCTTCATGAAAGTTTTGGCCCAAAGGAAAAATCTTATGGCCACGTTTATGGCTAAATGGTCTGAAAAGTATCCTGGTCAATCAGGGCACGTTCACTGTTCTTTAATGGATTTAGAAAATAACCCAGTATTTTCGACAAAGGAAACAGGAGAAATGAGTGAAGTGATGGTTAATTTCCTCGGGGGCTTACAGAAATATAGCAAGGAATTTATGGCACTGGTTGCTCCAACAACTAATTCCTATAAACGTTTGTGCGTAGGAGCATGGGCACCAATAAATATGACCTGGGGAAAGGAGAATAGAACCACAGGATTTAGAGTGATAGAAGGTTCGCCTCACTCTCAGAGAATAGAAAATAGATTACCAGGTGCGGATGCTAATCCTTACTTGGCTTTAGCTGCTACATTTGGGGCAGGTCTTCTAGGAATCAAAGAAAAACTTCAGCCCACAGAACCCATTCATGGCGGAGCTTACTTTATAAAAGTTGAAGATCATCATAAAGTTCCGGGTTCATTACTTGAGGCAGCTCAACTGTTTAAAAAATC
>DTSY01000059.1 GCA_012965075.1 Gammaproteobacteria bacterium | reverse complement strand
GAACTAGACATGCGAGCCTTTTCTGACTCCGCCTGGTGGAATAGCAATATTATGCTGGAACAAGATAGAGATTAGATCCATAAACTTGCTGCTTAATCCTAAAAGAGTATCGAAATAATAAAATGAGCTCCTTAGGAAAAAATTCTTTGTTAACTCTTTGGGCGATGCCTAAGAAGGAAGAGATTCCTTTGATTTTAAGTGCAAAGCAAACCATAGATAACGAATTACAGGGGCCCGCCTTTCCAATTCATATGACTTTAGCGGGGCAATTTGATATGAATCAATCAGAAATTAATAGCCTGGAAGAAGCGATGGTCAGCAAGTTAGATCCTATTGAAATATCCTATAAAGGTTATGGCATGAAAGATTATTTCTTTCAGGCTTTCTATGTGAAGGTAAATCTTAACCAAGATCTTCAAACTACAAGATCGAAAATTTGTGACATTCTAAAAATTGAAAATGAAGAATTCATGCCACACTTAAGTCTTTACTATGGCAAACAAGCCTTAGAAAAAAAACAATCACTCTTGACTGAATTGCCTGATATAGAAGGCAGTTTTATGGCAGAAACTTTTTATCTAGTTTCTTTTGATCCAGAAAATATAGAATGGAAGATTCTTAACAGTATCAACTTGGGAGAGCTTAGGCATGATTAACTTCAATCACTTAAAAGAAACAAAAATAAGTTACCTTAAACATGGAGTAAGGGCTTTATATTTATCTAGTATTTTAATTTTTATTTCTTTTATAGCTTTTATCCATGCATTTATTCCTTTCATATTTTATGACACGGTAAGCTCTTTGATTAAAGATATAAATAAAGAAATTCAACAAGCTTAAGGCCATTAATCATAGAGTGATGTCTAACATATTAATTAACCCAACATCAGGTTCTATGGGTGTGGAAATACACAATGTTGATTTATCAAAAGAATTATCTGACAGTCTTTTTTCAGAGATTCGTGAGGCCTTCATTGAACATGGTTTAATCTTTTTCCGTGACCAAGAGTTAACACCAGATGATCATCTGAGGTTTGCAAAACGTTGGGGCGAAATAAATATCAATCGCTTTTTTGCAAAAGTGGAGGGGTACGACCAAATCGCTGAAGTAAGAAAAGATGCGGATCAAAAAATCAATATCGGCGGGGCCTGGCACACCGACCATTCCTACGATCAAGTCCCGGCTATGGGGTCTATATTATTGGCTAAAGAAACACCCAAAATAGGTGGCGATACTCTATTTGCGAATATGTACAGAGCCTACGAAACCCTTTCCGATGGTATGAAAAAAACTCTTGAATCTATGAAGGCTTGTCATTCCAGCAGGCATGTTTTTGGGGCCCATACTGGCTACTCCGAGGCTTCCAACCAACGTATTGGAAATCCTGAGTTGGCCACTCAAGATGCCATTCATCCAGTGATCATTACCCATCCTGAAAGTAAACGAAAAGCCTTGTATGTAAACCCTGAATTCACTGTTAACTTCGAAGGCTGGACTGTGGAAGAGTCTAAACCTCTTTTGGATTATCTAACCGAACACACCACACAACAGGAAAATACCACTCGTTTTCAATGGGAACCTGGATCCATAGCCTTTTGGGATAATCGCTGTACTTGGCACTTCGCCCTCAATGACTACCCCGGTGAAACACGTTTAATGCATCGCATTACTGTTGAGGGATCAGCACTCAGTTAAGCATGCCCGACAGATACTCCAGTAAACATATTGAGACCTGGCGACAAGAAGGCGCCGTGGTTGTACCCGAGTTCTTTAAAGAAGAAGAAATAAGAGAAATTGCGACTGACTTTGAAGAGGTATTTCCTGGTCGTAAGGCCGAAGCGGAAGCAATGAATAAAAAGAAAAAAGGGGAAGTGGGTAATAAACTGCCTTTACAACTCTCAGGTAAAAAGATGGGTAAAACCACCATGGAACAGTTCAGAAACTTTGAAAATATTCCCTTTGATTGTTCGAGCGCTCTTAACCTTATCGCAGTGCACCCGAGTTTAATTGAATTTGCCCGTTCCGCTCTAAGAACTGATGATGTAAGACTCTATCAAGCTCAAGCCTGGGCTAAGTTCACTGGTGAAGCAGACTTTGATCAGGCCTTTCACTGTGATTTTGGTAACCACACTCTCACTGTCCCTTCCAAAGATGAATGCCTTAATTCCATTACTTTCATAATTTATTTTACCGACGTCAGTGAAGCCCATGGACCTACTCATTACGTTAAACGTAGTGACAGCAAGAGCTTCGATGGCATGAAGAGGTTTCTTAAGCACCGTGAAGATCTTGAGCATCAAAAGGAACTTAGAAAATTTGAGTGTAGTGCTGCAGGGCCTGCAGGCACCTTACTGGCGTACGGAATAGATGTTTTCCATCGTGGTACCAACCTAACTGAACCCTTGGGTTACCGTTACGCAGTAACTTCTTGTTTTAAAAAAGCGGGTAACGATGCCATAGGCTATACTGCTTGGCCCTGGCACTTTAACAAACCATGGCACAAAATTTTTGAGCACGCGACACCAGAACAACTCCTTTGCTTTGGAGTCCCACTACCTGGGGATCCCTTCTGGAATGAAGATACCTTATCGCTTGCTCAGTTGAGATACCCGAAATGGAATATGTCAGATTACTTAAAACCAAACAAATCTAATTAGG
>DTSY01000058.1 GCA_012965075.1 Gammaproteobacteria bacterium | reverse complement strand
CAGAGAGCGATCATGTTTTGGCGATGCTTTTCGAACACGCCGAACACGTTAATCATCAGATTAGGTTTCGTTGGTCAATTAACGATATGGCATTTTGGGACAACAGGTGCTGTATGCATCGCGCCATTTGGGATTACTGGCCTGAGGAACGTAAAGGTCGTCGTGTAACAATAGCCAGAGATCGCCCTCGCTAAAATTGTCTTCCAAACTTACCCGGTTACTGAGGAATAGCTAAAAAGGGTCTAGTTTTAGAGTTTCTATTACCACCCAATCCAACAACCCTACTTACCACAAACTCTATTCTAAGAAACATAGATTATTTTTCTTTTGAAAGCCACGCTGACATTCTTCCGCCAAGGGGCGCTTTTAGTTGATCTGAACAATAACCCACTATCTCGGATAGTTTTTGGAGATCTACATCAGTTTCATATCCCATCTGATTAAGCATGTTGGCTAGATCTTCTGTAGCAAGATTTCCTGCTGCGCCAGGAGCGAATGGACATCCGCCTAAACCCCCTATGCAGCTATCAAATTTTCTTATTCCCTCTGCAAGTGCTGCGCATACATTGGCCAATGCCATGGCTCGAGTGTCGTGAAAGTGACCTGACAGAATATTATGATCAAATTCTTCAACACATTTCTTAAATAATGAGCCCACACTTGCTGGATTCGCTGCTCCAATTGTATCGGCAAGAATAATTTCATCTGCGCCGGCGCTTAGTAATTGATTTGCTATATTGAGGACGGTTGAGCCTTCAACCTTTCCTTCATAAGGGCATTCCCATGCAACTGAAACATATGCGCGAGTTTTCAGATTTGAACTTTTAGCACTTTTTATGATGTTGCAAGAGCTTTCAATGGTTTCCTCTAACCCCATATTTATATTTTTTTGATTCATCGTCTCTGTTGCAGATGGAACAACCGTGATGATTTCTGCACCCGCTTCATGCGCCATCTCAAAGCCTTTCATGTTTGGAACTAACACAGAAATCTCACAACCTTTAGTATGAACCAAGCCTTTAATAATCTCACGAGCTCCTTCCATTGCTGGTACAGCTTTTGGGTTAACAAAACTGGCAACTTCTATACCTGGAAGTTTTGCATCTATAAGATAATTTATAAGCTCGAGGCGAGCCTCCGAGTCTAAGATTGTTTTTTGGTTCTGTAGACCATCTCTAGGTCCAACTTCATTGATGTAGACAAATTCTGAATTCATTTAAGCATCTCAATTATTTGCAGCTTATCTAAGGACTCCAAATCTTCATCTGAATACCCCAACCACTCATTTAAAACTTCTTTAGTGTGCTCTCCCAAAAGAGGAGGAGCAAGAAATTCTTCATTTGTCACTTCTGACAACTTAATCGGATTACCTGGAATTTTTACAGAACCTCCATCTGGATGAGGCACATCAACTAACATGTTCCTGTGTCTTATTTGCTCATCATTTATAGCTTGCTCAATATTATTTACTCTTGCGCATGGAACAGATTCTTTCTCTAATAAGTTCAGCCAATAATCAGATTTTTCTTTTATTAACTCTTCCTGAATAATTTTTTCAAGCTTATCCTTATCTTTTTGTCTTTCATATGCAGTTATGTATTTTGGGTCTTGTAATTCTAAGTTATTGAATAATTTTAAAAGCCTTGGCCAGAACTGATCTCCAACCGCTGCAATCACTATAGGGTAATCTTTGGTAAGAAATGAATTATAAGGCATGTGAACAAAATGAGAATTCCCAATAGGCTCAGGCACTATTCCTGACATAGTTTGCATGGTCGCCATGTAATTTAGCATTGAGATTTGACAATCAAGCATTGAAATATCTACATGCTGACCAATTCCTGTATTGGCTCTGTTAATAATGGCAGCCTGAATACCCATCACAGCAAACATGCCGCCACTTAAATCGCCAATAGGGATTCCGGCTCTCATCGGTTGAGAAGAGGAGAGCCCAGTAATAGACATGCCTCCACCAAGCGCTTGAGCAATTTGATCAAAGGCAGGTCTTTTAAAGTTAGGCCCTGATTCGCCAAAGCCACTTACGGTGCAGGTAATTATCTTTGGATTAATGGCCTTTAAAGTTTCAAAATCAATTTTTAGTTTTTTAGTAACACCAGCTGAGAAATTACTGATTATAACGTCTGCTTTTTTAGCTAGCTCATAGAAAATTTTTAAGCCTTCTGGTTTTTTTAAGTCCAACGAAAGACTTTTTTTGTTTCTATTAAGAGTATAAAAATAAGCACCCATTCCATTAAAAGAATAGTCTGGATCATTTTCGAGCAAACGCCTTGTTCCCTCACCTTTAATAGGGGGCTCCACCTTAATCACCTCGCAACCTAGGTCTGCAAGGATCATTCCTCCATAGGGTCCTGACAACATATGTGTAAGGTCCAAGACTTTGATGTTTTTTAAGGGTTTTGTAGTCTCTAACATGTTTTTATTATCTATCCTTGAGATTAGAAAAAAATACTACCAATAAATACTTTATTACTCTAATTAATAATGATTGTTTATAGCATTCTTTTACTGTATAAAAATAGGCAACATTATTTACTGGGAGGTAAAATATGCATGTCTTCAACACATATATTCTTAGGTTTTTATTCGCGTTCTCTTTTGCTTTTATTTCATTAAATCTTTTAGCAGAACCTGTTCTTGAAGAGGTTGTTGTAACAGCTAGGAAAGTTGTTGAAAATGAACAAGACGTGCCAATAGCCATGAGTGTTTTCACTGCAAGTGATATTAACGATGCAGGCATAGAAAGACCTGAAGATTTTATAGCCTTGACGCCAAATGTTGTCATGGCCAACACTGTTAATGTTGGAGATACTTTAGTGACAATTAGAGGTCTGACTTCAACAAGAGATGCAGAGTCTAATTTTGCTTTGGTTATCGATGGTATTTTGCAAACAAATCCCAATGCATTTAATAGAGAACTTTTAGATATTGCCCAAATTGAAGTTCTAAAAGGTCCGCAAGGGGCTCTTTACGGAAGAAACGCCACCTCCGGAGCAATCTTAATTACAACCAAAGCTCCCTCCGAAGAATCTGTAAGAACTGCTGTTGTAGGAATGGGTATTAATAACTCGTCGAAATTGCAATATGTACATTCCGGCAAAGGAGGCGATAACGTATATACAAGATTTTCAATAAGCACTAGGGAAACAGACGGAGAACATACGAATGTTTATTCTAACCAAAAAAATGTAGATTTCTTTGAAGATACAACCATTAGAAGCAGGATCTTAGTAGATAATGACGATAGTTCTTGGGACTTTAGGGCAGGAGTAAGCGAGGCTAGCGGGGGAACCATTAATTTTAATGCCGTTTTTGCTTTACCTGCCTTTACAGGATTTGGTACTCCTGGAGCAGATCAGTTCTTCGAGGATGTCAATGATCATCAGTTCACATATATGTTTAATGTACCTCCGGTCAATGAGCAAGAAACATTTGATATGTCTCTTAAATACACTGAAGATCTTGCTAATGGGAGCGAATTCTCAGCAATATTGGCTTATAACCACCTTGAAGAGTTTTTGATTTCTGATGGAACATCAGGCGCTTTTGGTGGTTACTTTGGAGTGCCTTCGTGTGCTGCTTCAAATACTGCAGCTAATCTTGCTTTAATTAATTCTTTACCTCCCGGATTTTCATTTGCTGCTCCTGGAACAGCTCCTTCAGGTGCAAACTCAGTATTGGGACCATATTTGCCTCATACATGCGATGGATATCAATTCCAATCACGTGACCAAGATGATATTTCTATTGAGGTTAAATTAACCAGTGATCAAAATCAATCAACTCGATGGTTGGTTGGTGGATACTATGCTGAAATTGAGAGAGATGTTGAAGTCTCATATGGAGCTGATTTAGGCAAAGGTTTTGAACTTAAGCCTTATGTCCCTGCAACAGGAAAAAATCCTACTGATTTAGCGTTTGACGATACCTTTACAACAGACGTTTTCTCAATTTTTGGACAATATTCCATTGATTTATCTGATGTAACAGAGCTTTCTATTGAAGCCAGATACGATAATGAAAAACGTTCGGTAGATAACAATGTTCCTGCTACGACCTCGGCCTTATACTATGGTGGTGGTGCTCCAATAAATCCTGCAATGACAGCAGGCGGAAGCAAAATTCCATCGCGAGATAAATCTTATAATCAGTTTCAACCTAAAATTTCAATAACAAGAAGCGCTGAAAATACAACGTTTTATGCCTCCTACGGAGTTGGATTTAGATCTGGTGGTTTTAATTCATCTGGTAGTGCGGCTTTAATAAATTCTCAGCTAAATATTCCAGTTGGAGCCGGATTGAGTGTATCGGATTCATATGATAAAGAAGTTTCTAAATCATTTGAAGTTGGTTTTAAAGGTAGGTACCTAGACGGAAGATTGGCAATTAATGGTGCTATTTTTGAAACAGAAGTTGAAGATAATCAATTTTTTGAATTTTTTGCTGGACCATGGGGTTTGTTGAGGGTAGTAACTTCTATTGACGAGTTAGACATAAGTGGCTCAGAGTTGGACTTTAAATATGCACTTACTGACAATCTTAGACTTGATGGTGGCATTGGCTTCACAGATGGTAAAATTAAGAAGAATACTCATAGGCCTAACACTGTCGGTAATAATGCGCCATTAGCTCCTGAGCATACTTATAATCTTGGTATGCAATATGAAACAGCTTTTTCGGCAAACTATGATCTTATAGTTAGAGTAGATTATATGGAGGTTGGAGAAACTTGGTTTCATACTGTTCAAAACAATCAGCAACCTTCAGTTTGGGGCGCCTTGCTAGGATTCCCAGTGGCATCTGATATGAGTAAAGCAGTTCGCGATCCTTATACCTTAGTTGATCTAAGGGCGTCGATCGTTGGAGAAAAATTAAGTCTAACTTTGTGGGGCAGAAATGTTACTGATGAAGAATATCTTGCAGAGGTCATTCCAGCTCCAGAATTTGGTGGATCTTTTATTCATCAAGCACCGTATGCTACCTATGGCTTAGACTTAAAGTATAATTTTTAAAAAGGGATTAAACTTTTATGTCATATCGATTAGGTGTTGATGTTGGCGGAACTTTTACTGATTTTTTATTAATCAATGAGTCCGATGGTTCGACCCATACTGCTAAGGTTCCTTCCACTCCTGAAGATTCCTCAATAGGAGTCCTCAATGGGGTCTCGAGAATCTGCGATCAATCCGGAGTAGATCCTAAGGATATTAACCTTGTAATGCACGGCTCTACCGTTGCAACTAATGCTGTTTTAACTGGCAATGGCGCGAAAGTAGGTCTCTTAACCACCAAAGGGTATGAAAGTGTTCTGCAGGTTGCTCGTTCATTTTGCCCAGGCGGTCTAGGGGGATGGGTAAGTTTTGTTAAAGGTCCGTTGCTTGCTCCCTTAGAATTAACGTACGGCATTAAAGAAAGAACGGATGCTTCTGGTGAGATATCTACCCCACTGGATGAAGATCATTTAAGAGAGCAATTAACTCAACTAAAAGCAAAAGGTGAAGTTGAAGCCCTAACCATAAGCTTTGTAAATTCATACATTAACAATGAGAATGAAGTTCTTGCTGCACAAATTGCCAGTGAAATATTTACAGACATTCCTATCTCTATATCTAGTGAAGTTATTCCTGAAATGCAAGAATACGAACGAGCAGAAACTACAGTTCTCAATTCTTATGTTCGACCTCAAGTATCTAATTACGTTAACAATCTTCAGTCCAATCTAGAGAAATCATTGGGCAGTGATGTCCAGCTATCCATCTTGAGATCTGATGGCGGGCTTGCATCAAGTCGTGCGACAGGAGACTCTCCAGTTAATCACCTTATGTCAGGTCCTGCTGGAGGTGTTGCTGGCGCTATACATTTTTGCGACCAAGCTAATTTTGAGAATATTCTAACTTTTGATATGGGAGGCACTTCAACAGACGTCGCCTTGATCCAAAGCTCAAAAGCCAAAATTAGAAGAGAGACTTTGGTTGGAGACGTGAGAGTCAAAGCACCATCAGTTGACGTGAGAAGTGTGGGTGCGGGTGGGGGCTCAATTGCTTTTGTTCCAGAGCTAACAAAAGCCCTTAGAGTTGGTCCAGAGTCTGCAGGAGCTGTACCAGGACCCGCTGCCTATATGAAAGGAGGGGAGCAACCTACTGTATGTGACGCAAATATAGTGCTGGGCTTACTTCCAAGAGATGTGCAGCTCGGTGGAGATATGATAATAAACAAAGAAGCTGCTGAAAAAGCTGTACAAACTATTGCAGACGGAATTGGGATTGATTTGATGGAAGCTGCAGAGGGCATTATCAGAATTGTTAATGAGTCTATGTTTGGCGCCTTAAGATTAGTATCGGTAGAGCAAGGTTTTGATCCTAGGGATTTTGCGTTGGTTGGATTTGGTGGCGCCGGACCACTTCATGCAAATGCTCTTGGCATTCTCTTAAACTCCTTTCCTGTAATTATTCCTCCAGGACCGGGTGTTTTGTGTGCTTATGGAGAGGCTACAACTCAAATTCAAGATGAGTCATCAAGATCTTATCTAGCCATGGCTCAAGACATTGCTACAGATAAATTCTTGAGTGACTTAAGTGATCTTAAGAATAAAGCATCTGAATCACTTCTTAAAGATGGTGTGAGCGACTCTAATTTAGAAGTTATCTATCAAGCTGATGTTAGATATGCAGGTCAAGCATTTCAAATTACAGTTGAGTTTGATGAGAAGGAATATAAGACCAAAGGTGTTCAATTAATTACTGATACATTTGATGATGAGCACTATCAATTATTTACATTTAAATTAAGTGATGGTCATGAAATTTTGATGATTCGAGCTATTGTTAAAGTTCAACAGTCTAAAATTAAATCTTTAGAAAATGAGAATTTTTCTGGCTCACTTGAAGATGCAGTCATTCAGGACACACGTTTTTATCATGAAGCACAATGGCACGATGCAAAAATCTATGACCGAACAAAACTACATGCCAATTTGGTTATTCCTGGACCTGCTATTGTTTCTGAAATGGATTCAACCAGCGTTATCTTGCCTGATTATGAAGCTGCCGTTGATCAGGTAGGCAATTTAATTATCAATCCCAAAAAATAATATGTCAGCACGAATTATTGAAACAAACGATTCTCCATTAAACATAATTGATGTAGACGGTATAACCGTTGATCTTATAGAGAATGCTCTAAAGAATGCTCGAGAAGAGATGGACACATTAGTAAGTCGAACAGCACTATCTCCAGGGATTAGAGAGCAAGGCGACTGCTTTCCAATGATCGCCAATAGAGATGGAAAGATGGTGGTTGGTCAATTTGGATCATTTATTCATGGCTTTACTGAGGCTTATGATGAAGAGATTGAAGAGGGAGATATTATTCTTACCAATGACCCGTATATGTGTAATGCAGCCGTATCTCATTTACCAGATTGGATAGTATTGAAACCAGTTTTTAGAGATGGTAGGCATATTGCATGGTCTGCAATGTTTGGGCATATGTCTGATAATGGCGGCATGGTCCCTGGGTCTATACCAACAGAAGCAACTACAATTTTTCAAGAAGGAATAAGAATTCCGCCCATCAAACTTTACAAAAAAGGCGAGCTTCAGTCTGATGTATTAGAGCTTATTTTACACAATGTTAGAACTTCTCAATGGAATCGCTTTGATCTAAATGCTCTTGTTGCTGCTTGTAATACAGCCGCTAAAAGGTGCAATGAAATAGCAGATCGTTTTGGTGATGATGTTTTTTGTTCCACGATGAAAATTATGCTGCAAAGAAATTATGATGCCATGAAGCATATTATTTCTATGTTTATTCCTGAAGAACCCAGAGAGTTCTCTGATTATATTTGCGATGACGGCATGGGTATGGGCCCTTATAAAATACATTGTAAAATGTGGCGTGAGGGGGACAAAGCTATTTTTGATTTTGAAGGCACAGACCCTCAAGCGCAAAGCTCAGTAAACTTTTATCTTAATGAAGACATGTTCAAAATGTTCTTTGGGTCCTTTACGATTAATGTTGTAGATCCGCAAATTGCTTTTAATGATGGTTTCTATGATTTAGTAGACGTTAGAATCCCTCAGGGAACTCTCTTAAAGCCTAACTATCCGGCAGCTCTTTCCGGGAGGACTCATGCACTAGGCAGAATTTTTGATGTTTTAGGTGCTTTATTAGGCATGGGAGCTCCAAACGAGATGCTTAATGCAGCTGGATTTTCTGACTCTCCGCACTTATTTTTCTCTGGCTACGATGATAAGGGAGATTGGTTTCAGTTATTCCAAATAGGCTTCGGTGGAGTTCCCGGAAGACCTATCGGAGATGGACCTGATGGGCATTCATTATGGCCATCCTTTACGAATGTACCAAATGAGTTTGTTGAGGCATATTTTCCCCTTAGAGTAGAAACCTATGAATTTATTGTTGACTCTGGCGGAGCAGGTCTGCATAGAGGAGGCAATGGTCTTTCTGTTGCTTACAGATTTTTGGTAGATGGTCATATTGGAATTCATGATGACAGGTGGCTTACCTATCCATGGGGAGTGAATGGAGGCAAGCCAGGCAAACGATCTACTAAATTACTTGTAAGAGTGGATGGAAGCGAAGAATATATTCCAGCTAAATGTGAAGGCGTTAAAGTGCATAAAGGCGACCTCCTTTATTTTAACACTTGGGGCGGAGGGGGCTGGGGAGACCCGCTTCAGCGCGATCCGACTATTGTTGTCTCAGACGTTGCAAAAAAACTGGTATCAATTGAGGGGGCAAAAAGATACGGCGTCGTGATTAATGAGGACCTGTCACTGGATCAATCCAAGACGGATGCCTTAAGAGCTAAAATGTCTAAAGACACTGTTCAAGATGAGATGTTTAATTTTGGGGGAACCATTGAAGAAATCAAAGCCAGGTGCCTAGAAGAGACTCACCTAGAGCCTCCGGTATCTCCAACTTTTCTGAATCAATAACAATTGAGCAAGCTCAAATCACATCCTACTGGAATTGGCAACTCTCCTGCCTTAGTGGTTGTTGATATGTGCCGAGGCTTTATTGACCCATCATCACCTCTTGGCTTTGAATGCGACGAATTAATTGAAGCGAATATTCGACTGGTCAGTAAATTTCGAGAAAAGAATTTACCCGTAATTTTCACAACCACGCTTTATCGAGATGAATTTGAAGCAAGTGTTTTCAGGTCTAGACTTCCTGATTTAAATATTTTAAAACCCGGATCTGAAGAAATATCCTTCTTGGAAACTCTATCACCCAATAAAGATGAAAAGCTGATTGAAAAGAAATTTGCGAGTGCTTTTTTTGAGACTAGTTTAGCCAACCATCTTAATCAAATACAAGTAGATTCAGTGATTGTTTCTGGGGTTACAACAAGTGGCTGTGTTCGAGCTACAGCACTAGATTCTTTGCAAAATAATTTTCTTACGATAGTGGCAGAAGATTGTGTTGGCGATAGAGATTTGAATGCCCACCAAGCTAATTTATTTGACTTGCAGGCCAAGTATGCTGATGTGCTTCACTCTGACACAATTTTTAAATAATATTAATTTTAATTTTTTCCCTCTACAAGCTTTATGCCCTTCTTCATTTAACAGGTTCTATATTTTTCGGTATCCAAGACCCAACTCTTTAAGTCCAGTTATCTTTTCAAAGAGAAATGTTTGATAATCAGAATAGGGAGTAGTCATTAAATTATTAGTCTGGAGTGAGACATAAAAGTGGAGAAAACCACTAGTATCAATAAAACCACATGTTGGGCTAACTCCGTCACAATAGAATAATTTGATCAGTTACAAAGACGAACACACCAAACTTCTTCAGTCGGCCATTTACTAGCCCATTCCGCATCTGCCCAACCATACCTAGAACTTGGAGTGCCTAGTGTAATAGTTTCTGCTGCTTCAATTGCTTTGGAACCAGATCTAGATTCTGGAGAAGCACCGAGTTCTAAGAGACGCTCAATGACAAATCCATTATCACGGAGAAGTTTGATCCAGTTCCCATGGGGCAGATGGAACTCAATTTCGTCTGCTGAAAATTCCCATTTATTTTTAAAAAGCCCTAGGTAAGGTCGCTGTAATTGCTCTGATAGAGGTGCATTCTCATCCTCTTCATCAGGCAAACAACAGAAAGCAAAAGCATGATTTGTCATGAATACTAATTGAGATTCTGGTTTTAACACTCTTGCTGCCTCCGGGATCCATTCGTAAGGGTTTGCCCATAAAGATGCCCCATATTCAGATATAGCGAAATCAAAGCAAGAATCAGGAAATGGAAGTTTCTCACCAAAACCTTCAACAAATTCAATTCCTAAATGATATTGTTTTTCTAAACGTCTTGCCGTTTTAAGCTGGTTTGGAGTTGGATCAATGCCAACGACTTCAGCACCTCTTCTGGCCATCCAAGAGGAAACATATCCAGCTCCGCAGCCTATTTCAATGCATTTCTTTCCTTTCAGATCACTTGGTAAAAGTTCTAGTTTTGCTTCAGGTATTTGCCAAATTCCCCAATGAGGATCGCCTGATTTCCAACCTCTTTCAGCTGGCTCTATATATTCCTCTGCAAATTTTTGCCACGCTTCTCTATTCACAATTTGGTAATCTTTTAGAGTCATTTTTATAGATTACACTCATAGTAAGTAGAAG
>DTSY01000057.1 GCA_012965075.1 Gammaproteobacteria bacterium | reverse complement strand
ATTTTAGTCACGGCCGTGGCTCCCGAGATTCCACCTCAGCTTCTGTCTCAACTGGCAGTCGGGGGTAAGTTAGTTATACCGGTGGGACATCCTCGTGGCAATCAAGAACTTGTCTTGATAACTCGTCTTTCTTCTAGTGAGATTAGATCCAAAGATATATTGCCGGTTCGCTTTGTCCCGATGACAGGTGAAGGCATACTTACCTTACGAGATCGATAGCTCAAATTTTGAAGTAATCTTTGTTTAAAAACTCAGCTTTTCTTTTAGGTTTCTCCAAAAAAATCCAACATATCAGATATGACTGTAGGAAGGACTTCCGGAGGTAAGTTGTGACCCATCCCTTCGTAGATCACTAGTTTGGATCCTTCGATAAGTTCCGCTGTGTGCCTCCCATGGTCCGGCGGTAGAAGAGGATCATTTGCTCCATGTTGGACCAAAGTTTTAACATTTATATTTTTCACCTGTTCAGATCGATCCCCTGCATGAAATATGGCTGTTAATTGGCGTGGCATTGATTCTGGGTAAAATCCATAGGAACGCATCTGATCAACATCAATTTCTCCAAAATTTCCGTCTCCAAAATTTCTAAAGTTACCTTCAGTTTCATTAGTCATTTCAGGAAGATGCTTTGCCCCTGTTGTTGACATGATGGAAACAAGACTTTTTGTTCTGTCTGGGTACTCAGACGCGATAGTCTGAGCAATCATACCGCCCATCGAGGCTCCTACAATGTGAGCACTTTGTATCTCCAACACATCCAAAACAGCAATACCATCTTCTGCCATATCCAATAAAGTGTATGGAGCGTTAACCTCGAAACCAAGACTGTTAACCAAAAATTTCCACCACAACTTTGGCTCACCAAGTCTATCTAACCGATCTGAATCGCCAGTGTCTCTGTTATCAAAGAGCACGACTCTGTAGCCCGCATTAACGAACTCATTTACGATTTCTTCAGGCCAAACTCGGTGCGAAGCCATCAATCCCATGATCATCAACACAGATGGAGACTCTTCTTCCCCTGATGTGGTGTAAGCAATGGACACTCCATCTACATCTACAATGGTGGTAGCTTGGTCCGACTTGTAATCAGAGTAAGTACTAACAGAGAAGACCGATAGAAAAACAAATAGAAATAAGTTTTTCATTTTTCTAGAATACACAAAAAATTTTATAAGTCTTTGTGAGTTCCGTCACAGAAAGGTTGGTTTGAGCTATTTTTGCATCCACAAAAGTACACTTCCTGAGCTTCGTCAAAATTTATTTTTTCAGGCAAAAAGTCAGTTCCTTCATGCGACCCATCACAAAAGGGTTGTTTAGAACTTTGGCCACATCGACACCAAAAGTAACTTTTATCAGCTACAACAGCTTCTTTGTATGGAAATTTTTGAGCTATTTTAGGTTCAGACATTTTCTTCCTCCTTTAAAAACAGAAACATAACATGTTTTTGGCTTATAGAATTCCAATGAGAATGAGATTACTTCTCATTATTTTTAGAAAAAATAGAATTAACTTTCTACGTGAAATAGCTTGTTATAAATAACCCAGTCATCGCCTATCTTCAAAAAGGACAAGGTATCCTGAAAAACCATTCCTATATATCCATCTCTAACTCTGGCTACAGCCGTTGAACCTACTACCTCTAAGGATAAAGTTTCCAGTAGTTTTTCCTCATTTTTTTCAGCAGCTGAAGGAGTTTGAGAGGCTACAAATTTAGCAAAACTATCAACAGATTGTTCCATAAGACTTCCTTGCATATAGCCTGTGATTTTTGCATCTTTATGGAAAACTTGACGAACCTTTTCTTCACTCGATTCATACATGCTGTCAAAGTAAAGTTGGATGGCTTCGGAAATTTTGTTTTTGTCTTCGCTCATCGTCTCTCCTTTATGCTTGATAATTAGGTGGAATCCTAAAATCACCACGAACATCTCTTATCATTTTAGAGACTTCAATACAGGTTTTGTCTTCTAAATATGGACCAGTTACTTGAAGTCCAATAGGTAAGCCTGACTCTGTTAATCCAATGGGAGTGCTTGTACTTGGAAGATTGGCCATAACTGCTGGACCTGCCCATAGTGTAGTATCCCAATATTCTCTTTCCTTGCCATTGATCATCAAACTTCTCTCGTGAAAAGGCCGGTGATCGTGTTTCAGAGCAGGCAGAACACAGACCGGACATAAGATTACGTCATAGTTCTCAAAGAAGGCTCTCCATTGTTGTCTCATGAATTGTCTTTTAGCATTTACCACAATCCAATCTCTAGCCAATAAGCTAGCCCCTCTAGCTGTCTTGGCCATAGATGACATATCGTCATCTTCTATAGTTTTAGCTATCTCATCGATTTGATTAAGAGTTTTTTGGGGTGCTCCAGCTATCATAAGTGGATTTAATAACTTGCTGTAAACATCATCAGAATCTCTAAAAGAAAAAGGAGGTGTTACGTTTTCAATTTTTGCTCCAGCAGACTTTAAGTCTTCTACCGTAGCTGATATTAAAGAAGAGGTTTCTGAATCTACTTCAGCGTATTCCTCTTCAGGCCAAACTGCTATCTTAAGATCTTCTATCTTATTTGATCTTGCTTTAGGAAGTTTAAAACTCCATGCAATACTGTCTTGTTCTTGAGGTGAAGCCAATATATCTAAAGCAATTTCTATGTCTTCAGG
>DTSY01000056.1 GCA_012965075.1 Gammaproteobacteria bacterium | reverse complement strand
ATTCCTAAGAGCAAGATGGCTTTTTATGCGAATCTAACTAAGGACGCATTAGGTGGAACCGTAGATTATCTTGTGACCTATTCTTGGACATCTTCTATAAATTGGGACGATAGTCAGATATCCATAGATGAGGCGCCTGATTTTAGCAGGATGGACTTTAAGGTTACGTACACAAATAACGAAGAAGATCTGGAAATCATGGCTTTTGTTAATAACATCCAAAATGTAATTGGTGTTAGAAACATGTGGCGTCAAGGAGAGGATCAAGGATATCAAAGATCTATAGCTCCAACCCTTCCACGTATGGCGGGTATTGGCTTTACTTATAAATTTGGACAATAAATAAGAAGAGCAAAAAGAAACCTGCCTTAGGGCAGGTTTTTTTTATCCTTTATTTTCTTCTAGCACGCACCCAAGGACATGCTTATCTAACGCTTCCAATATTCCCCCAGATATATGTGGCGAGATAATTATAGATATTTTGCTTTTATATGGTCCAAGGATTTCTTCAACGAACTAACCATGAGATCAATATCATCATCGTTGATAATGAAGGCAGGTCCTAGACAAATTATGTCTCTGTACTCTCCCGTACCTCCTGGGTAAAAGAAAACTCCATTTTCTAAGCCTTTACCGACTATTTTATTTGTAATTTTTTCCTTCTCATCAAAACTTACTAGGCCCTCTTTCTCTTTAACTATTTCAACTCCAATGAGTAGACCCTTTCCTCTTATCTCAGCTACCAGCGGATGTTGGCCTAACTCGGAGATTAGCTTTTGTTTTAACTGGTCACCTAACGGATTAACTCTTTCGCATAAATTTTCTCTTCGTAGGATTTTTAGTACAGAAGAAGAGGCGGCACATGATTGGGGCAGTGCGGCAAAAGTATGGAACATAACCTCAAAACCCGCCTTTAAAATTGATTCGGCGATTTCATCAGTACTATAAGTGCCCGAAATAGCAGCATAACCACCTGCCATTCCTTTCCCTGCAACCAGTATGTCAGGCTTTAGATTATAAAAGTTACAAGAGAAATCAACACCGGTTCTACCAAATCCCGTCATCACCTCATCGGCTATTAATAATATGTCATTATCAAGTAAGATTTTTTGGGCTTCTTCCCAATAACCCTCTGGAGGATAAATAGCACCTCCACTTGAACCGTTAATTGGTTCCATTAATAAAGCAGCAATATGGTTTGCTCCATACCGCTCAATTACTTCTTTTAAATTATTTAAATAATAGTCTTTTGCTTCGGGGTGGAAGCTGCCTAAAGGACATCTTAATGGATAGGGGGTTTCAACAGTTATAGGAGCTGGTACATAACTTTCTAAACCTCTTTTCCTTGCTGCGTGACCCGATATTCCGGACATATTAAGGGTTGTTCCATGGTAGGAAAGGGTTCTGGTCAGGATTAAATTTTTTTCGGGTTTCCCTCTGCTCGCTTGATATTGAATTGCAAGCTTAACCGCAGACTCATTAGCTTCTGATCCTCCAGAAGATAAATGTACACGTGTTAGGTGAGGAGGTAACCAATGGTTCCTTAATTCATCTAATAACTCTTCTCTTTCAGGAGTTAAAAATGGAGGGAGAACATAAGTATTATTTAGAGCAGCTTCCTTTATGGCTTCGGCTACTTCTTCTCTTCCGTAACCAATATTATTTACGATTGCGCCACTCGCAGCATCTAGAATTTTTTGACCTTGACGAGTGTAAAGATAAGCACCTTCAGTTTTAACTATGTCCAGACCAGCGTCTTTTGGAAGGAAAGGCCACTTAATCATTTCTTTTAAAATAATTAATTATTGAAAATGCTTTAAACAGCTGTTTTTTTCTTCTTATTGGCTGCTTCTTTAATTTTGGACTCTTCGATAATTTGACGACCTAGAGCTTCTACATTTGGTATTTCATCATCTTTTAATTCTGCCATCCATTTCTTGCGCTTCATAGCTTGCTTTAAATAAGGTTCCAATTCTTCCATTTTTTCTTTTTCTCTTTGAATCTCTTTCTCTTTAAATTCAGGCATCACATCTGATGCAAATAGTTCAAGTGCTTCACAAATGTGTTCGTGTTTATTTCGCCCACCTTGTTGAATGAACGTTACTTGGTCAACCCCTGTCTTTTCAAATTTTTTGAGGTAGGCGGAAAGTTCTTTAGGAGTTCCAATTCCAGGAGCTTCGATATCAGGAGATACCTTTTGCTCAATTGTAGATCTACCTTGCATTTTTATTTTATTCTTTTGAAATTCTTCCCAAATATTGGTTCTACCCGGTTTGTTAATCCCAAAAATATAGTGATGCCCAAGACCGTAACTGAAGAATTGAAATCCTTCTTTCATTCTCTTAACTGCTTCATCATGATCTTGGTGACATCCAAAGGAAGTGACCATGGCAATATTAGGATTTATGGAATGTCCAATGGGAATACATTCTTCTTTTAAGATTCTATAATAATCATCCACCCAGAGTTTTGCTTCGTCCGGGTCTACGAAAGCAAAGGTCAGGGCACCAATACCAAGTTTAGCAGCCAATTTAATTGTTTCTCTATTTGAACATGCTACCCATAGAGGGGGGTGGGGTCTTTGCGTTGGCTTGGGTACGACATTTCTACAAGGCATGGAAAAATACTTGCCTTCATATCCTGGATAAGGCTCCATGGCCATCATATTGCAAGTTTGCTCGAC
>DTSY01000055.1 GCA_012965075.1 Gammaproteobacteria bacterium | reverse complement strand
CTAAAACGCCACCCGAAGCTTCTTCTTCCGCACTAAACGCAGTGAAAGGAATTAGAATGAGTGAAAAAAGAGTTATCTTTGACAAAAGTTTATTAAAAGCCATGGTTTTTCTCCTGAGTTAAATAAATTTGTACCAGGATAATACTTTATTACTTAAATAAACCAAAGTCACTAAGCCATGGCGTGAATTGCAAGTCAAATAAGCCTGTTTGTTTGCAACTGCAAAAATTTTATCAGTGGCGGAGAGGGAGGGATTCGAACCCTCGAAGGGTATTAGCCCTTACACGCTTTCCAAGCGAGCGCATTCGACCACTCTGCCACCTCTCCATTTCAATTTCTTACTTAAGATTTATCACAAATTCTTTTAAAAAGAGATTCACAATGAGTTTTAACTTTTGTATTTTACTGTCAGTAGCTACAATTTGAATATAAATCGAATAAAGGCTACTATCCAATTAAGGTAGCTGGAGTGCAATTATGAACATAAAAGATATGAAATTTGTTATTACAGGCTCAGGTGCAGGCATTGGTGCCGGCACAGCCATAAGAGCTGCAAGTTATGGAGCTAAAGTCATGTTGTCAGATATTAATGATGAGAATGGCCAGAGTGTTGTTGAATCAATTCGAGCTGAGGGTGGGACAGCCTTCTATAAGCACTGTGATGTCACCAACGAGAACCAAGTAAAAGAATTGATGAGTGAGACTGAGGAACAACTAGGTGGAATTGACGTGTTACATAATAATGCAGGTATCCACGAGAGTATGATTAGTGAGGATTTAAGTTTAGATACTATGAGCATTGAAACCTTTCATAAAGTTATGGATATAAACGTTACAGGTTCATGGTTGTGTGCAAAGTATGCATTACCTTACCTTCGCAAAAGCAAATATGCTTCCATTATCAATGCAGGTTCAACAAGCTCTATTGCAGGCTATCCTAACTGTGTTGCTTATGGCACAAGCAAAGGGGCAGTCATGCAAATGACTAAAATGCTTGCCGTAGATCTGGCAATTGATAGCATTCGAGTAAACTGCTATTGTCCTGGTTCAATTCACACCCAAATGGTAGATAATTTCCTTGATGCAGCACCTGATCCTACCGCGATGCTTAACACCATGACGATGACTCATCTGATTCCAAGAATGGGCAAGCCAAAGGACGTAGCTGAACTGGTTTGTTTTTTAGCAAGCCCTGAGGCTAGTTTTGTCAACGGGGCGGTATGGCTAATAGATGGCGGTTCTTTAGCTTGGCGTGGTACCTTAGACGTTCTTGGAATGGGAGATAATATATGACAGAACCACTCAGTGAAGTAGATAAACTTAAGATTTCAGAGTTATTATCACGTTCAGCTTATGCATTAGATGAGCGTGATGTTGACATGCTTTCAGCTTGTTTTTCTGAAGAAGCTAATTTTACTATGCGAATTGCAGGAGGTGACATGATTGGTCCTTTTGAAGGACGAGAAAGTATTATGAAACTGATGACAGACTCGATGGATCAACAGACTGATAAAAGACGACATGTAGTATCCAATATATTTTTTGAATCCGGTGAAGGCAATAATGTTTCAGTAGTCTCCAACTTGACTTTGTTCGCAACCGAAAACGAAGAGATTCAAGTACTTTCTGCTGGTGTGTATCATGATCAAGTAGTTAAGATAGACAATAACTGGGAGCTACATCAGAGACATTTAGACCTAGATAAGTCCTACTAAGGAAATTGGGTTGTGAATTTAGGGAAAATACCTACTAAAACAGCAAGCTTGGACCCTGACCGCGAGGCTTTAATCGATATACCAAATGATCGCCGAATTACCTACGGGGAACTTGATCAACGTGTTAAACGCCTTGCTAATGGGCTCATAGATAAATTTAATGTCGTAAAGGGTGACAGAGTAGCTGTACTTTCAAAAAACTCCATCGAATACATGGAAGTTTATTTTGCCTGTGCCAGAATTGGACTCATTATACAACCCCTTAATTGGCGGTTGGGAGTTCCTGAGTTGTCCCGTATTCTAAATGATGGTGAACCAAATGTTCTGGTACACGCCGATGAATATACGGACACAGTTGAACAATTAGAATTTAAGAAGGCAGGAGTCAACAAGTTGAGTTATGGTCCTGAAAGCGATGGCAGTTACGAGACAGTTTTAGCCAACTCCACTGATTCTGAACCTGCTTCTTCAGCCCTGGTAGGTGGTGATGATCCAGTAATGATTCTTTACACCGGGGGTACAACAGGCGAATCTAAAGGAGCTTTGCATACGCATAAATCCGTTTACATAGGCATGATGAATCAAACAGTAGCAGAACGTATTTTACCAACAGACATTTATATGCTTACTGGTCAAATGTTTCATATCCCAATTGCTTTAGCGATCAACTACATGGCACATGGCTGTCCTCTAGTCCTGATAAATTTTGAAGCCAGACTAGCTCTAGAAGTTATTCAAAAGGAGCGTGTGTCCGCTTTTTTAGGTATCACAACCATGCTCAATTGGATGATGGCGGTAGAAGATTTTAAGGACTTTGATCTAAGTAGTTTGCGTAATATTCAGTACGGTGGAGGTCCGATGCCACACAGTGTGGTCAAAGCTGCTCTAGCTGCATTTCCTTGCACAATCATACAGGGTTATGGACAAACAGAAGGTATGACAATGAGTTTCCTGTCACAGGAAGATCATATTCGAGCGCTTAAAGGAGATCATCCTGAGCGCTTGGCATCCTGTGGCAGAGAAGGCTTTGTCACATCTATAAAGCTAGTTGATTCTGAAGGTAATTTGGTGCCTAAAGATGGGGCCACACCTGGTGAGATTCTTGTTCAATCTGAAGCTAATATGATTGGTTATTGGCGTCGACCAGATCTTACTGCTGAAACTATTCGTGATGGCTGGCTTTGGACAGGCGACATAGCTTTTTGGGATGAAGAAGGTTACATTTTTATTGTGGATCGAGCTAAAGACATGATTATCTCTGGTGGAGAAAATATCTACAGTACTCAGGTAGAAGCCGCCATTCACAAACATCCAGCAGTCCTTGAATCAGCTGTATTCGGAGTTCCAGACAATGAGTGGGGTGAGGCTGTAAAAGCAGTAGTTGTTCTGAAACCCGGAACGAAGGCTACCTCGCAAGAAATAATAGATGTTGCCAGTGAAAATTTAGCTTCCTACCAAAAACCAAAAACTGTCGATTTCGTAGACAGTTTGCCAAAAGCTCCAACAGGAAAAATTCTAAAACGAACGTTACGCGAAAAATATTGGCAAGATGAAGACAGGAAAGTATGAAAACTCTACTGAGCAATGAATTGCTGGAGAATATTGGAAGCCAAAGTGGTCCCCACAGAGAACTTGTTACCCGAAGAGACATAAAAAAATATGCAGTAGCTGTAGGTAATCTTCAAAGCAAATATGTGGAGGGCGATCAAGCTCCACCGTTATTTCATATCGCTTTGTTTTGGGACGTTGTAGGTTTAGATGCACTTTCCACAGATGGGCTCTCAGAAGATCCATTGTTACCGGAATTTCCCCTTTCAAGAGCAATGGCTGGTGGTTCACGTATAGATTATATTCGTGATATTTACCCTGGGGATTGGTTGACAGCAACACGCACATTGACCAATATTTATGAAAAAAAAGGACGTTCAGGTCCATTAATTTTCTATGAGGTTGATATGGAAATTATTAATGACGCGGGCGAACTTGTTATCAAAGAAAAGAAAACATCTATTTTGAGGTAACAATATGACTTTTAGCCAACGTTCGGAACCTTTCTCTGTGCAACTTGGCGATGAGCTGCCACACCGAGAGTTTAAACCTGATAATGTACAGTTATTTCTTTATAACGCGATCTTGTGGAATGCACATCGTATTCATTTTGATGAAACTTATACTACTGAAGTTGAGGGTTACCCAGGTCTTGTGATAGCAGGTCCTATGATTGGGGATTGGTTACATCAATGTGTAGAGGATTGGTTAGGCGAAGAAGGACGATTGGTGTCAATGGAATATTCAAATCGTATTGCTGCGTATATTGGTGAAACACTTCATTACGGTGGGAATGTAATTGCTTTAGATTCTGACTCTCAAGAGGCTCGAGTTGAAGTCTTTATTAAAAATGAAGCAGGAAAGATTGTAGCTCCAGGAGAGGCGACAGTCCTTTTTGCCAATAAAGAATAATTGCCTAGTGGATGTTGTAGTGTGATTTCTTTACGTGGCAAGGTCGCTTTAGTTGGCGCAGCAGATTCTCGAGTTGGGATCGTACCAGATCTTGATGCTAATGAATTATGCGCAGACGCTATCTTATTGTCATTGGCTGACGCAGGTATTGATAAAGATCAGGTTGATGGCTTGATCACTTGCAACAGTATGTCAAAACCAATGCTGTATCACGCAGAAGCAATGGCTGAATACCTGCAAATATTTCCCCGTTATTGTTTTGCTGCAGGTGCTGGGGGTGGCACAACGTTTTCAATTTTACATCACGCAGCTTCAGCTATTGTAACTGGTATGGCTGATATTATCGTTATTGCTATGGCTGATTGTCTGAGTAGTGGCCTTAGTCGAGAACAGAGCTTACTCGTACAATCTTCTACAGGGCACCCTCAGTTTGAACAACCCTATGGTCCCACAGTTCCTGCTTATTACGCTCTTATTGCGCATGCGCATATGGCAAAATTTGGTACCCTTCCAGAACACTTTGCTGAAATTGCAGTGGCCTGTCGAGCACATGCTATTCAAAATAAGACAGCACAAATGCGTGATCCAATAACTGTTGAAGATGTTTTAAATTCAAGGATGATTGCCGATCCACTGCATTTACTTGATTGTTCCTTAGTTTCTGATGGTGGAGCTGCCATAGTAATGACTTCAGCAGAAAGGGCTGTAGATTTTCCGCACCCTCCTATCTACTTGTTGGGTGTTGGTGAAGGACACAGCCATGAACATATTAGCCAAGCAAAGAGTCTTACTACTTCTGCTGCTCGTGAGTCTAGTAAGCAAGCCTATGCCATGGCGGGTCTAGGGCCTAAGGATATGCAGTTTGCACAACTCTATGATTGCTTCACCCCAACAGTTTTATTAGAACTTGAAGATTTAGGCTTCTGTAAAAAAGGAGAAGGAGGCCCTTTCATTAGTTCTGTAGGAATTGGTCCTGATGGCTCACTTCCTGTAAACACTCATGGTGGGCTTTTATCTCACTGTCACCCAGGCAATCCTGGGTCTATGTTTGCTTTAACCGAATCTATTTGGCAATTGCGTCATTCTGCTGGCAAAAGACAAGTTAGCAATGCTAATGTTGGTCTTTTGCACGCGCAAGGCGGCATTATGTCTAGCCATACCACTTTGATTTTAGGTAGAGACGCAAGTTGATATGAATCGTATACAGCCACAAGTTTCTGGATTATCTAGCGAGTTTTTTGATGGATGTAATGAAGGTGTTCTTCGACTACAACATTGCAAGAGCTGTAAGGCTATTCAGTTTTATCCTCGTGTTTTTTGTAAAGTGTGTTCAGGGCGGAATTTAGATTGGGTTAATGCCAGTGGTAAAGGTAATGTCGCTAGTTTTACAGTTGTTCGAAAAGCGCTTACAGAAGGTTACAAGGCGCCTTATATAGTTGCGCTTATTGATCTGAAAGAAGGTCCTCGGATGATGAGTAACATTGTCAATTGTGAACCAGAACTTGTAACTGTAGGTGTTGGTGTCAGAGTAGTATTTTCAGCTTGGTCAGACACACTTTCTTTACCAGTATTTGAACTTAGTAATGAAAAATAAATTGATCAAAAGCTTAGTCTCTATTTTTTTATTCTTCATTTTTATTTTCTTTTTAATTTATGGTTTTTTAAATCTTAATCCTCTAGGTTCTTCTGAACGTATCGGGGAAGTGATCAATACACCAATTCCTGAAGAAATAATTCGAGGAAAGGATGATGAAACTTCAATGCTTCATGCTAATCAACCAGGTCAAGCCCGCTTGATATTGTTTGGTGATTCTCACGTGCATACTACCTTTTCTACAGACGCATTTAGAATGTCTTTGCCTATAGTCCAAGGGGATGGAGCTCATCCCCCAGCAGATGCCTGCAATTTTGCTAGATATTGTTCTAACTTAGATTTCTTTGCCTTAACTGATCATGCCGAGAGCCTAACTCCAGACCAATGGATAGAATCAAAAGAGAGTATTCGCCAGTGTAATTCGGTGTCACCCCAAGAAGACCCAGACCTCACTGCTTTTATAGGTTTTGAGTGGACCCAATCTGGCAACTCGCCAAATATTCATTTTGGACACAAAAACGTTATCTTTCCAGGAATTAGAGAGGAGGATCTACCTGTAAGACCTATTGGCTCTAATTTTACTGCCGCTTTTCGCACACTACACTGGAAACTTCGTTACCTTCCCCCAATATTAGACTTCACTAATAGACAAAGATATTTTGATTTTTATCAGAGTATGGAAAATCTGGCAGAGATTCCTAACTGTAATTATCCTTTGAAGGATAAAGTTAACAATAGGTCAAAGGAATGTTTAGCTGTAGCTAAGGATCCTAAGGAATTGTTTTCCCAACTTGAAGAAATTCAACTTGATTCAATAGTTATTCCACATGGCACAACTTGGGGTATTTATACCCCGCCGGGAGAAGATTTAAATCTGCAGTTAGAAAAAGGTTTTCACGATCCAAAACGTCAAATTCTTATGGAAGTTTTCTCAGGGCACGGTAATTCAGAAGAGTACCGAGATTGGCGGGCGGTGCAAAAGGATGAAGATGGTAATCTTTCTTGCCCAAAGCCTGTCTCCAGTTATATACCTTCATGTTGGCATGCAGGAGAGATTGTAATAAAAAGGTGCTTAGATAAAGGAATAGTGCAATCAGTCTGTGCAGAAAGGGCTTCTCTTGCTAGGAAATATTATATAGAAGGAGGTATTTCAGGATTCCATGCCATTTCAGGTGCTAGCAATGAAGATTGGATTAATGCGGGACAATGCACTGATTGTTTTCTACCTTCATTTAATTATAGACCAGGAGGGTCTGCTCAATATGCCTTGGCATTATCCAATACTTCGGAAGAAACTCCTCTACGCTTTCGTTTCGGGTTAATAGCTTCAAGCGATAACCACTCTGCAAGACCTGGCACTGGTTACAAAGAATTTAGCAGGGGTAATATGTCTGATTGGTGGGGGTTTAAGAGTTCACTTTTTAGAGATCTTTTTACCAGTTCTACTGATGAACAATTGCCAAAACCGTTACCAGTTAACCTCAATGAACTGAGCCCATTTAATAGATTTGAAATGGAACGTCAATCTAGTTTCTTCTACACAGGAGGGTTGATGGCAGTACATGCAGAAAGTAGAGATCGCAATGATATTTGGAATGCTTTCAAAGAACGTAGAGTTTATGGAACTAGTGGTAAAAGAATCCTTCTTTCATTCAAATTAATTAACCCCCCTAATTCACTTGACCCTTTGCCAATGGGTTCTGAGGTAGAAATGTCTGAGATTCCAATCTTTAAAGTAACAACTTCTGGATCCTTAAAACAACTTCCTGGCTGTCCAGATTATTCCTTATTATCTTTAGGTTCTGAAGAAATTGAACGACTATGTAAGGGTGAATGTTACAACCCTGGAAATCAGCGGAATTTAATTGAGAAGATTCAAATAGTAAGAATACTTCCACAATTAAATTCTTCAGAAACCGTAGGAGATTTGATAGAAGACAACTGGCTTAGTATAAATTGCCAACCTAATCAGGAAGGATGTGAATTAACCTTCAGCGATCCAGAATTCAAAGAACTTAAAAGGGATGCGGTATATTACGTTAAAGTTTTTCAAGAATCAGAATCTACAATAAATGGGAAGCAATTAAGATGCGAATATGACGAAGCTGGAAATTGTCAAAAAGTTGATATTTGTCTAGGAGATGATAGAGAAGGAACCCTACTAGATGAATGCCTTTCAATGAGTCCTGCTTTGGCATGGTCTTCTCCAATTTTTATTGATTTTAAAAAAGAACAATAAGTTTGTTGTTTGAATAAGCAAGGGAGAAAAGAAATTCTTTGAAGGTATAGTAATCTAAATTTTTAAAAACCAGTTTGATTTCCAAAAGAACTCTCCTTCAATTTTTTTTAATTTATCAAGTCAGGAAAAAGGGCGTTATTTAAAAACGCCCTTTCTTTCTGGTTTTGAAGACTAGCGACCTAGTCTAGTGCCAAACTGAACACCCAAGTATCTTGGAGCACCATATGCAGCCATTACCCAGAGAGTAGCAACAGAAAGAGATCCTTGAACATATCTTTTATCTCCAAGATTCCTTCCTATTAAGCTTACATAATAACGATCTTGTGGGTCAGTATAAGTGATATTCATATCCACCAAAGACTTTGCTTTCAGCATTGTGTCAAATTCACTACCAGCAGCTGAATAACTAGCAACTTGATCATCTTCATAACTAACACGTAAATTCCAATCTAAACTACCTCCGTTAGATAAACCAGGAGACTGATAGAGTGCTTCTAACATAAATTGATTCTCCGGAGCTCTTTGCACTGGATTACCACTTAAATCTACATCAATTACTCCATCAAAGTTAGTATCTGCTTCAAATCTATTAAAGGTTGAATCCAAACTAGCGTAGCTACCTCGAAAAGTCAGTGCATCCGTAGCCATCACTGAGAATTCTAACTCCAGGCCATCTGCTTCGAGCTCTGCAGCATTGAAAAATAAGGTTTCCTGGCCAGTCGGAAAAACTGCATTTAAGGTCCTTTGTGCATCTTTATAAGTTACTGAAAAATAATTTGCAGCTACGTACCACCTGCCATCTGATGATCTTCCCTTTAAGCCTAGTTCATATGAATCTGCAGTTTCAGGATCAACGGGTCGAGCTGCTAAAGGTGTGATAGGGTTCAATTGAGTCCCTATTTGGTCATTGTAACCTCCACTCTTGAAGCCATGAGCATAAGATGCAAATCCAAACCATTCATCGTTTAGATCGTAACCTAAGACAGCCCGATAAGTAGGTTCGCTCCAGTCCTCAGAATCTCTCACCACTCCAGTAGAAAAACGATCAAAGTCTGCCGCATTAATAGGTTCGCCTAATTCCTTATAAGTAAAAGCCGGATCAAAAGATCCTCCCAATAGCTGAACGGCAACTCTGGGACGACCAACCCAAGATTTTTCTTCTCGTGTCTGTCTTAAGCCAGCGGTAAAATGGAGTCTATCGGAAATATCATAGGTGCCATCAGCGAAGATAGCTCGCGCTTTGGTATCTTGGGCATTACAAAGAATTAAAGGGTTGTCGTTAAAATAATTTGGAGGGGTTCCTAATCCAAAAAAGTCTAGAAAACCAACGAGCTGAAGAACACAAAATTTAGTTTTATCTGATTGATAAAATCCACCTAATACAAAGTTAAGTGGGCCGTCAAAGTTAGAATTTAAACGAATTTCTTGTTGTATGGTCTCACGATCGTCGTCTCGAGTTGCATCAAACAAGGAAACTGGACCATTGGTGCCAGTGTAATTACTCGGAAGCCTTGATTCTTGCTCCCTACGTCCAGTCACTGAATGAAGAGTCCAATCACCTAAATCAATATCTAGGTTCAAATAGATTCCATCAATATCAACCTGATGCCCATCCTTCATTTTTAAAAGAGAGGCATCATCCGCTCTTTCAAAATATCCAGCCACATCCACTCTGTCTCCCGGTACAGCACCCCAGCCCCAATAGGAAAAGTAATAATTTGGAGGGGAATCATTGACAATTGGGGGAGAATCGCTGTTATCACGGATTATTTCATATTGAAAAAGTGCTGAAACTGTGTCTGAGGGTTCCCATAAAAGCTTAGCTCTTGCAGAAAAGACATCATCTCCACCAATAGAACGGCCGCCACCGTGTCCACTCCAGCCTTCGTTGGGCCCAGTAGCAGCTGGGAGAGGTCCCCAGGTGTAGCCACTTTTATAGTATCCATCGGAATCAAGGACTTGACCAGAAAATCTAAAGGCAAGGGTATCACTCAAGGCAGCATTCAGGGCAAACTCAAGATCTTTTCTTCCGAAATCTCCAACTTCTAATTTGATATCTGTATAAGATGCATCCATTTCAGGTTTCTTAGTCCTTACCGTTATCACTCCTGCTGTTGTATTTTTACCAAATAGGGTTCCCTGGGGACCCCTTAATACTTCGATCTGTTCAATATCGAACATCTCAAGATTTTGAGTTTGTAGGTGTGGTATGAAGAAATCATCTATTACAACTCCTACAGGTGCTTCCTTGTAGAGGATAATAGTTGTTTCAGCTACTCCCCTCATTGCAAATGAGGCAGAATTAAATGCAGATACTGTGGCTGCAGATAGATTAGGTACCATTAAAGCTATATCTCTCAAATCCCTTGAAGAGTACCTCTCAATATCAGTCCCCGTTATTGCCGTCATGGAAACTGGTGTGATCGTAATATCTGTGCCACCTCTGCGGCTAGCTGTTACAACGATCTCTTCAAGAGTTCCATAACCTTCTTCAGCAGAATCTTCCTCTTCCTGACCAAGAATTGTGGTAGAACTCACTAATATCAGTAGACCAACAAAACTTATAACAGGTTTACTTAACTTCCTCGACAATTCTAAAATTTTATTCATTACTTAACCTATTTATTAAAAATAAAAAACTCCTTCTTGACTATAGTGGTATGTCTATTTTTGTCAATTCTTTTATCCTTCTGATTTATTGATGACTAGATGAAAGTGGCTACACCTGGG
>DTSY01000054.1 GCA_012965075.1 Gammaproteobacteria bacterium | reverse complement strand
TTACAGCAGCTAGACCGGATTCATCAATCATTAAATTTCCCAGTCTAAAATCTCCATGGACTAAAGCATCATTTCTAGTTGTAAAATCTTGTTTATCTAACCATTTAAATGCGTATTCAAAAACCGGTAAGGGTTGCTCAAAAGACCTATAGGTTAAGTACAGTCGTTTGAGTTCTTCTCTTATAGGTTTTTTTGGGACTTGATCAAAATCATTGAGATTTACGGAGTGAATCTTTGCTAAAGCTTCGCCGCATTGAAAAGCTAATTTTTGCCTAGCTTCACTAAATTTTTTGTCTCTAAGAATCTTTCGAGCTATAGACTCTCCTGGTATAAGGCGCATAAGATAAGCGTCGCCCAAATCTTTATCACCTGAAGATATTGCCACTATTGTGGGTACTGGGGCACCGGAAGATTTAACTTTTTGTTGTATTAATGCCTCTTCTGACTTTAGAACAGCCAAGGGGGATTTCTTACCTGAACCTCGTCTTAATATCATTCGTTCAGACTTATTTTTATTTGAAAAGGTAAAACTCCATGTTTCAGCAGAAGCTCCTCCAGTTAAAGGAACAAGTTCTGAAACTTTTCCCTTACTTCCATTTTTAAGTAGAAATTCTTCAATCTTTAATTGGAGTTCCTCAGACATAATTCTTAGGATTTAAGATTTATTGATTTCTTATATCCTTTCAATTTAATTTTTTCTTTGGTGATTTCTAGATCGTGCATGCCCTCTAAGACTTCATGATTAAATTTATATATAGTGTTGTAGGCTCCTTTCGAAGCATTTTCATTATATTCTAGGACGGATTTTCGAGTATTTTCTAATTTTCGTTCATAATCCTTAAGGGCTTTCTTTGTATAGCGTTTCTTAATTTGTGAAAAAGTAAAGTCAGGTCCTAAAATTAAAGCAGAGGCGTTATTTCCACCAAAACCTTTTGCATTTAGAAAAGCCCCCTTATAGAAGTTAGGATCTTCAACCTTATCTTTAGTAAGAAAATTTAAATTATCATCAAATACGTCTTCTGCAGTTTCTGTGATGGAATGAATTCTAGGTATTATTCCTTTATTCCAAGTGCCTAATACACAGGTTAGCTGGTCTCCTGCAGCAACTGCCATACTGTGTCCTAGATAAGATTTTATGGCAGTAACAGGCCAGGACTTTATTCCAAAGACTTTTGCAATTTCATCCAAAATATGAGATTCCGATGTTCTGTTCGCTGGAGTCCCGGTTCCATGGGCATGAACATAAGTTTCATTCTTTAAACTTTTTGAACCTAACTGTTGACTAGCTTCAGCTACACATTTAGCCAAGGTAATGTAATTGCCTACTCCTGGTCCACTTATGGAACTTTTGAAACCATCTGCATGAGAAGCAACGGCTTGTACTGATGCATATATTTTTGCTCCTAATTCAAGGGCTAAGTCTTCATCCATTAAAATAACAAACTGAGCCGACTCCCCCATGACCATTCCAATATTATCTCCAAAAGGCCTGCAAGCCTTTCTTTGATTTGGTTTATTTGATGGTTCATTCAATTGAGACTGAAGTTCCAACATACTCTTATCATCTGAGAGTGCACTTATTGCAAAAAATCCGTCTATTATTTCTGGTGTAATAGGTGCTTCTGCTCCACCAACAATGACTACTCGAGCACTTCCATTTTCTATACTTTCTTTCCCTAGCTGTAAGTTGAATAGAAAAGTAGCGCAGGCCCCAACAACATGACCAGTTCTACCTACATTGCCTAAAATATAAGCATTAATGAAGTCTGCAGACATTTCTACAAGACCAAAAGGAAGATTTTTTGAACTGGAACGAGACCCCTTCATTCTTGATTGCATCATTCCTCCAAATCCAAAATGATCCATATTGCCTATAGCTGCCCCACTAAAGACTGCAATTTGATCAGGACTGACTTTTTTTAGAATTTCAGACCAATCTATTCCGAATTGCCCAAGTGTGTCACTCATTCCAAATACAGTCATTTGAAGGGCTTTAGGGTGTTGTCTTGAAGAGTAAAATTGGCCTGGATCAAAACCTGTTGGTAATTGCCCTGCTGCACTAGCTTGGATCTGATCCAGAATTATCCCTTCTGGGTCATAAACATCCCTCTCAATTTCTCTAACAAGAGTGTTTTCCCTTATGACATCACTGTTTCTCTTTAAGTAAGAATTAAGTTGAATAGAGTCTCCAGTGTTTGTTTCCCATTTCTTTCCTGCAGGTTTTATCTTTTGTTGGGTAACAGCAAGGTCCTTTAAAACCTTAAGTTGTTCCTTTTCTTCCAACGAATCAAAGATTAGATTTTTATAACCAATATAATCAGAACTTCTACCAGAAGCATTAATGCCACCAAAGCCGGTAATGACAGTCAGAGGTTTTTTAATCATTTATAAAGTAATATTTATTTCTTAACTAGTTATTGTATGGCAATATTTACAATTATTTATTCATAAAATCTACCATCAAAAAAAGGACAAGTTATGCATCCAGGAGTTAACGGAAAAAAGTATCCAGATAAACCTGCCATCATAATGTTAAATAGTGGCCAAATCATAACCCATGGACAGTTAAATGATCTCTCAAATCAAGGGGCTCAACTATTCAGAAACTTAGGTCTTAAACCAGGTGATTCGATAGCATTTATGCTCGAAAATCATCCTCTTTTCTTTCCTATTGTTTTTGCAGCATGGAGGAGCGGTTTGAGATATACAGCCATGAGCTGGAGACTTCAACCCTCTGAAGTTGAGTACATTGTTAAAGATTGTGGTG
>DTSY01000053.1 GCA_012965075.1 Gammaproteobacteria bacterium | reverse complement strand
GGAGATTTTAGACTGGGAAATTTAATGATTGATGAATCCGGTCTAGCTGCTGTAATAGATTGGGAAATGGTTAGCATAGGAAACCCAATGTTAGATATTGGGTGGATGTGCATTAATTCTTGGAGATTTGGTCAATCGGAAAAAGTAGTAGGTGGTTTCGGTGATTTGGAAGAATTCCTTCAAGGATATAGCTCTATTAGCGATGAAAAAATAGACCCTGAAGAGGTAAAAATATGGCAAGTTTTAGGTACCCTTAGATGGGGCGTAATTTGTCTCATTCAAGTCTATTCTCATTTGAATGGAGATGTAAACTCGCTTGAAAAAGCAGCGATAGGCAGACGTGTTTCTGAAACAGAAATTGATTTAGTTGACTTATTGTTTCTAGGAGGGAAGTGATGATATTTGATAGACCAACAAGTGCTGAACTAGTAGAGGCGGTTTCTGAATTTTTGGAAAAAGAAATTAAAACTACCTTGCCTAACCATTTAGCTTTCAAAACACAAATTGCAATAAATGTTCTTAACATAGTTAAAAGAGAACAAGAGAATAAAGAATTACTCACAAAAGAATCCAAAGAAATTCTGTTAACTTTATTGAGTAATCCAGAACAGGCAAATATTAATCAATTAGCTGCGCAAATAGCGTCAGGCAAATTGGATCTTGAAGATAAAAAACTTCAAAAGGCTCTAATTGAGATCACCAAAAAGAAAATTTCAGTTGATAATCCTAAATATTCAACTTACAAGAAGTTAATCAAGTGATTTTAGTGGCTTCTTGTTTCTGAATATCATCATGGGAATCATGAAAAAAGGCCAAAGCCTGTGATACTTGTTAGGAAAGATTCTTTGAGACAACTCCAGAAGCTTAGAATCCAAACCTATAAATATTCTCCTTTTATTTTTCTTGACTCCTTTTAGTATTATTTGAGCAGCCTTACTGGGGTGCATCCCCCCTTCCCTAAACGAATCAGCCATTTCTTCAAGTGTAGTTGGTTGATTTCTAGTAAAAATGCTTGATCCTCTTTCTTCATCTGTTTGTAAATCTTCTTCATCCATTCTTGAATTCGCCACTATATTAGTTCCTACATGGCCTGGATGAACACAATGGATTTGTAGATTTTCGTTTGTTTGTGCCATTTCTAAAGCAAGGCTTTCGGTAAAACCTCTAACTGCAAACTTAGTGGCGTGATAAACCGTTTGACCAGGGACAGCTACCATACCGAATATTGAAGAGGTATTAACGATTGCTGCTTCAGGTCGATCTATCATATGTGGAATAAAAGCTCTGGTACTGTTAATTACACCATGTAGATTAATGTCCATAACCCAATCCCAGTTTTCTTCTTCCATATCCTTAAAGTGTTTACCCGTAGAAACTCCAGCGTTATTAAAAACCAAGTCAACTTTTCCATGCTGATCTATAACTTTTTGAGGCAGAGCTTCAATGGCCTCTTTGTCAGCTACATCCAATACGTGAGAAGAAACTGAAACATTGTATTTACGGAGCATTTCTACAGTTTCATTTAAGGTCTCTTGATTTACATCGCAAGCCACCACATCAGCTCCATCTTTCGCGAGTAAAACGGACAAATAACGACCCATTCCCGAACCTGCTCCGGTTACAACTGCCACCTTATCTTTAAAAGTTTTCATGCTTTACTTCCTTAAATTATTCAGTACTAAAAGGCGATACAAAATCTGCGTCGTAGGCTTTTTCTGGATTTTCCCTTACCTTCTTATCCAAACTCTTTGCATCTTCTCCAACGAGTATCCTCCACCTTTTCTCTTTAACACCATTTAATATAATTTCTGCGGCCTGCGCAGCACTGGTTGGAGCATTGTTTTTAAAGTTCTCTCTCCTTTCTTTCATCATCTGCCTTATTTGGTCATTTGAATAATTATGAACAGGTGCATCTAATGAAATCCAAACTTTTTTAATTTCTTCTATCTCTTCATCAGGCAAATCCATTGCATCAGCATGTCCCAAAATCTTACCCGAATTAATAGCTATAGATGTTCCTATATGACCTGGCATGACCACAGAAGCATTTACATGAGGTGCATTAAGTCTTAAATCTTGAATTAAAGCCTCGGTGAACCCTTTAACAGCAAACTTTGCAGCGGAATAGGAAGTATGAGGAAATCCTCCCAAAGAAGCCCAAAAACCATTTACGCTGCTTGTATTAATAATGTGCCCTTCATCACTTGCTACTAGATAAGGCATGAAAGCTCTTGAACAGTAGTAAACTCCATACCAACATATGGCAAATGTCTTCTCCCATTCCTTTTGATCGCCTTCCAAAAAACTTCCACCTCCTCCTATTCCTGCATTGTTAAAAAGAAGGTTAATGTGGTTAGTTTTGTGTTCTTCTAAAACTTGGTCCCTAAAAGAAATAACATCCTCTTCAGAAGATACATCACAGGAAAAGCTGGAAATTTTTACATCTGGAGATTCAGAAGAAATAAGAGAAAGCGTTTCTTGCATGTTCTCTTCCATCACATCGCACATAGCTACTTCACAGCCTTCTCTAGCAAGCTGACTAACTAATTCTCTGCCCATTCCAGCCCCACCGCCGGTGACTACTGCAATCTTATTTTTGAAACTTTCCATGTAGATAAAGAGATAATTATTTTTGAATCATCTTTTGTACTGTTTTTTTTACTTCTCCAAGAGCAATGCTAATTTTATGACCGTTGGGTGTAGGTGCTGTATAAAGTTCTATCATTTCTTCGCTTTTACTTTTGGAAGTTCACTAAAGGGATAAGGCTTATCTTTTTCTTGATAAGTT
>DTSY01000052.1 GCA_012965075.1 Gammaproteobacteria bacterium | reverse complement strand
GGTCAGCCGTTTATCTTTCGGTTTATTAGGGGATGAAGAGATTCCACCTCCTCTTTTAGATGAGTTAGATGAGAGTTGCGTGAGCGCAGGTGGGGATTTGTTTGTTTGCTATGATGAATGGGGCCCTTATGTGAAGGAGAACTAAGCTTGTCTCAATTAATCCTAATATTAGGAATCATAGGACTATTCTGCCTATACTTTCTCTTTAAAAGAAAGGAACCCAAGCAAGAAAAGGCAAGTGTTGAGATGATTAAATGCCTGACTTGTGGAGTTAATATTCCTAAGTCGGAAGCCGTTGGGTCTAAAGAAGGTTGGTTCTGTTCAGAAGAGCATAGATCTTAGAATCTGTAACGCACTTTCACTGTAAAGTTATCTTTTGAGGGATCTTCCCAGGGCCTTTTATACAAGGTTCCTAAATCATCTTCCTCGTCAGCTTCATAAATTTTTCCACCTCTTGTATACACTGCATACAAATAAGCCAAAGGCATAATTTCATATCGATAACGAATCTGAAAAGCCAGTTGACCTAAGCTAAAAGGGTTTAGGTGTGTAGAGACTTCATTAAGCCTTCCATCTATTGAGCCTAAGTAAGCGTGAGGATCTTTTGCAGTAAAGGCAACTAATTGAGCCTTTACTCTTAATTCATGTTGGTTTCCTTTAAAGTATTTAATTGAAAAGTTAGTATTTCTTTGAGTTTTTTCATAGGCACCTAAAAAGTTATCTTGAATCCAGTTAAGCCAGTTTGCTTCCTTTTCGTGAGAGTAAGAGAGCCTTAAAGTTAAATTAGGTAAAGGAAATACTTTAACTGAAGAATAGTATTTATTTCTCCATCCAAGATCACTTGAATATTCACTACCCTTAGATCTCTGTGCAAATAAATCCCACTGCCAAAATTTGTTTTTCCTACCAACATATTTAAATTCAATCCCATAGTTTTGAGGTAATTTTATGTACGGAGCCAACTCAGAACCCCTAGTAATCAGGTTATCTCTTCCATTAGTTCTAAAAAATACTTCAGTTTCAATTTGCGAGGTATTCTTAAATTGGTTTTTAATTTCAAATCCTGTAAAACAGCCCTCTTTATCTCCATTAGATAACGCTCTGCAACCATATGAATGGTGGTAAGTCCTCATCAGTGTCTTTGAAGTTTTATTAAAATCAGTTTTTTGTAGTTGTGTTCTTCCACCAATCATAATCCAATCATTTCTCATCAAATATCCCATATCATTAATATCTAGATCTTTATCCAGATAATAAATTCCTAATCCTGTGGATAAATCTTGGTTAAGTTGCTTTCTTATACTTATGCGTAATCCATACCCTTTGTTATCCTCAACAATAGAGTTTAATAAGATAGCGTAAAGTCTAAAATCTTCAGTAGGCCGGTAAACCATATCCACTGTATTTACATTGGCATTCCTACCTAAAACTTCATTCTTAGTGAAAGTACCTAAGTACCCAAATGATAAGTTTTCTTTTTTTACTCGGTACCTAGTAGCAAAATAATCTCTTCCTTCACTGAAGGCTTCATCAGATTCAAATGCACCCAAGAAACCTAAATCGTAACCCTGTCCAACTTTTGTATACCTAAAAGCAAGATTTATATCAGTATTTCCTTCTTGACTTGAACTGCAAAGAGCTTCTAATTCAGAGCTATAATCTGAGCAGTTATAGTCAGGAGAAGCCCCTATTCTTCTTGTATTGATTACATAAAGAAAACGGTACCCATCAACATCAAACATAGATTGGTTTTCAGAGAAGAAAGGCCTTTTATCGGCATAAAATGTCTCCATAGCAGAAAAATTAATAACCACATCATCGCTTTCAACTTGGCCAAAGTCTGGATTAAGAGCAACATTCAATTGACTTCCCGAATCAATCTTCCAAAAAACCTCAGCTCCCACTTTTGTATCTGTGTCGTTTGATGTCTTTTCGTTTGAGGCAGTTATATAAGGAAAGAAGTCTAAGTTCGAAACATCAAAATTCTTTATATTTAGTTCATTAAAGGTAGAAATAAACGTTGATCTTCGAGGGTTAGATTTAATGGTAGCGAATGCTTTTGATATCTCTAGAGACATTCGCCAAAAACTAATTTTTATTTTCCTTTGATCCCCTGTTTGGGTTTTCATAGGGGCAACTGTCCACGGAATAAAGAATTCTGCATACCAAACATCTTCTGATACGGATGTTTTTGCAACCCAGTCTGCATCCCAATCTTTTTTACCGTCATTTTCATTGCGATAAACAGCATCCCATAAGGATCCGCCAAGCGAGACAGTAAAAGAATAAGCCATCAATGAGTCTCCATCGAAATCCACACTCATTCCTACTTTGTCAGCATTGGCATCATCGGCGTCCCTTTCATGTTGTTGAGCCCGCATAGTTTCACTGGGTTGATAGTTTTTGTAGCCCACAAACAAACCTTCCTCAGTTTCATAAACTAAAACTACTGTTGATTGCTCAGGTTCTTCAAGTGTAAAAGGCATGACTTGATAAAATTTAGTAATCTTCTGCGCAGACTTCCACTCTTCTTCTTCTAGCTTTCCATCCACCACTATTGCGGATAAAAGTAAATTGCTGAAAAGAAAAAGAGGGATTAAAGAAATATTTCTAAATATAACCTTCCTTGACGTCATTCATTCCTCTGTTAGAACTGATATTTTAATTTTACAGTAAAATTATCCTATTAGAATCTGTATCTAACTTTCACTGTGAAGTTATCTGCCTGAGGATCATCCCAAGGACGTTTATACAACTCGCCCAAACTGTCCTCTTCATCAAGTTCAACTATT
>DTSY01000051.1 GCA_012965075.1 Gammaproteobacteria bacterium | reverse complement strand
CTTCGGAGGGGTCTAAACCCCATAACTTTGTAATTTTAGATTTGTCATAGAAAGGTAAATTTAGGCCTGATCCTATTCCAACTTCTAAAACTTCTCCTGTGGCAAGAGGTACGACCTTTTGACGTTGATATACCATCGGTTTTGAACTGCAGGCACAATTTAAGATTCGAGGTAAAATATATTTATTGTAGAGGCTCATAGACTAAAAATTTTAACACTATTCTTCCATTAAACATTTCCTAGGTTCTTTGGGTAAGTTTTGTTGAGAAAAAAAAGAATCTGTTTCAACAATTAAAGTACTTCTATTAATACTAAAAATTGGTATTAAGTCCTTTTTTAAGTGGCTCTTGTACTGCCCAATGAGGAAGTGGGTATCGGTAACTTTCAAGTCAAATTCTATTAATGGGTACCCTTTGGCAGACATTTTTGCTAATTTAGAGCTCTCCCCTAAATTAAATTTTATTACCCTATTTTTGCCAACTGTCCAATCCTTTTGTTCTTTATGTATCTGGCCTTCATTAAAGCAAGTTAAGTTTATTACCTCCGTTATGGCTATAGGAGAAATAGTTAATAGAGTTATTGCAAACCAAATTTTTATCTTGTTCATAGAAATTCATTCTCAACTCTTGTAACCCAATAATCTGCATCAAAATTATCGTCACCCGATATATATCTCCAAAACCTGATTCTGTTTAAATATTCCAATCTCCCAGAATCCATTTCAAACCAAGGTTCGGGTTTGGTTAAGATAGAAGACAAATGATCTTCTTGTTTCTTGCCGTCAGTCCAGAAAATAGGACGCTGAGATTCAGTTTCATTTTTCAATTGGCCTTCTTCCCAGAGCCTAAGTTGTCTTCTTTTTGGGCATAATCTAATCTTAAATAAGTATCTTAATTGGTCTGATTGGTTTAAACCTCCTCCATGCCAGAGGCCCATATGAAATATCATAACCGTACCAGCCGGACAAATTACATGCTCCTGACCTTTGATATTTTGATATCGAGAGATGGAAGACTCTGAAACCACTCTAAAGTGAGAACCTGGTATGTACCTAGTTCCGCCCATTTCTTTTGTGACTTCATGTGGAAAATAAAAAATCTGGACATCAAAGGCTTTCCTCGGATCTATAGTCGAATCTTGGTGTATAGATTGAGATCGCTGAGGAGTCTTAGATTTTTCCCAATATTTCTGAGGAAAAGTTATATGCAGAAAATGATGATCCAGTAAGCAGTCCAGACCCACTAAACTTTCTATGGCTCCCGAAATCTCGGAAAGGTTAATTAATTCATTTAGTGCAGTGCCTTCGGGGTAACTGTCTTTTAAAGCTGTTCCTGCAGGGACTAGAGGTATCGTGCTACTTTTCATGATATTGGAATAATGGCTCATCATTCCCTTCTCGTTCTCTGAAGGAACTTCTCCTATATCATCAAGAAATTTTTGGTTGATATGATCGGGAACAACTGAGGGAAAGCTAATAAACCCTTTGGCAGCAAAGTGGGCCATTTGCTCAGTTGTTAGCAGCTTCAAATCAGTCATGTTCTTTGCTTATAATTTTTTCAAAAAAGAACTCGTACTTGAAATACCCCGTTCTAAACTCATCTCCTTCACTGTGTTGAATTAAGGGACTTGCCTGAATTAGACGCCATCCATCTTTTAAGGCCTCTATTCCTGTTTTGTAAGGAGCATCTTCTCCGTCACCTGGCATATGAAGGTACTCTCCTGTTCCATCATACAGACTCCAAGCTACCACCCCTGCTTCCAGAGAAGAAGACGAAAGGTAAAGCACTAATACCTTTTGTCTTAATGTATCTGAATTTGGCATCAATTAACTCATAAAATTTTAATTTAAGGTTTTTTAGGATGTTCTAAAAAGAATTTAACAACTTCATCTCCCCAGTGAAAAGGGTTATTTCTACCACAACCCAGATAATTCCCTACTCCAGGGAAACAGTGTCCTTCTGGCTTTCCAAGAAAACTTGAATTGGATCCCTTACTTATCCAGTTGTAACTGATAAACTCAAAAACTGTGCCTTGAGAGTTTGTGAAACGCACTCTCTGATAATCTTCATCCTTAAACAGAACTTCAACATTAGTTAAATTCCAATCTTCTTGGATTTTCTTAACGGTTTTTAAAGCCCCAACATAGTGAACTAAGCCGTCTCTTTTTCCATGCGCATATAAAACATCAATCTGTTTGCCCTTAAAGCAGTTATCAAACACTTTTATGCGTACCGGGGCTTTAAGAAGATCAACAGGCATACCGGCACCAAAACCAATAGGTGCTGCAGAAGCTATATGTTCTGCATAATCACAGACAAACCTCCAACTCATCCATGAGCCCTGTGAGAATCCTGTTACATGAACTCTTTCATCCATTACATGGAATACTTTTTTGACACGATTCATAAAAGAAAAAATTTTAGAAACATTATCAACTCTGTATTCCCAAGATCTGCCGTAAGAACCTTTATTGGCGGTTGGTTGTATGACTATATAACCTTCATTTCCTCCTCGTTTAGCTAGGTCGGTGTAATAATTCTGCAAGTCAGCTGTCATCAAATATCCATGTATATCCACAATTAAACCGCAGGCCTTTTTTAGACAGACCTCAGGTACATGGAGAGTAAATAACAAGCCATCACATTTAAAATCAACAGTGCCCTTGCGAGGTGAAGTGATGCAATTATCTGGCACTGGGTCTGGGATACTAAGTGTTGCAGGCCATGGCACCTCTGGTTCAGCTAACAGATAGCTATTCATAGAAAGATTTAATAAGAGAAAAATAAATAATTTAA
>DTSY01000050.1 GCA_012965075.1 Gammaproteobacteria bacterium | reverse complement strand
GACTTAAAAAATCTACCTGCATCGGAATTGATATGGAGACCTCTACTATTTTTGTGGTTGGTCACTATAACGAGATAGCAAGAGGTGCTTTGCTATTAGTCTCGGATGTTCCAGTTACACCCGATGGGGTTAAAACTGAGGAATCCGATAAAGGGGTAACGGAAGAATGGACAGATTTACATTTGGAGATAGGCATCAATGCCATGACAGAAATTGGGAAAACTGGCGAACAAATAAGACATTTTAGATACTAACCTTTCTTAATATTTTTCTCCATCTTCCCTAGGCTTAAAAAAATCTGCCATGTCGTTCATGGAAGGGGGGACAAGTTCCTTTCGAGATAGAATCGCTTCAAAATGGTTTCTTAAATTATCATCCCAGGCTGGATGAGGAAGGATGTAGAAAATATTTTCTTTAATCGAATTTAAAACAATTTCTGCAATCTCACTTGGTTCTTTACCTTGTTTGAGTAATAAATTAAACATTTCCATAGCCTGTGGGTCCATTTCTAGCTGCTCTTTGACTTTTAAATGCTGAGGTCTATTTCTTTCTGAATCAGTTATGTTGGTATTGACAAAGCCAGGACATAACACTGAAGCTCCTATTTTTGAATTTCGAGTAATAAGATCTTGATTCAAACTCTCAGCAAGAGCTAAAACCGCATGTTTACTTACACCATAAGTTCCAGCTCCGGTTAACAGTCCTGCTAATGAAGCAGTAGTAACTACATGGCCTTCTTCACCATGCGCAACCATATGAGGAAGAAAAGCTTGAAGGCCATAAAGGACTCCATAAAAATTGACTCCCAAAGTCCAATCCCAGTTTTCTTTCTCAACTTCCCAAATACCCTTATTTCCAGAACTTGCTCCAATGCCTGCGTTGTTACAAAGGATATGAATATTGCCATACTCTTCATTTGCCCGAGCAAAAAGTTCACTAACGGATTCCTTAATAAGGACATCTGTCTTTACCCCAATGACCCTATGTTGATACTGTTGTAATTGATTCACAGCTTTATTTAAAGCCTCTTCTTCAACATCTGCCAACACTACTTGCATCTTTTCTTGAGCTAACTTCTCCGCTAACCCATAACCAATTCCACTTGCAGCTCCTGTAACTACCGCAGTTTTTCCTTCAAAATCTTTCATATTTCAACCCTCTGGTATTTTTATCTTCTTTCAATTTAGTTCATAATCTTAGTCTTATAAAATTAGTAAAGAAATGAAAAAAACTGTATTTAAATTATTTATTATTCTCTTATTAAATCTTTCTGTAAGTAGCTATCTGTTAGCTGATCCAGAAGTACCATGGCCTGCAACACTTAGTATCCCAGATCCGGTGCCAGATAATTGCATCACTTCACCTCGCAAGGGCACTGTTGACCTTAAATGTGATGGCTTGTTATTTACTCTCCATGTGCCAGAGGTTTGTCTAAAAAAGGCCTGCGGTTTAATTGTGGATATACATGGATATTTGATGACAGCTGACTTGCAGAATTATTACACCGACCTAGCTAAACGAGGAGGAAATGAAGGTTATATAGTCATACAACCAACCGCCAATAAAGGTTCTTACGGCAGATCTTGGGAATACAGAGTTGATAATGTTTCTAAAATTTTTTCTTTTATGAATCGTGTCAAGAAAGTATTCCATGTAATGGAAGAAAGAGTTCATGTAACAGGATTTTCACAGGGCTCATGGATGAGTTGGAGGTTTGTCTGTGATTATGCAGAGCACATAGCTTCTGCAGCGCCAATTGGTTTTGGTGCCGGTTGGCCAGTTAATTTTGAATCTCCAGTACGCATAAACGTTTTTGATAACTGTTTTAAGGGCAGACAGATTGATGTCTTATACGCACATGGAAAAAAAGACGGCTTAGTTCATTATTCTGGGGCATTAAAAACCATTAAGAAAATAGGGGAAGATTGGAATTTGACTGATACAGAAGTTCTATTCAAGGATGAAGACTATCAAAGAGTACGTTTTACTAATGACCAAGGTACGGTCTTCGAATTTATCAGTTACAGCTGGGTAAGTAAGGGTTCTAATTCCAGTTTTCTTGGCAAGATAGAAGGGCATTGTTTCCCTGGAGTAGGTAATTATCTGGGCTGTGGTAGAAATAATCCTTTTCACTGGGGAGATGAAGTTGTTAAATTCTTTTTAGAACACCCCAAAGAACCTTAAATTAAAACTTTAAGAATCTCTATGAACAAGACAAAAATTTTTCTACTAATATCTTTCTTATCTATTTCTCCTTTGGCTTTAGCTAAAGTAATAAACTTAACTTGTTTTAATGAAGGCCAAGTACATAAAGAACAAAAAGATTGGACAGTTGGCAAAAATAGGGTAATAAAATTTAATTTAGGGGAGAGCTCCAAATTAGCAAAAATGTCTGCCAAAGGGTACCCATTAATAGAATTTGACTTGCAAGTTACCAATTCCCACTTCCTCATTGGCCAGTACAAAAGCCACTTAAAAAAGGAATTAATACCAATCTTCAGTATAAATAGAAGTACTTTAATTGTTGAAAAGGATTCTTTTTTCTCTAAACAGAACTTTCCCAAAGAACCTAGAAAATGTTTAATGGAAGAGTAGTGTTAAAATTTTAATTATGGGCCTCTACAATAAATTTATTTTGCCTCGAATCTTGAATTGTGCCTGCAGTTCAAAACCAATGGTACATCAACGTCAAAAGGTCGTACCTCTTGCCACAGGAGAGGTTTTAGAAGTTGGAATAGGGTCAGGCCTAAATTTGCCTTTCTATGACAAATCTAAAATTACAAAGTTATGGGGTTTAGACCCCTCCGAAG
>DTSY01000049.1:10157-37181 GCA_012965075.1 Gammaproteobacteria bacterium | reverse complement strand
CGCTTAGGACCATAAAAAAACAGAGCCTAAGCTCTGTTTAGTTCGAGTTCGAAAGTGTCTAAACTTGAGATTCTTGTTTAGCTCCTCGATAAATTTCTCTTTTTATCTTGGTGGTCTAAAAGTCTTTTTTGCTAGCTTTAACTTTTAGTGCTTTCGCCTTTCGTTCTCTAACTAATCTCTCTCTCCTTTTTCTGTCTCGAGTTATTTCCAGGTCGGAAAAATTAGTCCTTCGATTATACTTTTTTGGGTTACAAAAACAACTGTTATTTTTCCTTCTTTTATGTAATTTTTTAGATATTTTTTACATATTAGGATAGTTAGGTCCACCCGTTCCTTCCGGTGTTATCCAGACAATATTTTGGGCAGGATCTTTAATATCACAAGTCTTACAATGGACGCAATTTTGTGCGTTTATTTGAAACTTTTTTATACCTTCTTCTTCAATAACTTCATACACTCCAGCAGGGCAGTATCTTTGAGCTGGTTCATCATAGAGAGGAAGATTTTCACTTATAGGTATGGTTTCATCCTTGAGAATTAAGTGGCAAGGTTGGTCCTCAGCATGATTAGTATTAGATAAGAAGACTGAAGAAAGTATATCGAATGAAATAACTCCATCCGGTTTTGGATAAGAGGTTTTTGGCATTTCATCTGCCTTTTTTAAACAATCATGATCAGGTTCTTGGGCCCTTAGGGTAAAGGGAAGCTTACCTCTAAAGATAAACTGATCTATGGCAGCCAACAAGACACCAAGATAAGGACCAAATTTATGTAAAAAGGGATTCCAGTTCCTTGCTTTATGTAATTCACTATTGATCCATGAAGAAGTAAATCTGTCTTCATATTCCTCAAGGCCTGAGTCTTTATTCTGAAAAGAATCAAAGATAGTTTCAGCTGCTAGTATTCCGGACTTCATTGCAGTATGAGTACCTTTAATTCTAGGAAAATTTAGAGTACCAGCATTGTCACCAATTAATAAACCTCCAGGAAAGTTCATTTTTGGTAGTGATTGAAACCCTCCTTTAATTAAAGCTCTCGCACCATAGGCAACTCTTTTTCCACCTTCAAGATATTTACCAATAGAAGCTTGGTGTTTCCATTGTTGGAATTCATCATAAGGGCTCAAATGGGGGTTTTTATAGTCCAGAGGTACGACATAACCAATAAATGCTTGATTGTTTTCCCCATGGTAAAAATAAGAGCCAGATACTGTTCCCTTAGCAGGCCATCCTAGAGTATGGACAACTAACCCTTCTTCATGAAGATCAGGCCTCAGATCCCATACTTCTTTAAATCCAATGCCATAGTGTTGAGGATCTTTACCTTCATCAAGCTTGTATTTACTGATTATTTGTTTGCCTAAGTGACCTCTGCAACCTTCTGCAAGAACTGTAAACTTGGCTTTAAGTTCAATACCTGGTTCATATCCAGGTTTTTTTTCACCTTTAGAGTCTATACCCATATCACCAGTGAGCACGCCTGTCACTTTATCATCTTCAAATATTAATTCAGACGCAGGAAAACCTGCAAAAATATCTATTTCTAAGCTTTCAGCATATTCTGCTAGCCACCGACATAAATTCCCTAAACTGATAATGTAATTGCCATGGTTCTTAAAGGTAGGAACAAACATTAGCGGAGCAGAAATAGTAATGGATTCAGTTAGTAAGTACCTCACTGAGTCTTTATTAACTTTAGTTTTTAACGGAGCACCTTTTTCTTCCCAATCAGGTATGAGTTCATTTAAAGCTTTTGGGTCTATTACATTTCCAGAAAGTATATGAGCTCCCACTTCAGATCCTTTTTCCACAACGCAAATAGATATTTCAGACTTATTATCTGTAGCTAGTTGCTTAAGCTTAATAGCCGTAGAAAGACCTGAAGGGCCTGCCCCTACGATAACAACATCATATTCCATAGACTCTCTTTGCATTTCTTCCATAGGTATCTTTTATTTGTAAGCTAGTTTAAGCAGATATAGAATAGCCGCTCTATTTTTATACCATTATAAAGGATTTGCATACATGAAGGTTCTAGTTCCAATAAAACGAGTTGTTGATTATAACGTTAAAGTTAGGGCTAAATCAGATGAGACAGGCCCAGATTTAGCCAATGTTAAGATGGCCATAAACCCCTTTTGTGAGATAGCAGTGGAAGAAGCTATAAGGCTTAAAGAGGCCGGAACAGCCCAAGAAATAATTGCAGTCTCAATTGGAACTACTGCTTGTCAAGAACAGTTAAGAACTGCTTTAGCTCTAGGTGCAGATCGGGCTATCTTAGTTGAAACAGAGTTAGAAGTTGAACCTTTAGGAGTGGCAAAGTTATTAAAATCAGTTGCTGAAAAAGAACAGCCAGATTTGATCATTTTAGGCAAACAAGCCATTGATGATGACTCAAATCAAACGGGTCAAATGTTAGCTTCTTTACTTTCTTATCCGCAGGGAACCTTTGCGTCAGAAATAAAAATTGGTGAAGGAAAGATAAGTGTTACGAGAGAGGTAGATGGAGGGCTGCAAACTGTCTCCCTAAATCTTCCTGCCGTGGTTACAACAGACTTAAGGTTAAACGAACCAAGATATGCTTCATTACCCAACATTATGAAAGCAAAAAAGAAACCTTTAGATACGTTGACCCCAGAAGAATTAGGTGTTGATGCTTCTCCCAGGACAGAGATATTAAAAGTTTCTCCACCCCCTGAGAGAGCAGCGGGAGTTATAGTGGAGAGCGTTGATGAATTGATTGATAAACTGAAAAATGAAGCCAAGGTGATTACATGAGCATATTAGTAATAGCAGAACACGATAATGAAGAGTTAAAAGTAGCTACCTTAAATACTATTACTGCGGCTAAAGAAATCGGTACAGAAATAGATTTACTGATAGCTGGTTTTTCATGCGAAACGGTTGCTGATCAGGCCTGTTCGATTCCTGATATTCGCAAGGTTATAGTTTCAGATAGCGAGTCTTACAAAAATTTTCTAGCTGAGAACATTGGTTTATTGGTTTCTGAAATAGGGAAAGATTATTCACACATTCTTGCTGCAGCTACTAGCAACGGAAAGAATTTTATGCCAAGAGTTGCTGCTTTGTTGGATGTATCGCAAATCTCAGAAATAATTTCAGTACTTTCTGAAGATACTTTTGAAAGACCAATCTATGCAGGGAATTGCATAGCAACAGTTAAGAGTTCAGATCCTATAAAAGTAATTACCGTTAGAACTACTGGATTTGATGATTGTGAAGACCAAGGAGGATCTGCTACCAAAGAAAACTTAGATGAGGATTCTAATCTGGGCATTTCAAGTTTTGTAAGTGAAGAATTAGCTAAATCAGATCGGCCTGAATTAACTTCAGCAGATATAGTTATTTCAGGCGGACGCGGAATGCAAAACGGGGAGAATTTTAGGTTACTTGAAGGAATAGCAGACAAACTTGGTGCTGCCATTGGAGCATCTAGAGCTGCAGTAGATTCAGGCTTTGTACCTAATGATATGCAAGTAGGCCAAACAGGTAAAATCGTGGCGCCTAATTTGTACATAGCTGTAGGAATTTCAGGTGCAATCCAACATTTAGCAGGTATGAAAGACAGCAAGGTAATTGTTGCTATAAATAAGGATGGAGATGCGCCTATATTCCAAGTAGCTGACTATGGTTTGGTTGCAGATTTATTTGATGCTTTGCCTGAACTAGAAGCTAAGTTGTAACTCTTTTTTTTAAAATTACCCCTGTCTCTAAATGGTCAGTAAAAGGGAACTGATCAAAAAAGGCTGCTTTTTCAATGTAGTAATCTGAAAGTAGATTATTTATATTAGATTTTAAAGATGGAAAACCACAAGACAGATAGATAATCTCTTTAAAGTTAAGTTGTTTAATTAAGTCTAGTGATAATGAATCTAAACCAGATTTTGGAGGATCTAAAAAAAGAACATCTTTTTTTAAACTTTTTAAATTAACATGCTTTAGTCTATTAAAGACCCGTACTTTATTTAATGCTTCTAAAGTTTCTAATCCTGACATTCGGGCAAATTGTACATTTGTAATAAAATTATTTTCTAAGTTTTTCTTTAAAGCTTTGATGCTGGGTCTGCTATTTTCAGTGGCAAGAACTTTAGAAAATATATTTGAGAGGAGGGCAGTGAATGTTCCTATTCCGCAATGAAGTTCGGTTACATGAGAGCTTGGATCTTCTCTTTCATGAACCCATGAAAGCATTTGGTCACAAATATAAGGGTTAGTTTGACTAAAACATTGTTCATACAAATCAATTTCAATTGTTTGGTCTTTAACCTTATAAGTTTCAGTAACAAAATCTTTACCTATAACTAACTTTTGTTTTTTGCTCCTTCCAATGATTGATACACCAATTTTTGAACTTAAGTTTTGAGCATCTTCAATCCAATTTGTGTCTAAAGATTTATGGTATATCAGGGATACCATTCCCTCTCCATTTCTTGCGACTTGTATCTCAGCTTGAAATAGTTTTTCTTTGATAGATTCCTTATCAGTTACGTACTTTTTTAGCAGATTAATAATGTTGTTAATTTTCTCATCACAAATTTTAAGAGTATTTATAAAGATTTTTTTATTATTTTTAACCATAGTGAAGTTAATAGAGTCATTTACATGAACCCCTAGCTCTGCTCTAGTTCGAAAATTAGAAATAGGAGAAGAAAAATAATCTAAGTCTTTAGTAAATTCAGAGAAAAAAGATAAAAATAAATCTCGTTTTCGTTTTAACTGAAGGGCATATAGATCTTCATTTTTATTCAAGGTTAGTACTGTAATATTTTTTAGTAAGCTTTATATCCTCTTCTCTATTAGAAGAAATATTTTTAATTTGATCCTCAGTTATTTTGCCTAACCCAAAGTATTTACTTTCACTATTAGAGAAATACCAACCACTTATAGAAGCTGCGGGCAACATCGCGAAATTCTCTGTTAAATAAATATTCGCTTTTTCTTTAGCGTTTAGTAAAGAAAAGAGTTTAACTTTTTCAGAATGATCAGGGCACGCAGGATATCCAGGAGCTGGTCTTATTCCTATATATTTTTCTTTTATTAGTGCTTCTTGAGTTAATTTCTCATCTTTTGAATAACCCCAGTAGTCCTTTCTTACTTTTTCATGGACATATTCAGCAAGAGATTCAGCTAGTCTATCCGCTATTGCTTTAAGCATTATTGAAGAGTAGTCATCGTTATTATTTTCATATTCTGCACAAGCTTCTGCAACTCCTATTCCTGAAGTTACTGCAAAGGCACCTATATAGTCTTTAGTGTCTGTGCCTTCTGGAGCAATAAAATCAGAAAGAGAAAGATTAGGATTTCCTTTTCCTTGAATTCTCTGTTGCCTTGGAAAATTTAAGGTAGTTATATGTTCTCCTCTTTTTTCATTTTTATAGACTTTAACTTCATTATTCTTATCTTGAGAAGCTGGCCAAAAGCCTATAACTGATTTGTTTTTAATAATTTTAGACTTTTCTAATTCATCCAACATTTTATTTGCATCCCTGAATAACTGTGTTGCGGCTTCTCCCACAACTTTATCTTTTAGAATTTTTGGGTAACTTCCAGCAAGACTCCAAGTTTTAAAAAAAGGAGTCCAATCTATATATGATCTCAACACATTAACAGGAACTGGATTTAATTCTTGTACCCCCAAAAAAGACGGCTTTACTGGTTTAGATTTTTTCCAGTTTATATTGAGTTTATTTTTGTTTGCCCCTTCCAAAGATAAAAGATTAGGTGAACTTTTATTTGCCAACCTTTCTCTAGTAATAACATAGTCCTTTCTTATTTCTTCTGTATACGACTTTTTATTTTTTTTACTTAATAATTTTTGTACAACTCCAACACTTCTTGAAGCATCTAACACATGTGTAGCAAGGCCCGTTTTGTAATTTGGTTCTATTTTTAAAGCTGTATGTGCTTTAGAAGTTGTGGCTCCTCCAATCAGTACTGGTATATTAATTTTCCTCCTACTTAATTCTTGGACAACATTAATCATTTCATCCAGTGAGGGGGTTATTAATCCACTTAAACCTATTAAATCAGCTTTCTCTTTAACAGCAGTTTCAATAATTTGTTCTGCAGGAACCATGACTCCCAAATCTAAAATCTCATAGTTGTTACATTGAAGAACCACACCAACTATATTTTTTCCAATATCATGAACGTCGCCCTTCACAGTAGCCATTACAATCTTTCCATTAGAGCTAATACCACCTTCTTTTTCTTCTTCTAAATAAGGAATAAGGTAGGAAACAGCTTCCTTCATAACCCTTGCACTTTTAACGACCTGAGGAAGAAACATTTTTCCTTCTCCAAACAGATCACCCACCACATTCATTCCGTCCATTAAGGGGCCTTCAATTACTTCTACAGGAGAATCTGATTCCAACCTTAATTCTTCTACATCTTCAATAATGTATTTATTAATCCCTTTAACTAAAGAATGATTAATTCTTTCACTAACTTTCAAATTCCTCCATTCTTCGTCTTTGGTGGCAGTAGATTGATCTTGAAGAAATTTAGTTGCCTCATCCACTAATCTTTCTGTTGCATCTTCTCTTCTATTCAGAATCACATCTTCAACTAACACTTTTAGTTCGGGGTCTATATCTTCATACACTGCTAGTTGACCCGCATTTACTATGCCCATTGTGAGGCCGCTCTTAATGGCATGGAATAGAAATACTGAATGCATTGCATTTCTAACAGCATTATTTCCTCTAAAAGAAAAAGAAACATTGCTTATTCCGCCTGAAATATTAGTTAAAGGGAATTCTTTCTTTATATAGACGCAAGCATCAAAAAAATCATTAGCAAAATTTCTATGTTCTTCAAGTCCAGTAGCTACGGCAAAAACATTAGGATCAAAGATTATATCTTCTGGTGGAAACTTCACTTTGTTAGTAAGAAGGTCGTATGATCTTTTACAAATTTCTTTTTTTCTTACTAATGAATCAGCCTGTCCTTTCTCATCAAAGGCCATTACTATTACTGCTGCTCCATAATTAAGACATGATTTGGCAACTCTGATAAATTCTTCTTCACCTTCTTTCAGGCTAATGGAGTTGACTATAGATTTACCTTGAATAACCTTTAAACCAGCCTCAATCACTTCCCACTTTGAAGAATCAATCATAATAGGAACTTTTGAGATATCTGGTTCAGTAGCAACAAGTTTTAGGAAGAGGTCCATTTCTTCTAAAGAATCAAGCATTCCTTCGTCCATGTTTACATCAATGATTTGAGCACCTGATGAAACTTGGTCTTTAGCTACTTCTAAAGCTTCTGAATAATTTTTTTCTTTGATTAACTTAGCGAATTTAGTTGATCCCGTGACATTAGTTCTTTCTCCGATATTTACAAAAAGTGAATCATCAGTAATAACTAAATGTTCTAAACCACTAAATGTACTTTGTTGCTTGTGTGTAGTTAATTTTCTTGGTTTTATTCCCTCTACTGCGTCTTTAATAGCTTCGATATGCTCAGGGGTTGTGCCACAACATCCGCCTACAATATTTAAAAGCCCATTTTCTGCCATTTCCTTTATTACCTTAGCCATATGAGAAGGGGTCTCATCGTATTCCCCCATTTCATTAGGAAGGCCAGCATTAGGGTGCAAGCTTGTAGGCACATCTGAGGATTTATTTAAAGAAACTAAATGAGGCCTAAGTTGCTCAGCTCCTAAAGCACAATTAAAACCAACAGAAAAAGGATTAGCATGCTTAATAGATGTCCAAAAGGCTTCAGGGGTTTGCCCTGACAAAGTTCTCCCAGAGTTATCTGTTATAGTTCCTGAAATCATTAAAGGTACTTCTTTTCCAATTTCTATGCATTTATCAATATAAGCATAGATACCAGCTTTTGCATTTAAGGTATCAAAAATTGTTTCGAACATTAAAAAATCTACACCTCCGTCTATTAATCCTTCTATGCACTCTTTATAAGAATTAACTAGTTGATCAAAAAGAATATTTCTTTTTGATGGGTCAGTTACATCTGGAGACATGGAAGCAGTAGTATTAGTTGGTCCAATAGATCCAATTACCCAAGCGTTAGCTTTTAATTCTTTGATAATCTCTTTGGCTATCCTAGCTCCATTAAAATTCAATTCGTAAGCTCTTTCCGCCAAACCGTAGTCATTCTGTGAAATGGAACTGGAATTGAAAGTGTTTGTTTGAATAAAATCAGATCCTTTATTCAAGAAAGATTTATGGATTTCTTTTATTACTTCAGGTTGAGTTAGATTAAGAAGATCATTATTGCCTTTTAGATCTTTAGAGTAATCTTTAAATAAATTGCCCCTAAAGTCTTCTTCTGAAAGTTTCTTAGACTGTATTTCAGTGCCCATGGCACCATCCATAACTAAAATTTTTTCTCTTAATTTCTTTTGAAATTCAGCTACTTCCATAATTTTTAGGTCATTAAAGTGAATTGTAAGTGTTTTAATTATAAAATGTATTTATGGCTTCTATACAAATAACAAAATCAGCAGAAAAGTATCTAGATGAACTTTTGCAAAAACAAGATTCAGATACTATAGGTGTTAAAGTTTTTGTAAGTGAACCAGGATCACCAAGAGCTGAAACTTGCATAGCTTATTGCAAGGAAGACGATGATAAAAGTGAATATGAAATTAGCAAAGATTACTGTTTTTTACTTTATTTAGATAAGAAATCAATATCATTTATTGAAGATTCTGTTGTGGACTATTCTCCAGATAAATTTGGGGGTACGCTTACTATAAAAGCTCCCAATGCTAAAGTTCCTAGCATAGGAGAAGATGCCTCTCTAGAAGAAAGGGTTAATTACCTTCTTTATACTGAAATTAACCCAAGCTTGGCATCTCATGGAGGCGAAGTATCATTGGTAGAAATTATTAATAAAGAAATGGCAGTTCTTCAGTTTGGAGGAGGGTGCCAAGGTTGCGGAATGGTAGATGTAACGCTCAAGGATGGAGTAGAAAAGACACTAATTGAGGAAATTCCAGAACTTAAAGGCATTACTGATGCAACTGACCATAGTTACAGAGAAAACGCTTATTACAAATAATAACTAATCAATCTTACAGTTTATAACTAAGTTGTGACTCAACTAAACTCTGATACCTGTTATATCTTTACTGATACTGAAACTACTGGATTAGATATAAATTTTTCACAAATTATTCAAGTAGGTTCACTGTTAACCGATGAGGATTTAGTAGTAGAAAAGGAGCACAATTTATTTTCTAAACTTTTGCCTTGGATTGTTCCCAGCCCTGAGGCGTTTCTTATTCATAAAAAGATTGAGTGTCTTGACGAAGAAAGTCCTTCTCATTATGAAATGATGCTAAAACTAAGAGAAGATTGGTTGAATTGGTCCTTAGAAAAAAATCCTATTTTTATTACTTATAACGGACATAGGTTTGATGAAGAATTATTTAGAAGACAATTCTATTGGTGCTTGCTCCCTCCTTACATAACTAATACAGGTGGCGCTTCAAGACTAGACTTGATGTACACATTCCAAATAATTGCTAATTTTTTCCCTAATTCACTTGTTATACCTAAGAATGATGAAAATGAAATTAGTTTGAAACTCACTGATTGGGCCGAAGCTAATAATATTTCTTCTCTTAATGCGCATGATGCCGTAGCGGATTGCTACTTGATGGTTAACTTATCTAGACTTGTAGCCGAAAGAGCACCAGAAGCTTGGAATGCTTCATTAAGAGGATCTTCTAAAGACGGGAATCTTAGATTAATTCAATCAGAGCCATTTGCTATGATTGGTGAAGTCATAAGAAAAAAGAAATTTACTTATCCTGTAACCTTTTGTGGTCAAAACCAAAAAATGCAGAATGAAGTAGCTGTAGCTGATCTATATTTTGATCCTGATGCTTTAAATGAACTATCTGATCCAGAATTACTGGAACAGATATCTAACGCCGGTACAGGCATTAGAAAAGTAAGAATTAATAAGAGCTTACCCTTAATAAATTCTCTGGAAATACCTTCAATCCATGACACATTAGATATTCCTTTTGAACAATTAGAGGAGAGGGCAATCAAAATCAGGAATAACACTCAGTTACAAACTAGAATTAGTGAGTTATTAACCAATAATCAAATTCAATATCCACCACCAAAGTTTGTAGAACAGGCTGTTTATACAGGCTTTCCATCTGGAGAAGACGAACTTTGGATGGAAAGATTTCACTCTACGCCTTGGGAAGAAAGGCATAAATTAATTGAAGGTTTTGAAGATTCAAGATATAGAGAGTTAGCTGAAAGACTTGTTTGCGCAAATTCAGTTGAAGGAATCTCTGATCATTCCCTCCAAAAATATAATTCTTTTTTAACTCAAAGGCTGTCAGATAAAGGACCCTGGTTAAATATAGATCGTACTTTAACTAAGATTGGAGAGATGTTAGAGACCGAGGAAGATCAAGAGAACAAAGAGGTACTTCAAAAATTACAGAAAAAACTAAAGAAGATAACTTTTTAGATCTTCATTGCTTTTCCCACTGACTTACCCTTATAACAGCTCCAAAGTAGGGGTGGTCAACATAATGAAAAGCATCTTCCTTCATTTTAGTCTGTTGATTGATTTCAAATAAGTCTTTGTAATTACCATTGATGAGTAAATAACTTTCTTTACTAGGTAAAACTGGAGAAAACTCTTTCGTTCTGAATATCCAACTTGAAAAAGAGACAACATCTTCACCCAGGGACTTAAAAAAACTTACAAATTTATTATCAACTCTAGATAATTTCAGTAAGTTATTGAAATTATAAAGATTTATAGTGGATAGATTTTGTTCTTCTTTTGTTCTTTCAGACAGTCTTATCTTTAGAATAGAATGAAGAAACCTTTCTTTATAGAGTAAAAGTTCTCCGTGAACACCATTAAAACCATTTTCATTGCTAATGTATATGGGGCTTGATATCTCTTGTTTGAATAAAGGTTGAAACCAGGTACCCTCAAACAATACTTCATACTTCTTCCTAGTATTAAGCCTTTTAACAAACTTTTTTGTTGGGGTATTTTTATCATCAATTAATTCAAAATATTCATAAGGCAGCAGAGGTCTAGTACTTTCAATTTCTACTGTTTCTTCTTCTTGGGCATTAACTGACCTGAGTTGGGTACTTAATTCAATAGATTGAATAACTTGAGTATTTGGGATCAAACCATCTTTGATAGCCTCTTTATTCACTAAAAGGTGAGGGTTTTCATGGAGATGTAAAAGATCATCGGAATAAATAAATTGTTCAAGTTGAGGGAACCTTTCTTGTTTATCTTTATCATTTAGTTGTTTGTGAGAAAAGATAATTAAGTCGATTCTATAAACTGGATAAAGGTCTGGGTTATCAACAAAAGCCTTTGAAGAAAGAAGAAGTTTTTCTGGGATAGATTCATTTCCCATCAAGAAAGGGCTCATTGAAATCATTAACAATAAAATTCTTTTCATGAAACTTTTTTTATTAATTTAACATTTTATATATCTTCTTAACGCTGTCTTCAAAGTCTACCCCCTTCTTAAGGGTTTTTTCTTTATTAGCGTTTAAATAACTGATTTTTATATTTTGTTCTCCAATTCTAATTTCTTTAATTTTTTGTAATGCAGCCATAAGGGCCATCTCAGTTTCAAAAAATAGAGATTTGAGCTCCTTTGGAAATAAACCAAATCTGTTTATCATTTCAACTTGAATATCTTTTAGCTTTTTTAAAGATATTGCTGAAGATATCCTGCTATACATAATTAGTCTCTGGCTGATATCAGGAAGATAATCATTAGGAATATAAGCTGAGGTACCTAAATTAATTTCTGTTTGTTTTTCTATTATGAAAGAATCAACTTCCCCTTTTTGTATCTGGTTAGAGGCTTTATTGACTAATCTTAAATATAGTTCAATTCCTATAGACTCCATTATGCCGCTTTGATTTTCTCCTAAAATTTCTCCAGCTCCTCTAGCTTCAAGGTCTTTCATTGATAATAAAAATCCAGCAGATAGAGAATCTGAATCTTGGAGAGCCTTTAATCTTTTATCTGCTTTCCCCCTTTTTAATATCCTTGAGGACTTTAGAAAATATGCATAAGCTTGTTTCTTACCTCTCCCAACTCTTCCTCTTAACTGATGTAACTGAGATAAACCTAATCTGTCTGCTTCTTCAACTATTAGAGTATTAGCATTACTTATATCTAATCCACTTTCTATGATTGTTGAGCATACAAGTATGTCAATTTGCCCATTTTGAAAAAGTAACATTTTTTCCTCTATTTCTGACCCTTTTAGTTTTCCGTGAACCACATCGACGGTTTGTGAAGGGAATAATTCTTCAATTCTTATTTTTCTGTCATTAATTAAGCGAAGATCATTGCAAAGGTAATAAACTTGTCCATTTCTAATAAGTTCTCTTTGAATGCCCTCCTTTATTAGATTCTCATTAAAGGGGTAAATAAAAGTTCTAACTGACAATCTATCCTCCGGAGCAGTTGCAATTATTGATAAGTCTTTTAATTCTGATAAAGCAAAATTTAATGACCTTGGAATTGGTGTAGCTGATAGATATAGAACGTTGACTTGCTCGCTTAATTTTTTTATTTTTTCTTTTTGTCTAACACCAAATCTATGCTCTTCATCTATTATCAGTAAGCCTAGTTCATGAAATTTAATTGATCCCTGTAGAAGAGCATGTGTACCTATAATAATATCGATGCGACCATTCTTTAGGTTAGTTAGTACCTCTTTTTTCTTTTTTGGCTTAACATCTCTACTTAGTTTTTCTATATTTATTGGAGTTTTAGAGAACCTCTTAACAAAACTTTCATAATGTTGTTGGGCTAGAACTGTTGTAGGAACCAGAATACAAATTTGACTATTGTTAAAGGCTGCTAAAAAAGAAGCTCTCATAGCAACCTCAGTTTTTCCAAAACCTACTTCGCCGCATACCAATCTATCCATAGGTCTGAAATTTTCTAGATCATTTTCTATTTCAGAGATAGTTATTGTTTGATCCAGCGTTTCTATAAAAGGGAATTCGTTACAAAATTCCTTGTATTCTTCGGGAATAGTATATTTTTTCCCCTGTTTAGAATTTCGTTTAGCTTGAATATTTAGAAGTTCAGCTGCTGTATCAAATGTTTTTTTAATGGCTAAAGATTTCTTTTTTTGCCATTTTTTTGATCCTAATTCGTCTAAAGAAATATTTTCTGCTCCAAAATATTTTGAAATTAGATGCATTGATTCTACTGGTACGTAAACTTTACTATCGTTTTTATATTCTATTACTAAGCATTCATTAGTAATATTTTTGGATATTATATTTTTGAGGCCTTTAAAAATTCCTATTCCATGAAAAAGATGAACAACATAGTCGTCAATTTCAAGTATTTGATGAGATGGGGTGTGATTAATTGAGTTTAGTTTTCTTGTTACCTTAGTTACTTTTTTAATCTTTGATTCTTGAAATTTAATTTGTTGAACTTCACAGCCGCTTAAAAATATTTCATATTCTTTGTTGGTTAAAAAGATATCTCTTGGTTCTAGTAGTGGTCTTTTTATGTCATATCTATATTCTTCAAATCTTTCATCAATTAAGGATTGATACTCTTTTAATTCTTTTTTCACATTTTGATCTAGTAAAACTTGGTCAAAGTTTTCCAGAAAACTAATAGCTGTTATCTTTTCATTAAAAAATAAAGGTAAATAAATTTCAGTACCTTCTTCAGCCTTTCCCTTAGAAATAGATTTAAAAATATCACTATCTTCTTCAAAGACATCAAAGGCTTTCCTCCAATTAATCTTAAAGCTGTTTATGCCTTTCTCACTTAAAGAGTATTCTTGAGGGGGCAAAGCAAAAAAAGAATTAATCCTTTTTATAGTTACTTGAGAGACAGGACTAAAAGTCCTTAAAGATTCAATCTTTCTGTTATTAATTTCAATTCTAATAGGTAGTTCTGATCCAGTGGGATAGATATCTATTATTGACCCTCTTAATGAATACTCACCCATCTCAGTAACAATATCTTTTCTTTCATAGCCTGAGTTTTTTAAACCATAAATAAAATTTTTTCTGTTTATCAGTTGGTCAGTTTCTAATAATTCAAAAGGAAGAAGGTGAGTTTTATCTGGGCAAGGGCTCATTAGAGCTTGTATAGAAGTAATTAATGTATGCTTTTCATCCGAAAGTAGTTTAGAAAGAGTTTGCATCCTATGGTTTCTAATATTTTTAGAAGGCGAAAAAAAATCGTAGGGCAAGGTTTCTGTATGCGGTAACAGAACAACTTCATCCATCTTTTTTTCTAAATTACGATAAGTAGATTCAGCTAATGAGGAATTGGAAGTAATTATTAATTTATTGCCTTTTTTTAAGCTCCAAGTAGATAGCTCACTTTCAAACTTATTACTAGTTGGTCTTTTATTTTTCATTTCTAAAAAGGTTATATATTTAGAGCTTGAAGCCTATGTGTATAATACGGCCATATTTTAGACCGAGTACTATTATGGACTTAGCATTTTCTCAAGAAGAATTAGACTTTCAAGAAGATGTAAGAGATTTTCTAGCGTCTGAATATCCTCTAGATATAAAAGAAAAACAAGATAAAAGATTGCCTTTAGAAAAAGAGGATATGATTACTTGGCAAAAAATCTTAGCTACCAAAGGCTGGTTTGCTATCAATTGGCCAAAAGAATTTGGAGGAACAGACTTATCTCCAACTAAGAATTATATCTTACAAAATGAGTTAGCTTCAGCTAATACGCCTATTTTAATCCCTTTTGGCGTAAATATGTGTGGACCAGTTGTATACACTTTTGGAACTGCAGAGCAAAAGAAAAAATACCTTCCTGGAATACTTAACAGCGATGTTTGGTGGTGTCAGGGATATTCTGAACCTGGATCTGGGTCTGACCTTGCTTCTCTCCAGACTAAAGCAGAACTTCAAGGAAATAGCTATATTGTCAATGGAACTAAAACATGGACTACGTTAGCGCAACATGCAGATTGGATTTTCTGTTTAGTAAGAACTGAAACAACCGGAATAAAACAAGAAGGTATAAGCTTTTTACTTATTGATATGAAATCAAAGGGCGTTGAAGTTAAACCAATAATTACCATAGATGGTTCTCATGAGGTAAATATAGTTTATTTTGATGACGTTAAGGTGCCTAGAAATAATCTTATTGGAGATGAAGGACAGGGCTGGAATATTGCCAAGTTCCTTTTGAGGCACGAAAGAACAGGTATAGCTGGTATAGCTGCATTAAAAAGAGAATTAAAGAGATTAAAAGAAATTTCGGCAAATGTTATTGTAGGTGAAGGTAGTTTATTAGACGATTCAAAGTTTAGAGACAAGCTAGAAGCAGCAGAAATAGAATTAACGGCAACAGAATTTACTGAACTTAGAACTTTGTCTCAAATTTCTTCGGGGGGAGCTCCTGGTCCTGAATCGTCAATTTTGAAGATTAAAGGCACTGAGCTGCAACAAAATATTTCTGAACTTTTTATTGAGATGCTGGCTTATTACTCTCATCCTTTTTTAACTGAAACTGAATTAGGTTCTAATGAATCTATTGGTCCAGATTATGCAGGAGCAGCTATGCCACACTATTTAAATTTTAGAAAAGTATCAATTTATGGCGGTAGCAATGAAATACAGCGAAATGTAATTTCAAAAGCAATATTAGGATTATAAATATGGATTTTAATTTCAACGAAGAGCAAACCTTAATACAGAGACAAGTTGCTCAATTCATACAGCGAGATTATGAATGGGAGAAACGTCAAACTCTGGTTACTTCCGATTTAGGTTTTAGTGCCGAAAACTGGAAAACTTTTGCTGAATTAGGTTGGTTAGGCATATCTTTATCTGAAAATTCAGGAGGATTTGGAGGAAGTGCTCTTGAATCTATGATTATTATGGAAGAGTTCGGTAAAGGACTTGTCGTAGAGCCTTTCTTAGAAACAGTAATCTTGTGCTCAGGTTTAATAGATTCTTGTGGAAACGAAGAACAAAAAGCTGATTTATTAGGACCCGTTATTTCTGGTGAAATGCATTTAGCTCTAGGCTTTACAGAACCGCAAAGCAGATTTAATTTAGCTGATGTTACAACAGAAGCAAAGAAAAAAAATGGTGATTATCTGGTGAACGGCTTTAAATCAGTAGTGATGAATGGTCCCAATGCCAACAAATTAATTATTTCTGCTAGAACATCAGGTAAGCAAAATGATAAAGAAGGTATATCTTTATTCATAATTGATAGCAATTTAGATGGGGTTTCTTTAAGAAATTATCCCACAGTTGATGGAAGAAGGGCTTCTGAAGTAACACTGGAGAATGTGATAGTCCCTTCTAACTCTCTTTTAAGTGAAGAAGGTAATGGCTTTCAACATTTAGAAGATGCAATTGATACTGCAACTTTAGCAATTTGTGCTGAAGCAGTAGGAGCCATGGAAGTTCTTTACAAGACTACTGTTGAGTATACTAAGATAAGAAAACAATTTGGACAGGCAATAGGAAAGTTCCAGGTATTGCAGCATCGTATGGTGGATATGTTTATGGAGTATGAACAAAGTAAATCTCTTCTATATATGGCTACTATTAAAAATGTTGAAGGTTCCAAAGATGCAAAGAAAGCAATCTCAGGTTTAAAGTACCAAGTAGGAAAGGCTGCAAAATTTATAGGTCAGCAATCCGTGCAGCTGCATGGAGGAATGGGCGTAACAGAAGAACTGAGTGTAGGACATTTTTTCAAAAGATTAACAACAATAATTACAATATTTGGAAATACTGATTATCATCTCAAGAGATATTCTCAACTTTAACAACTAATTATGCCTTCAGATCAACCGGATAAAAGAAAAAGGTCTAATCTGCCGTTAGATACCTTTGGTGATTTTCAATACCGACAAGCTTTAGCAGAGGAAATGCTAGCGATTATAGGTAGCTTATATAGGGAAAATGTACATCTTATGCTGTACGGTAAATTATTAGTTAATTTATCTATATCAGAGATTATGCAAGCACACAGGTTTGTAAGAGAGACAGAGAATAATGAATTAAGTGAGTTTGAGACCTACCAAGTCATTACTTCTCTAAGTTCTTTAGAGCTAGGTCCTTCTGAAGTAGATATAGGGATCATTGCAGCTGCTTATCTCTTTGATAGTAAAGATCTGACCATAGAAGAGTTTGTAGTTGACTCTGTAAAGGATTTAGTAGGAAAGAAAGGATCAGTACTTGAAGATGCTCAAGATGTCGTTTTATATGGCTTTGGTAGGATAGGAAGGCTTTTAGCCAGACTCATAGTTGAAGATTCTGGAGGTGGAGACAATCTTAGATTGCGAGCTATTGTGGTAAGAAAGTCTGGTCAAGATGACCTGATAAAAAGAGCCAACTTATTAAGAACTGATTCAGTTCACGGCCCTTTTAAAGGTACTGTGCGGGTTGAGGAGAAAGAAGAACAACTAGTTGTAAATGGAAGCGAAATAAAAATCATATATGCAGACCAACCAGATTCAATTGATTATACAAAACATGGAATAAAAAAAGCTTTATTAATAGACAACACAGGAGTTTGGAGAGACAAGAAAAGCCTTAATAGACACCTAAAGTCTAAAGGAATAGATAAAGTATTACTGACTGCACCTGCAAAAGGTAAGGTTAAGAACATTGTTCATGGAATCAATAATGGAGTAGTGGACTCTAAGGATAATATTCTAGGAGCAGCTTCCTGTACTACCAATGCAATTGTTCCTGTATTAAAAGTTCTCAACGATGAGTTTGGAATAATTTCAGGTCATATTGAAACCGTGCACTCTTACACAAATGATCAAAATTTACTTGATAACTTCCATAAAACGTCTAGAAGAGGAAGAAGCGCAGCCTTGAATCTAGTCATAACGGAAACTGGTGCTGGAGAAGCAGTGGGTCAAATATTACCAGAATTAGAAGGGAGGTTAACCGCCAATGCGATAAGAGTTCCTACTCCGAATGTATCTTTAGCCATCATGAAACTTATTTTAGGAAAAGCCTTAAAGGCTTCTGAATTGAATGATTTTCTTAGACAAATTGCCTTTCATTCCTCTTACAAAGATCAGATTGATTTTACAAATTCAAGCGAGACAGTTTCTTCAGACTTTGTTGGTAACAGATACGCAGGAATAATTGATTCAGCAGCAACTATCTGTAATAAAGACCACGCTATACTCTATGTTTGGTATGACAATGAGTTTGGGTATACGGTACAGTTACTTGGCTTAGCAAAAGAGATGGTAGGACTTACCTATAAAAGATATCCAGATTATCAATAATCTCTCTAGTAAATAGATCTCTTCAACACTATAATACGCGCGGATTTTACTGCTCCTTAAGTATTAACTTCACCTCAAGAGAGGGGATGAAAAAAATAAGAAAAGGTTTAGATGTTCCTATCTCTGGTTCTCCTGAACACAAGATTACTGACTTTAAAACCCCAAGATCTGTTGCTCTTGTAGGTTCTGATTTCCATGGTCTAAAACCCCTTATGTTTGTCAACGAAGGAGATCACGTAAAAATTGGTCAACCTATATTTGAAGATAAAAAAAATCCTGGGGTAATATTTACTTCACCTGGAGGAGGGGTTGTAGAGTCTATAAATAGAGGGGAAAAGAGGGTTTTGCAATCTGTCGTTATACAGCTTGATACAAATGAAGAAGAAATTTCCTTTTCATCTATTAAAACTGATGATTTATCTAATCAAACTTCAACTTCCATTCGAAAAAACTTAATCCAATCTGGTCTATGGACATCTTTTAGGACAAGACCCTTTAGCAAAATTCCGACCATCGATTCTGAACCTAAATCAATTTTTATTAATTGTATGGACACTAACCCTCTTTCGATAGATCCAGAATTAATTATTTCTAGTCATTTAGATGATTTTGAATTAGGGCTCTCAGCAATAAGACTTTTGTCAGGTAGCCCAGTTCATTTGTGCATAAAAAAAGACAGTTCTCTTACATTCAAACAAGAAGAAAACACACATGAACATGTTTTTTATGGGCCTCATCCATCGGGTTTAGTAGGAACTCACATGCATTTCATTTCTCCGGCATCTTTAGACAATATAAATTGGCACATTAGTTATTCAGATGTAATTTTAATTGGCTCTTTCTTTAGTGAAGGGAAGATTTCAACAAGCAAATACATATGTCTATCAGGGCCAAAAATTGAAAATCCAAGAATTATCTCCACCAGAATAGGAGCTTGTATTGATGAGATTTGTGCAGGAGAATTAAGTCAATCAGAAAACCGGGTTGTAAGTGGATCTGTAATTAATGGAAGGGAAGCAATAGGGCCCTACGCCTATATAGGCAGATACCATAATCAAATTTGTGCAATCGAGGAGCCTAACTCTTCAGACAGGGAGTTATTTGATTGGGCATTATTAGGTTGGCAAAGATATTCAAAATTGGGTCTTTTTATTTCTTCTTTAATTAAAAATAAAAAATTTAATATCAAAGCAAGAATGTATGGCCCAGACAGAGCCATTCTTCCACTCGGAGTTTATGAGGAAGTTTTTCCATTGAATTTACTCATAACACCTTTACTCAGAGGATTAGCAGTAGGGGATACGCAAGAGTTACAGTCCTTGGGTGTTTTAGAACTAGACGAAGAAGACTTGGCTCTTTGTAGTTTTGTCTGTCCTTCAAAGTATGATTTTGGCTACTTATTAAGAGAAAGATTAACCACCATTGAGGTTGAGGGGTAAACGGTGGATAGACTAAGAAAGGTCTTTGACAACTTAAAACCTAGGTTTTCTAGTGGTGGAAAATATGAAAAGTGGTGGGTAATTTTTGATGTTATAGAAAATTTCTTTTATTCATCTAGTAGAAGAACCTTTGGGTTGTTGCATATTAGAGACTCATCTAATGTTCAAAGAATAATGGTAACGGTCATGGCAGCAACTATACCAGCTGTTATATATGGAATGTATAACATAGGTTTTCAAGCTCTTTCTGGAGCTGCAGAAGGGGGCGGAAAATTTACTGAAGACTGGCATTTCATATTTATCAATTTAGTTTGTAACTATGATCCTACTAGTTTCATAGATTGTCTTTGGTTTGGAGCATGTTATTTCCTTCCTATTTATGCAGTTACATTTATTGTTGCAATAGCCTGGGAGATGTTATTTGCTACTATTAGGAACCATGAGATAAGCGAAGGAGCCTTTGTTACAACCATCTTATTTGCTCTTTGTTGCCCTCCTGATGTACCACTTTGGCAGGTTGCGGTTGGAATTAGTTTTGGTATCGTAATAGGAAAAGAAATATTTGGAGGAACAGGTAAAAACTTTTTAAACCCAGCTCTTACTGGCAGGGTTTTTCTTTATTTCGCTTATCCTACTTATTGGTCAGGCGACTCTGTATGGACTGCCTTAGATGGTTATAGCTCGCCAACAATTTTAGGAATAGGCGCACAAGAAGGACTAAATGGTATTCAGGTCAATTACTCCTGGTTTGAAGCTTTTGTTGGAAGTATTCCTGGATCTGCGGGAGAAACCTCAACCTTATTTATTTTATTAGGGCTTCTATTGCTTTTGTGGACTAGAGTCGCTTCTTGGAGGATTGTTATTGGGGTGTTGATAGGTACCTTAACTACTTCCATATTATTTAATTCTATAGGGTCAGATACTAATCCTATGTTTAGTGTTACTTTTATCTGGCATATAGTGATTGGCGGATATGCGTTCGGCCTAGCTTTTATGGCTGTGGAACCCGTAACCGGATCGCATACTAATCCTGGAAGATGGATTTATGGGATTTTAATAGGAATTATGGTCGTGCTTATAAGGGTCATAAATCCTGCATTTCCTGAAGGCATGATGTTAGCGATCCTATTTGCTAATCTTTTTTCACCTCTAATAGATCATTATGTGAAGGAATCTAATATTAAGAAAAGATTAAAAATTCAGGCTAATTATGAATAAAAACGATACATTGGTTAAAACTTTATTTGTTGGCATTTCTCTTTGCTTAGTTTGTTCAGTTATTATTTCTTCAGCGGCTGTAGGATTAAGAGACCAACAAAAATATCTTAAACAAAAAGATCAGCAATCTAAGATCCTTTCTTCAGCTGGTCTTTTGACAAACCAGAAAAGTATTGAAGAGCTTTTTTCAGCTATTGAAGAACGAGTTGTAAATCTTGATACAGGCGAATATGAAGATTCTCTGGATCCAAAAAGTTTTGATGGAAAGAAATTTGAAGCTGAGGATTATTCTAGAGATCCTCTAACCTCTATTAAATTAACGACTGACGTGGATATAAGCTCTTTAAAAAGAAGAGAGAATTTTAAAAAGATTTATATTTATAAAGAAGAAAATGAAATAAAAGCCATTATTCTTCCTGTTCGTGGACTTGGTCTTTGGGGCACTTTGTATGGTTATTTGGCTATTGAATCTGACTTAAATACAATAATTGGATTGGAATATTTTTCTCATAAAGAAACACCAGGACTAGGTGCAGAAGTAGATAATCCTCGCTGGAAATCACAATGGAAAGGAAAAAATATATATTCTTCTACAGGGGAAATAAAAATTGAAGTCATTAAAGGGTTAGTAGACCCTGAGTCCCCAGAAAAGAAATACCAAGTGGATGGATTGTCTGGAGCTACTATCACCAGCAGAGGAGTTTCCAATATGCTTTCTTTTTGGTTAGGGGAATTAGGCTACGCTAAATTTTTGAATAGGCTAAAAGAAGAAATAGAAAGAAAGGAGAGTTTAAATGTCTAAAAGTAGAGAGATTCTTCTAAATCCAATTTTTAATGATAATCCTATAGCCTTACAGATTTTAGGGATTTGTTCAGCTTTGGCTGTAACCACAAATTTATACCCAACTTTATTAATGTGTATTGCATTAACTGCAGTGATTTGTCTATCCAATCTAGTTGTTTCAGTTATAAGAAACCAAATACCAACAAATGTTCGAATGATAGTGCAAATAACGATAATAGCTTCTCTAGTTGTTGTTGTTGATGAATTACTAAAAGCTTATGACTATGAGAATAGTAAGACCATTGGAGTATTTGTAGCTTTGATCGTAACCAATTGTATTGTCATGGGAAGAGCTGAAGCTTTTGCTATGCAAAACGGCCCCTGGTTAAGTTTTCTTGACGGTCTTGGAAATGGTCTCGGATATAGTCTTATTTTGATCGTAGTAGCAACAATAAGAGAATTTTTAGGCGCAGGTACTTTATTTGGTTATGAGATTCTTGTTTTAACCCAAAATGGGGGTTGGTATCTAGGGAACAACTATATGGTTCTATCCTCAAGTTCCTTTTTAATTATTGGTTTATTTATATGGTTGTTAAGAAGTTGGAAAACAGAACAAATTGAAGAACCAGAATATAGAGTAGCAAGGAATAATCTTGAAACTAAGGAAGCAGGAACAAGAGTTTAATTATGTTTGAATACTACCTAAATCTTTTTATTACGGCTGTATTTATAGAAAACATTGCCTTAGCTTATTTTCTTGGTATGTGCACTTTTCTGGCCATATCCAAAAGCATTAAAGCAGCAGGTGGACTGGGAATGGCGGTGATTGTTGTTTTAACCATTACCGTGCCGATTAATAACTTTATTTATTTAAATTTTCTAAAACCTGGAGCTTTATCTTGGATGGGCATACCAAATTCTGACCTAGAGTTTGTAGGGCTAATAACCTATATAGGAATTATTGCTGCTGTAGTTCAAATCTTGGAGATGATCTTAGATAAATATGTACCAGTTTTATACAACGCTTTAGGATCTTTTTTACCTCTAATAACAGTTAATTGTGCCATTTTAGGAGCTTCATTATTTATGGTGGAGAGAAGTTACACCTTCACTGAAAGTATAGTTTATGGTTTCGGTGCCGGAGCTGGATGGGCATTAGCTATATTGGCATTAGCTGGAGTGAGAGAGAGACTTAAATACGCAGACGTTCCTGAAGGATTGCAAGGCTTAGGAATAACATTTATTACGGTAGGCTTAATGTGTTTTGCATTTATGTCGTTTGGTGGAATTATTTTGTAATTATGACTGGATTGATTCAAAACGATATATTTCTAGGAGTAATAGCTTTTACTCTAGCTATAAATTTAATGGTTATAGTAATACTTGTTTCAAGAAAATTTTTAATAGCTTCTGGAGATATAGAAATACAATTAAATGAAGATCCAGATAGAACATTAACAGTCCCAGCTGGAGATAAATTACTTCAAACTTTAGCCAGCCAGAATATGTTCCTATCGTCTGCCTGTGGTGGAAAGGGAACATGTGCACAATGTAAGTGCATGATTTTAGAAGGAGGGGGATCAATCCTAACTAATGAAGAAGATTACTTTACACACCGAGAAAAAAAAGAAGGTTGGAGGCTATCCTGCCAACTAACTGTGAAAGATAACATGAAAATAAGAGTACCTGATGAGGTTTTTGGTGCTCGGAAATGGGAATGTGAGGTTTTATCTAATGAAAATGTAGCTACTTTTATCAAAGAATTAATACTTAAATTACCCGAAGGGGAAGAAGTAGCATTTAGGGCAGGGGGGTATGTTCAAATGGAGATTCCCCCTAGTGATATAGATTTTAAGAATTTTGATATTGATAAAAAATTTAATCAAGACTTGGAAAGGTTTAACTTTCGAGATAACTCTATTTCAATTAAAGAAACTGTAATCAGAGCATATTCAATGGCAAATTATCCTGAAGAAAAGGGAATAATGAAATTTAATGTAAGAATAGAACTTCCTCCTCTTGGAACAGATTACCCTCCAGGTGAGATGACCTCTTACTTATTCAATTTAAAGCCAGGTGACAAATTAACCATCTTTGGACCTTTTGGAGACTTCTACGCTAACAAGAGTGAAGCTGAAATGATCTTTATAGGTGGAGGAGCAGGTATGGCACCTATGAGATCACATATTTTTGATCAATTACTAAGAATTAATACCCATAGAAAAATTACTTTTTATTACGGGGCCAGGAGCCTAAAAGAAGTTTTTTATAAAGAAGAATATGATGATTTGGCTATGAAATACGAAAATTTTAATTGGACTCTTGCTTTAGATAATCCTTTACCAGAAGATAATTGGGAAGGGTCAACGGGTTTCATACATCAAGTGATATTAGATGAATATTTGAACGATCATCAAGCCCCAGAAGATTGTGAATATTATATGTGTGGACCACCTGCAATGATGACCGCAGTTTTTGGAATGTTAGATGATTTGGGTGTCGAACCGGAAGCTATAAGGTTTGATGATTTTGGTAGTTAATCTGTAATTTTTTTAGGCTTGAAAAAAAAATTTTCGCTGCTCTTATTAATAATCTCATTAGCAGTAATAGTTTTCTTCACTTGGGAAAGAAATAGTTTAGTTACATTTCGCGGAGAAATTATGGGTACTACCTATAAAGTAGTTCTCATTAATTATGATGGTAGTGATGCAGAAGGCAATATTTTTAATGTGTTGAATTCCGTTAATGAAGAAATGTCAACTTATCTTAAATCCTCTTCTATTTCTGAACTAAATCGATCAAACATAGATGAATGGGTTTATGTTTCAGATAATTTTCTTAAAGTTGCAGTCTTCTCTCAAGAAACTTGTTTGGCCACAGAAGGTTCTTTCAATATAAGTATTGGATATTTTGTAAATTATTATGGATTCGGACCTCCTGAACTAGCCGATTCTTATGACGGCAGTAAATTAATGGAACTGAGGGATCAAATTAGCTGCAGTTCTTATAAAGTGGATTCAGAAAATAAAAGAATTAAACGCTTGAATGATGTTTATTTGGATATGTCTGCTGTTGCTAAAGGCTTTGCTATAGATTTATTGTCCTCTTATTTAGATTCTTACGCTATTGATTCATATTTCATTGAATTGGGAGGAGAAATTAAATACAAAGGTCACAAATCATCCGATCAGCCTTGGTTAGTAGCAATAGAAAACCCTGATTTAGCTAGCCCTCCTATATTAACTTTATCTTCTAAGGAATATGAAAATCTATCCTTGGCAACATCTGGAGAGTATAGAAATTTTTCCCGTCGAGAAGGTAACCTTGTATCTCATACTATTGATCCTATTACTTTCAAGCCGATTAATAAGAAGCACGTCTCAGTCTCAGTAATAGCAGAAAATGTAATGAAAGCAGATGCATTAGCTACTGCTTTAAATGTTATGGGCTTAGAAAAAGGCCTAGAATACTCCAATAAAAATCACATTAAGTCTCTTTATATAGTAAAAGAGGAAGGTAATTTAGTTCTAAAAACTTCAAAATGGTTCTAATCAACTTTACAATTAAGAAATGAGCACCGTTCTAATCACCTTTAGTATCCTTCTTCTGATATTCATAGCCATGTCTATTGGTGTAGTTTTTGGAAGAAAACCTATAGCAGGGTCATGTGGTGGCCTCAAGACTATGGGAGAAATCGGAGACTGTGAGATATGTGGGGGCGATCCAGCTAAGTGTAAATAAAGAAATTACCTAGAACCTAAAATCGGTCCATAGTACTGCCTTTACCTCCAGCCAGTAATGCATTGTCTCCAGAAAAATATTCTTTGTGTTCGTCGCCAACTGTAGATCCAGCTAAGTCTTGGTGCTTAACTGAAGCTAGATCACGTCTTATCTCCTTGCGTTGTATTTCTTTAACATAAGCCAACATGCCTTTATCCCCGAAATAACCTTCAGCTAACACATGTGTTCCAAGCGCTGTGTCGTGATAAGTAGGTAGGGTAATTAAGTGATGAAATATTCCAGCTTGGTTTGCAGCATCCTTTTGGAACCTTTGGATTAATTTATCTGCCTCTTTAGACAGTTCAGACTTATCAAATTTTTCATCCATTAAGCCTTTTGGTTCCTTTTTTGGATCAGGGTATTCAGATATATCTTTACCTGATTCAGACCATTCATTAAAAACCTGTTCTCTAAAAGCTAAAGTCCAATTGAAAGAAGGTGAATTGTTATAAACTAGTTTGGCTTGGGGGTGCACCTTTCTAATCTCTTTAACCATATCAGCAATTTGCTTAACATTTGGTCTTTCAGTTTCTATCCACAATAAATCAGCACCCGATTCAAGGCTGGTTATACAATCCAAAATTACTCTGTCAAAACCTGTCCCTTCTCTAAAAGTGTATAGACCATTCTCCAGTCTCACAGGCTTTACTAATTTTCCATTTTGTTGGATAGCAATATCATATTGAGTAAGTTCACTTAGATCCTCAATTTCTTTAGTTTCAAGAAAGTCATTGTATCTACTAGCAATATCTCCTGGTTCTTTAGAAACAGGAACTTTTTGCGTTAATCCAGCTCCAAGCGAATCTGTTCTAGCTACAATTAAACCGTTTTCTACCCCTAACTCTAAATACGCATACCTTATTGCATTAATTTTTGATAAGAAATCTTCATGAGGAACAGTCACCTTTCCTGCTTGATGACCACACTGTTTTGCATCCGAAACTTGATTCTCAATTTGTATGCAACAAGCACCTGCTTCAATCATTTTTTTAGCTAGTAAATAAGTTGCTTCTTCATTACCAAATCCTGCATCTATGTCTGCAATGATGGGTACCACATGAGTTTCAAAATTATCTATTTGTTGGATTATTTCATCCTCATTAGTTCCTTTTTCTCGGGCTTCATCAAGACTAAGGAATAGAAGTTGAAGTTCCCTTGCATCAGCTTGTTTCAAGAACGTATATATCTCATTTATCAAGCTTGGTACTGCAGTCTTTTCATGCATGCTCTGGTCAGGAAGAGGTCCAAACTCTGATCTTAAGCCAGCTACCATCCAGCCACTTAGGTAGACATAGCTTTTGGAAGTTGTTTTCTGGTATTTTTTCACAGCCATAACCATTTGTTGAGCAGAAAAGCCGTGCCAACAACCCAAAGATTGAGTGTAGTTTGAAGGATCTTGATCATATGCTTCCATATCTGCATGCATAATATCTGAAGTATATTTTGCAATATCAACTCCGGTAGAGAATCTGTTTTGAAGTTTCATCCTAGCTGCATGTTC
>DTSY01000049.1:0-10057 GCA_012965075.1 Gammaproteobacteria bacterium | reverse complement strand
TATTCGATGTTTTCTCATTACTGTCTGGATGGCTTCTGTAATTACCTCCCAAGCATCTTCTATGTCATCATTTATTGATCTTTTATTCACTTCAAGCTTTTTTACCCCGTTAATTAAAGATGATATAGCTATCAAAGTATAGGCAAAACAACTACCTATGTTTCTCATAGAAGTTGAATCTGATAGATCTCTCTGCCATCTAGATATAGTAATCTTTGAAGATAGATGATGGAAAACAGTATTGGCCAAACCTAAGTTACCTTCTGCATTTTCAAAATCAATAGGGTTTACTTTATGCGGCATAGTTGATGATCCAACCTCTCCTTTAGCCGTTTTCTGGGAAAAATAATTTAAAGAGATATAACCCCACATGTCCTTAGAGAAATCTAGAAGAACATTATTTAGACGCTCATGCGCATGAAATAACTTAGCCATACTGTCTTTGGGTTCTACTTGTGTTGTATAAGAAGACCAAAGGAGACCGACTTTTGTTATAAAAGTTTTTGAAACCTTCTCCCAATTCACTTTAGGATAAGCTATTAAATGAGCATTATAGTTTCCTACAGCACCATTCATTTTTCCTCTCAAACCAGTTTCCCTGATTACAATCGATATACGATCTATTCGAGAAGAAAAGTTAGCAAATTCTTTACCTACTGTAGTTGGTGTTGCCACTTGCCCATGTGTTCTTGATACCATAGGAATCTCTGCATATTGATGGGCTTTCTTTTTTAATAAGTTATTAAGCTTGCCGATGTTTTTAGAGACTAGTTGTTTAGAAGCATCTTTTACCATTAATGCGTAACAAATATTATTAATATCTTCTGAAGTACACCCAAAGTGTATGAATTCAACTAATTCTTTTAACTGCTTAGACTGCATAAATTGGTCACGTAAGTAATATTCAACTGCCTTAACATCATGGTTAGTCTTTTTTTCTATGTTTTTTACTTTTCTAGCTTCAGCCAGATTAAAGTTTTTTTCTATCTTGGAAAGAAAGGTTATTGATTGCTTTGTTAAATGAGGTAGTTCTTTGATATTTGGTTGGTTTGAGAGATGGATAAACCATTCAATTTCTACAAAAATTCGATATTTAATTAAAGCATATTCGCTAAAAATTTCTTGTAGTTCAGGTACAAGTTTAGAGTATCTACCATCAATAGGAGATATTGCAGATAGTTCTGTTAACTTCATAGTTTAAGAGTAAAAAGTGAATTATAACTTATAGCTAACTATACTTGCGTTATCTCTAGGTAAGAAGCAAACTGGCATTCATGAGAAAATTAATTTTAGTCTTATCTTTATTCTATATTAGTTGCTTATACGCTTTATCATCAGCCACAGTAATTCATGCAGGGCTATTAATAAACGGAGAAAGTTCTTTCCCTTCTCCTGAAATGAGTATTGTTGTAAAAGGTTCAAAGATTGAAGCAATTGAAACTGGATTTATTACTCCAGATTCGGAAGACGAATTTATAGATCTTAGTGGTTATACGGTATTACCTGGACTAATTGATATGCATGTACATTTAGGATCTGAGTATAGTAAAAACTCTTATCAAGAAAGAATAACCCTAAACGCTGGAGACTATGCAATAAGAGCGGTAGCAAATGCTCAAAAGACTTTAATGGCAGGATTTACTACTGTTAGGAATTTAGGTGGTAGTGATGGAGTCACAATTAGTTTAAGAAATGCTATCACCAAAGGAATAGTGACAGGACCAAGAATCTTCTCTTCCGGTACTACGATAGCTTCCTCTGGAGGGCATGGTGATTCTACTAACTCATTAAATAAGTCTTTAACTTCTGATCCTGGAGCGTCTAAAGGAATAATAAATAACTTAGATGACGCTTCAAAAGCTGTTAGATATAGGTATAAAGAAGGATCAGATTTAATCAAGATAACTGCTACTGGTGGGGTATTGAGTAATGCAAAAAATAGTCAAAATCCTCAGCTAACTGAACAAGAAATTGCTCAAATAGTTAATATAGCTGACGACTATGGATTTAAAGTTGCAGCTCATGCACATGGGGCTGAAGGCATAAAAAGAGCAGTTAGAGCAGGTGTACATTCTATAGAACATGGAACTTTAATGGATGCTGAAGGCATGAGGTTAATGAGAGAAAAAGGAACTTACTATGTCCCTACAATAATAGCTGGATTATGGGTAGCAGAAAAAGCTAAGGACCCAGATTTTTTTCCAGAGCTTGTAAGACCTAAGGCGGCTGAAATAGGACCACAAATAAAGGTTACTTTTGGAAAAGCTTATCAAGCTGGAGTAAAAATAGCTTTTGGTACAGACACTGGTGTTTCAGCTCATGGAAAAAATGCCTCAGAATTTAAACACATGGTGGAAGCTGGAATGCCGCCTATGAAGGCTATACAGTCTGCCACCGTAGAAGCCTCTAAATTATTAGGCGAATACCATCACTTAGGGAGTTTGGTTGGAGGAAAATCTGCAGACATAATTGCAGTGAGTGGAAACCCGTTGGAAGACATTAGTATTTTAGAGGAAGTAGATTTTGTTATGAAAGCAGGAAAAGTTTATAAATCTCCTTAATAAATATTATTTATTTCTCCCCCACCAAGACAAACTTCTTCTTTGTATATCACCACTGACTGTCCTGGAGTAACAGCCCTTTGTAATTTATCGAACTTAATTATTAATTTTTTGTTAGTAATTTGAATTAAACAATCTTGATCTTCTTGTCTGTATCTAACTTTTGCTTTTCCATAAAATTCTTTTTCTTCTAGTGTGCTAACAAGGCTTAAATTTATCGTATCTAATTCTTTAGACAACAGAAGAGGGTGGTTGTTGCCTTGAACAGCAACTAAGATATTCTCCTTTAGATTTTTTTTGGCCACATACCATGGAGAATCTTTAGAATCTTTTAAGCCTCCTATCCCTAGACCTTGTCTTTGTCCTAAGGTGTAAAAAGGAAGTCCTTTGTGTTCTCCTATTTGTCTACCATATTCATCTTCAATTTTTCCAGGATTATGAGATAGATAGTTGTTTAGAAATTCAGGGAATGGCCTTTCTCCAATAAAGCATATACCAGTACTATCCTTTTTTTCGCTGGTAATTAATCCCTCCCTTTTGGCTATTTCTCTTACTTTAGATTTATTTAAATCACCTAAAGGAAAAATAGATTTTGCAAGAGCTTCACCTCTGACTGAGTGAAGAAAATAACTTTGGTCCTTTGTCTTATCTTTGCCCTTTAGAAGAGATGTTTTTCCTTTAAGGGTCTTATTTCTTACATAATGTCCGGTTGCAATAAAATCATATCCAGAATTCATTGCGTGATTAAAAAAACTATCAAATTTAATCTCTCTATTACATAAAATATCTGGGTTGGGAGTCCTTCCAAGTTCTAATTCTTTAAGGAAATAACTAAATACTTTGTCTTTATACTCTTGAGAAAAATTCTCTTCTTCCAAGTCTATTTTTAGCTGATTTGCAACAAATACAGCGTCTAAGAAATCTTCTTTGATACTGCAGTAAGGAGATCCATCGTCATCTTCCCAGTTTCTCATAAAGAGTGCATCAACCTTGTAGCCTTCATTTTTTAAAATCAAAGCAGCTACAGAGGAATCTACACCTCCCGATAAGCCCAGTAACACTTTTCCTTTACTCATCATTCTTGGATTACATTAGATTTAGCTTTTATATGCTATATAATTCTGATCCCGCTCACTAAACTTATCGCTAAATATGGAATTTAAGCATATTAAAATACCAAAAGAAGGAGAAATAATTCATTTTGACTCCACGGGAAATCTGATTGTTCCAGATAATCCAGTTATTCCCTTTATCGAAGGAGATGGAATAGGTTCTGATATAACTCCTACAATGATTGACGTGGTAAATAACGCTGTTTTTAAGGCTTATGGAACAGACAAGAAAATATCTTGGATGGAGATCTACTGCGGAGAAAAATCTGTAGAAGTTTATGGTGAAGGTAATTGGCTTCCATCTGAAACTCTATTAGCTCTTGAAACTTATCTGGTTGGTATTAAAGGTCCTTTAACTACTCCAGTTGGAGGCGGAATCAGATCCCTAAACGTGTCTTTAAGGCAGGAACTAGATTTATATGTATGCCAAAGACCAATAAGATATTTTGAAGGTGTTCCTAGTCCAGTTGTTAGTCCTGAAAAAACTGACATGATTATATTTAGAGAAAACTCTGAAGATATTTATGCAGGAATTGAATGGGAAGCTAATTCTGATGAAGCCAAAAAACTTCTAAATTTTTTAACTAAGGAATTAGGTGTAACTAAAATTAGATTTCTAGAAAATTGCGGAATAGGTATTAAAACAGTTTCAAAAGAAGGAACTGATCGATTAGTGGATAAAGCAATACAGTATGCAATTACAAATGATAAAAGCTCAGTAACTTTAGTTCATAAAGGCAATATCATGAAATTTACTGAAGGCTCATTTAAAGATTGGGGCTATAAATTAGCAGCAGAAAAATATGAAGCAGAGGAATTAGATGGAGGTCCTTGGCATAAGATGAAAAATCCTCTCACCGGTAATGACATTATCATTAAAGATGTTATTGCAGATGCTTTCCTACAACAAATACTTACCAGACCTGAGGAGTATAGTGTTATTGCTACTCTCAATTTAAATGGTGATTACATTTCGGACGCTCTAGCAGCAGAAGTAGGCGGCATAGGGATTGCTCCTGGAGCCAATTTAGGCGATAAAGTCGCCTTGTTTGAAGCTACTCATGGAACGGCACCAAAGTATACTGGCTTAGACAAAGTGAACCCAGGCTCACTAATTCTTTCTGCTGAAATGATGCTTAGATATTTAGGTTGGGGTGATGCTGCTGATCTGATAATTAAAGGACTTTCTAAAACTATAAAAAATAAAACCGTAACCTATGACTTTGAACGTCTGATGAGTGGAGCTCGCTTAGTAAAATGTTCTGAGTTTGGAGAAGCAATTATTGATAACATGAACTAATGTTCATAGACAAGACTCGATCTAAAATAACTCTAGGACCTCAAGAAGATCAAGAAGATGAAGGAACTTCAGTTGCAGTAGCAACAGTTAAACCTAAATTAAAAAAACCTCCTCTTTATAGAGTAATTATCTTTAATGATGATTACACTCCTATGGAGTTTGTTGTTTATGTATTGCAAACTTTTTTTGGAATAGATAGAGACAAAGCCACACAAATTATGTTAGCAATACATACCCAAGGTAAGGGAGTTTGCGGTATATTTACGAAAGAGGTTGCTGAAACTAAAGCTGCTCGAGTTAATAATTTTGCAAGAACGAATGAGCATCCTCTAATAAGTGAAATAGAACCTGTAGATGAAGAGTAATGTTAGATAGTGAATTAGAAAAAAACCTTAACGACGCATTTAAATTAGCTCATAAAAAAAAGCATGAGTTTGTTACTGTGGAGCACCTTTTTTTATCTCTTTTAGACAACAACGAAGCATTAGAAGTTTTAAATTATTGTAGTGCAGATGTTGAAGCTCTTCAAAAAAACCTTGAGACTTATATAACTGAAACTACGCCAGTTATTTCTGAAGAAGATGACCTAGAGATCCAACCAACTTTAGGATTCCAAAGAGTTCTACAAAGAGCAGTTTTTCATGTTCAATCCTCAGGAAAGAAAGAGGTCAATGGAGCAAATCTTTTAGCAGCAATATTTAGTGAAAAAGAATCTCACAGTGTTTATTTGTTACAACAAGAAGGTATAACAAGGCTAGATGTAGTTTCGTTTATCAGCCATGGAAAGGATGATGAAGAATTCGAGGAAGAGTCTTTAACTGAAGATAAAAATAAAAAAGCTAGAGATAGCTCAGCACTTGAGGCATTTACATTGAACCTCAACCAAGAGGCTATCGAAGGAAAAATAGATCCTCTAGTTGGAAGAAAAGCAGAAGTTGAAAGAGTAATACAGATTTTAGCTAGAAGAAATAAAAATAACCCACTGTTGGTAGGAGAGTCAGGAGTTGGTAAAACTGCAATAGCTGAAGGCATAGCTAAACTAATAGTTGAGAATAAAGTTCCTGAATTAGTAAAAGATAGCACCATATATTCCTTAGATATGGGAGCACTACTGGCAGGTACCAAATACAGGGGAGATTTTGAAAAAAGACTAAAACTTGTCTTAAAGGAGTTAGAAGAGAAGGGTAACTCAATTTTATTTATTGATGAGATTCATACTGTAATTGGTGCTGGAGCAACTTCGGGAGGAGTGATGGATGCATCTAACCTTTTAAAACCAGCCTTATCAAAGAACACCCTGCGTTTCGTTGGTTCAACAACGTACAAAGAATTTAGAGGAATTTTTGAAAAGGATAGAGCTCTTTCAAGAAGATTCCAAAAAATTGAAGTACTAGAACCTACAGTAGATGAAACTATAAAAATTCTGAAAGGTTTAAAAAGCAGGTTCGAGAAACATCATAATATTAAATATACTGAAAATTCTTTGAAGGCTGCAGCCGAACTTTCTTCTCGTTATATAAATGATAGATACTTACCTGATAAAGCAATCGATGTAATTGATGAAGCAGGTGCTAAGCAACAACTCTTACCCAAATCTAAAAGAAAAAAGACAATATCGGAAATAGATGTTGAAAAAATAGTTGCTTCAATAGCCAGAGTGCCCGAGAAAACTGTCTCATCTTCTGACAAAGTTTCTTTAGAAAAATTAGAAGAAAATCTAAAAAGGGTGATATTCGGTCAAGACCAAGCTATTAGCAGTTTAGCTGCTTCTATAAAATTATCACGGGCTGGTCTAGGTCTAGTTGAAAAGCCAGTTGGTTCCTTCCTTTTTTCAGGCCCAACCGGAGTAGGTAAGACGGAAGTGTCTAAACAACTAGCATTAATTATGGGGATAGAGTTCATTAGGTTTGATATGTCTGAATATATGGAAAGGCATACAGTCTCTAGATTAATTGGAGCTCCTCCAGGATATGTTGGTTATGATCAAGGAGGTCTTTTAACTGAATCAGTAACAAAACACCCTCATTCAGTAATCTTACTTGATGAGATGGAAAAAGCGCACCCTGAGGTTTTTAATATACTTTTACAGGTTATGGATCATGGAACTCTGACTGATAACAATGGGCGTAAGGCAGATTTTAGAAATGTAGTTTTGGTTATGACTACCAATGCAGGTGCCCATGATATGAGTAGGGCCTCAATGGGATTTAATGCTCAAGATCATACTAGTGATGGAGTTGAAATTATTAAAAAAACCTTTTCACCAGAATTTAGAAATAGATTAGATGCGATGATCTCCTTTAATCCTTTAAGTATTGAAGTTATTAAAACGGTAGTGGATAAATTTCTTGTAGAACTTCAGGCTCAATTAGATGAGAAGAAAGTTCAATTAGAAGTATCTGAAAAAGCGCGTGACTGGATAGCAGATAAAGGGTATGACAAAACTATGGGGGCAAGACCTATGCAACGACTAATTCAAGAAAATATTAAAAAGCCTCTAGCCGAAGAAATACTTTTTGGTCAATTCTCTTCAAAAGGAGGGGTGGTTTATGTTGACCAGGAAGAAGATAGGTTGTCGTTAAAATTTAAAGAATTAATTAAAGATAAAGATAAGGTATTTTAGTTCTATCTTTCTCTAAAAATAATCCTTCCTTTAGACAGATCATACGGTGTAATTTCTACTTTAACCTTGTCACCAGTAAGAATTCTTATGTAATGTTTTCTCATGCGACCAGATATATGAGCAGTTACAACATGTTCGTTTTCCAATTTAACCCTAAAAGTAGTGTTAGGTAGAGTTTCAATTACCTCTCCATCCATTTCTATTAGGTCTTCTTTTGCCATATATAATAGATTATGCCTTAGTAGATATTATTAATTAAAAATTTAATATGAAAGAAAAAAAATTTAAATTCTGGAAACTTATGCTGGTACTCTTCTTAGTTATAGCTTTTATCGCTCTTTCAAGCTTTTTAGTGGACAGAATCATATCACGCTAGGTAGCAATAACCTTTTTCTTAATTAATTCTTCTATTTCTGATTCTGAGTAATTACACCATTCAATAAGAGTCTCTTTTGTATGCTGTCCTAGATGTGGAGGAGGGGAGAAAGAATCTTCATCTGTGTAAGAGAGCTTAATGGGATTACCTGGCATTTTTACTTTGCCTCCGTCAGGGTGATCAACCTCAACTACCATATTCCTATGAATTACTTGTTCATCCGACAACGCCTGACTAAAGCTATTAATAGGCGCACAAGGTACTTTTGCAGAGTTTAGAGCATTAATCCAGTGTTCCGAAGTTTCAGTAGAAAGCTTCTTATTTAATTCTGATTCAATAAATTTCTGATTTTGAAGTCTGCCTGTTGAGCTTTTGAACTCTTCTTTCCTTAAATTATCTATATCAACGATATTTAATAGTTCTTGCCAAAAAGCATCAGTTATTACTGCAATTACAACAAAGCCATTTTGTGTCGTAAAACTGTTATAAGGAACGTGCACAAAATGGGCATTGCCTATGGGTTCAGGATTCACACCTGATAATGTTTGCATGGTTGCCATATAAGTTAGAAGAGATATTTGTACATCTAGTAAAGATAGATCTAGATGTTGACCTTTACCTGTTTTTTCGCGTGAAAGCAGGGCAGAAAGCATCCCAATTACACTAAACAAACCTGATCCAAGATCTCCTATAGGAATACCTGCTCTAGTTGGTGTAGATGCGTCTGCACCAGTTATAGACATTCCTCCGCTATAAGCCTGTACTATTTGGTCGTAAGCCGGTCTAGAAGAATGTTTACCTGTTTCTCCAAAACCTGTAATTGAACAAGTGATAATCTTAGAATTTATCTTACTTAAATGGTCATAATCAATTTTTAACTTTTTTACTACTCCAGCACTAAAATTGTTTAAAACTACATCAGTAGACTTAACTAAATCATAAAAAACATCAAGTCCTTGTGCATCCTTAAGGTCAAGAGACACGCTTTTTTTATTTCTATTTAAAGTTAAGAAATAAGCACCAAATCCTTTAAAAGAGTTATTGGGATCATCAGATAAAAGGCCTCGTGTCATTTCACCAGTACCTAAAGGTTCTACTTTAACTACATCAGCACCTAAATCAGCTAGAACCATTCCTGCATAAGGACCAGCTAACATATGAGTGAGATCTAATACCTTAATTCCCTCTAGAGGCTTCATAGGACGCGCATTGTACTATACGTGTATATAAACATTACTTAAAAGGGCAGTGAGTAAAAGTAGAGATAAACTACTTTATATAACTAATTTAACATAATATATATTATACGAATATCTATATACCAGATGTAGTATAAGTATCATCAAATTTAGTGAATATATAGTATGTTTAACATTATCTAGTAACCCTCCTTCTTAAGTTATTTAGTCCTGTTGCTATGAATTATGGGTTATTGATGTAATATTTATGTAGACATCAACAAAGAAAGGATAAGTAATATGAACATATTTAAAGTAATAATTGTTTTAGCAACATCAATGATCATCTCCTTCTCTGCTTTCTCTGCAGAAAATGACATAACTGTCGTTGGAGGTGTAGAAATGGCTGAAGTCCAAAATAGCACTGCATTTAATCATGTTAAGAAAAAGCTCGGAAAATGGGAAGGTAAACTGACTCAAGGTCTAACTGGTGCCGTTTATGATGCTTCTTATGAATTTGAATTAACTTCTGGTGGGAACACAATAACTGAAACTGTAATTGAAGATGGTGTTCAAATGCTAACTACCTACAGCGATAATGATGGTGAACTAGTCATCAAACATTACTGTGTACTAGGTACAGAACCAATATTTAAGGTTGATACACTTTCTAAAAAGGCTATTGCTATAAAATTAGATAAATCTAAATCTAATCTTCATGCTGAACATGAAAATTTTGTCACTGACATGAAATGGACAATGAATTCCAAAGATTCAATGACTTTTGAAGCTACAGTGATGTTTAATGGTGAACTGACTAAAAACAAAGCTAAACTAAAAAGGGTTTATTGATTTATTTAAATAAAAAAAGGGCCTTAAGGCCCTTTTTCATTTAAGAATAATCAAG
>DTSY01000048.1 GCA_012965075.1 Gammaproteobacteria bacterium | reverse complement strand
GTTGATCACTTTTCTTCAACAAGAGTTTGGGAATATGAGCAATACGTTAAGAATAAACCTATTTTTGAGAGAGATAGTTTGAAAGTTTCTAACTGGGAGTTGAATAGGTATTTTGAAATAATCTAATGGTGATTAGGGAAAGTTTATTTGATTTGACAGGCCCAGTAATTACAGTTGATGGAGGCCATGTAGTTAAACCGCTCTAGGAGCCACTCTATTCAACTATTTTTATTAATTGTCCCTTCTGAAGATTCCCCTCTGGGTAATCACCATTAAGCAGTCGTAATTTTGATTCTGGATCGAATGGAATAGGACTTCTCTTTGCCAAAGAAGAATAAGTATCGCCTTTTCTTACTTTGTATAGTTTAAGCCTGAGAGGTTCGACCAGTTTTTTTTCTGTTTCTTTTAAACTTCTAAAGCTATTTACTATAAATTGGAATCTTTTATCAACAGCATTAATGCTTAGGCCGTTTACTACAGTAGTTCCATAAAAGGTAAATATTTTTTTATCCTTGAAAACAATTGCAACTCGGGAAGTATTGTATCCATTATTTAAAAGTGCTGTATAAGCTTCATAAACACCCAACTTCATTTCTTTTTCTTGATAAACCTGGCCTCTTCCTATCGTCCTCGTTAAATACTCTTTAGGTGATTCTTTTCTAACTTGATCTATAACACTTAATCGTAAATAAGCTTCTCCTTTGGGAGCATTAAATATCAAACTGTTTGGGCTATTGATGATCTCCCAGTCCTCAGGAGCCATTAATCTGATGTCCATATCCTTATGATAAAAACTATTGCCTCTTCTTATTCCATCAGCTTCGCTGTCACCGTATACCATGCCTTCAATCATTTTTAGATACTTAACTGAATCAGTTTCAAATTTGACCTGTCTTAAAGTTTCCGCCTTAGTTATAACTTCATTTAAGCGCTTATCAGTGGTTGGATGGGATGAAAAAATGCCGTGATAAGTTTGTGGATCAGAGCCTCTTCTCAAAGAAACTTTCTTGGAATAAATCTCATGCTCTTTAAGTACAGAGATCGTGTCTAGCATGCCGCGAGGTGAGTATCCTACTTTAGCCATATATTCAGCTCCTAATGAGTCAGCTTGCAACTCCATATCTCTTCCATATCCAGCTAGTAGAGCTCCGCTAGCTATATTGGCAAGGTCACCTGCACTGGTACCAGCTTTAGTGGCAACTGCATAAGACAGTAGATTCAAAAGTTGAGCTTGAGAAATTTGTTTAACACTATGTCTAGCTGTTACATGGCCTATTTCATGTCCCAACACTGCTGCAAGTTCAGCTTCACTGGAAAGATAGGCCATTAAGCCTCGATTGATATAGATGTACCCGCCAGGAAGGGCAAAGGCGTTGACATCAGGGCTATCTAGAACGGTGAATCGATAAACTAAATTTGATCTATGGCTGATTTCTGAAAGAGAATCTCCAACCAATTGCACGTAGTTTTGAACGGCGGCAACTTCATACGGTCTTTGATATTGAAGAACTTGAGCATTATAAGTTCTACCCATTTCTAATTCTGCGTCTTCAGAAATTAACACAAAATCTCTTTCGCCTGTTACTGGGTTAACCGAGCATGCAGAAAAAAAGAGAAGGCCCCAAAGAGATAATAAAAGAGACAAATTTCTCATCTTTTCACTTCATAAGATTGACGGCAGAAGCTCCAAAGTCCTCCCACCAGGACTCTCCCATCTTTCTTATATTTTCGAGGTTTTTCTTATTGTTGTCGTCCAATCTCCGGTTAATTTTGCCTAAAGGTGAGTTAACTCTAACGTAGTCTTTCCCTATTATTTCCTCGGCAATCTCATGATCCAAGCTGCTTTCCAACATCAAACCAAATAAATCATGCATCAACCAGCCAATTAATCCCCACTTTTGAGAAGCCTTTCCTCTCAGGGGTCTTTTGTTTAGACCTGTTCCTACACTAAGAATTTTGATATTGCTGTCGGGATAAAGTTTCTTGATTTCAGCGTAGCCATGCAACACAGGATTATTGGCAACGATGCCTCCATCAATCAGATATCTATTACCCACCTGAGCGGTCGGGTAATAGATGGGAGCAGCGCTGGTTGCATTTCCTGCATCAATTAAGGAGATATTGGCATTATTATAGGAAGTTAACAGAAGAGGCTTCCTTTGTTCAATGTCATAGCTCATTACGGCTAATCCTCCTCGAGCATCCCCAAGCTTCAAGTTACCAAAGTATTTTTTGAAGACTTCCTTTTTTCCTTCACCATCGTATTTGGGATTAGTTTGCATGAGACCTAAGCGAGAATCCCATAAGGAGGCGTTTGCCATCTTCTCAAGATTTTTTTCTGACCAGAATTCTAATAGGTCTTCGCCACTCATCCTAGCTGCCGATAAAGCCATTGCTGTTATGGCCCCAGCAGAAGTTCCCATAAAAAAATCGAATTGTTCGTAGAGAGGTTTACCCAATGCTTTTTCCAACTTAGCTAGGAACGTGACCGAGGCCAATTCCCTGACTCCACCACCATCCAACGAAAGCAGATATCTATTGTCCATATAGAGTCAGACTAAATGTTTTAATTAAGGGTATCAAACTTAAATTTTTGAAACTTCTAATTTCTGTTTTTAAAAAATCATGTAAAATGGGAGCCAGTTTAATTTTGGGGAAATTATGAAAAACTTATTCAAGATCGTTTTGTTCTCTCTTGTGTTCTTTCCTTTCTTTGTTACCTCAGCTGATGAGGTGGAAGAAGTTGTTGTAACCGGAAGTCAAATCAAAGGGGCAAAGATAACTGGGGCCTTACCTGTTTCAATCCTTACAAACGCTGACATTGAAGCGATTGGAGTTGATTCTGGTGATGACTTGATTGAAAACATAGTTGAACAAGGTCAGAACTATTTTACTGAAGCGGAAGATGCTTCTGGTGGTGTAAATGCATCTCGGGGAGATGTGGGAGCCTATAACTTAAGAAATTTGGGTGTCGGTAACACTCTTACCCTTCTTAATGGAAGAAGGTTAGTAACCTCGCCTGGGTATCAAACTGAGTTAATTGGTGGGGATTATGTCCCAACTGCTAGTGTGAACTCAAACTTAATTCCGGTAACTGGAATTGAAAGATTAGAAATTTTACGTGATGGTGCTTCAGCTATTTATGGCGCAGATGCTGTGGCCGGTGTTATCAACAATGTTTTACAGACAGATTATGAAGGTTTAACAGTTAGATCTAGAGTTGTTGCATACGATCACTTTTCCACTGAAGACACTAAAACTACTGTGAAATGGGGATCATTCTTTAATGATGGGGCTACCAATGTAAGCGTATTTTTTGACCACTACGATCGTGGAAACATAAATGCACAAGAAGACCCAAGATGGGGTGCAGGAGATCATAGACCTTTTGTTGACGATGATTCACCTTGGAAAACAAGCACTTCTTTTAGAAACTTAAGCTCAAACTCTCTGTATGGTCAGTTTGATATGGTAACCAGCAGTGAGCATGGAAGCAGTAATCCGTTGAACCACGTCTTTACGGACTCTAATGGAGAATTTGAACTCTTTCCTATTGGCGATCCACGTTGTAATAATAGAGCTAGTCAAGATGGAGCCATATTTGATACGGGTTATGGAACTTGTATAGCTCAAGATGGAAATGGCGCCATAAGAGCTAATTTCTGGGGCAAAACTGACGTTAGATCTGAACTTGAAAGAATGAATGTTGTAATGACAATTAACCATGACATGGGTAATGGCACTGAGGCATTTACAGAGCTGGGCTTTTATACCTCAGAAAGTGATAGGATTGCCCATCCTTCGTATGCATTTTCATCTTCTAAACACAGAGTGGGTGCAGATAATTATTGGTTAAATTCATTAAGGTTCGATGGGACGGTAGACGGAACAACTTATTCTGAGTTCCTTTTTGCCGGATATCAATTGTACATGGATAACTATCGTTACGAAGAGAGGCAAAGACTGGTCAATGTAAAAAAAGATACTTACAGATTTCTTCAAGGTTTCAGAGGCTCAACAGGTGATTGGGACTGGGAAACAGCTTTTGTAACTTCTAAAGCTACATCTGATGACGTAACAAGCAATAGAATGTCTAATAATCTTTTAAAAGAAGCTTTAAATGACTCTACTGCAGCAGCTTACAACCCATTTACCGGGGGTAATTATGAGACTAATATAGAGCGGACTCTTATTGATGTTTACAGAAAAGGCTCAAGCGAACTCACAATGTTTGATTTTAAAATGTCCAATAATGAATTGTGGACGCTTCCGGCAGGAGACGTAGGTCTGTTGTTAGGGTTTGAGCTTCGTGATGAAGAAATGGATGATGACAGAGATCCAAGATTAGACGGAACTATCACCTATACTGACTACGAAGGTGATACCTATCCGTTAGTTGCAGATGTTTTGAATTCATCACCCACAGGAGATGTTTCAGGTTCAAGAGATGTAACGTCTTTCTTTGCTGAATTGCAAATTCCTGTAGCTGAAAAAGTTGACATGCAATTAGCACTTAGAAATGAAGATTTCTCTGACTTTGGCTCCGCCACGGTAGGGAAACTTGCCTTAGGCTGGGACGTAGCTCCATGGATGTATTTAAGAGGCTCTTTCTCAACAGCTTTTAGAGCTCCAAATATCATTCAGGTGAATGAAAAGACTGTTGTAAGATCTGGAACAAGATATGACCGAGCAGCATTTCAAGTTAATGCAGTGCAAAGCGTTGATAATGTGATTGATTCTGATTCACGTTACACCATTCAAAGAATGGCAACTGGTGCCTCAGGTCTTGATGCTGAAGAATCAGATAACACCTCCATTGGTGTTGTGCTAACTCCAACAGACAATTTACTAGTTACCGTTGATACTTGGACCATTGAAAAAGATAAAACTATTGGCTTGTTCGGTCGTGAAAACCAAACAGTCAATGACATGCTTTTACGATTTGCCAATGGAACAAATAATTGTGCAACTTTTGCAGGAGATCCTTTGGTTGTGAGAGAGGCTCCTGATGAAGGTGACGCAGCTGGTTTTGCTGCAGCAGGTGTATGCCCTTTTGGTGATATTAAATACATTCAAAATGATTACACTAATATGGCTTTAAGAACTGTTGAAGGTACCGATGTTGGTGTCTACTACAGTTTTGAAACCGATAATGGTTCTGCTTTTGATGTTCGATACAATGGAACATTTCTTGATAAATTTGAGCAAAAAGCGAGTGGAGATTTTGCTGACCTTCAAGCTAAAAAAGACAGCGGCGAAATCCCAGAATCAATTCCTTTAAAAGGTTTTGGTGATCTACTTGGAAAAGACGGAGTCTATGACAACAAGCACTCTGTAAGAGTCTCTTGGGACAAAGGGCCATATAGAGTTAGCTTAACTGGTCTTAAGAAAGGTTCATTTGAGCAAACTTCATTAGGTTTAAAGGATGGCGTAGCTTACGTTGTTCCTAGTATGACAACATTGAATCTAACGATGTCTTATGGCTTTGATGTAAGAGGCAATAAGGCAAAAATTAGATTTGCTGTAAAAAATCTTGAGGATGAAAGAGCTCCTACAGCAGATAGATATTATGGATACTATGCTGATGCTCATTCAGACTATGGAAGGAACTACTATCTGGATTTCCAATTAAATATTAAATAGAACCTTAAATATTAAAAAGGGGGCTTAGGCTCCCTTTTTCTTATAGTATAAGTTTCTTCATGCAAAGAGTTTTAGATAATTTAGGATTTTATTTAGGGCTGGGCACGTTAGCTTTAGTTCTGCTAATGCCAACTCCAGAAGGCCTTAGTCCCGAGGGACATAGGACAGCTGCTCTATTTCTGTTAATGGGAATCTGGTGGGCTACCGAAGCTGTACCGGTTGCTGTCACTGCATTAGTTCCTTTAGCACTTTTTCCCATTTTTGGAATTTCAGACATTCAATCCGCTGCATCTCCTTACGCGAACAAAATAGTCTACCTTTTCTTTGGAGGATTTTTGATAGCCACAGCGATTCAGAAATGGAATCTACACAAAAGAATAGCTCTGATTGTTCTTGAATCAGCTGGTTCTAATGGGGCCTCTCTGGTAGGTGGATTTATGCTAACGGCGGCCTTAATAAGTATGTGGGTTATGAATACCTCTACTACCATTATGCTTTTACCAATAGGATTAGCTGTTATCACTGTTGTCAGGGATACAGTTCCTGGGCTTTCTGAGAAAGAATCTAATAACTTCCAGCTAGCTCTTCTTTTAGGTATTGCTTATGGAGCTACCATAGGTGGAATGTCTACTTTAATAGGAACTGGACCTAACGGCATGCTAGCTGGTTTTATGTCAGATAATTACAATCTTGATATAAGTTTTACAGACTGGATGCTCGTAGGGGTTCCTCTCAGCGCAACCATGTTACCTATCTGCTGGTTTGTTCTTACTAAAATTATTTTTCCTATTAGTTTTGAAACTTCTCCTGAGACAAGATCTTTATTGAGTGATCTTAAAAAAGACTTAGGTAAATTTAGTGGCGCAGAAGTCAGAGTATTTATTATTTTTATACTCACCGCTTTGGCTTGGTTGTCTCGAAGTGCGTTGGACAATATTCCAGGTTTGACTTACCTGTCCGATGCGGGAATTGCTATGATTTCTGCCTTGGTTTTGTTTCTGATGCCTAGCGGTGACTCAGAAAAGAAAGGGTCTCTGCTTGATTGGAAAGATGCTCAAGAAAATGTTCCTTGGGGCCTTTTAGTTTTATTTGGAGGCGGATTAAGTTTAGCTAATGCCGTTCAAAGCACTGGCTTAGCTATTTGGTTAGGTAATCTGATCCCAGGGGATATCAGCATAGTCCTTATAATAATTCTGGTAGTGACTATGATTATTTTCTTAACTGAACTGACTTCTAATATGGCCACAACTGCTACTTTCTTACCGGTTGTTGCTGCCGTAGCCCTGCAATCTAATTTTGATCCTTTATTGGTTACCGCTGCTGTTGCTATAGCTGCCAGCTGTGCCTTTATGCTACCTGTAGCTACTCCTCCAAATGCCATAGTCTTTGGCTCTGGATTAATTAAAGTACCTCAAATGGCAAAGGCAGGATTTCTATTGAATTTGGTAGGTATTGTTTTGGTCTCTATTGTTGCAGTCTTCTTAGTCCCGGCGATCTTGTTATAACTTAATTTCCTTTTGCTTTAGCTCCGGGTCTTCTTGTATCAGAGACGCCGTGAATATACCCTTGTGAGAGAAAAATAGCTTGTACACTTCCCATGGTAGTAGAAGGTTTGGGTTGATGCCCTATTACCTTAAGAAGCTCAATAGTATCGGGGCTGAAACCAGACTCTAGTTCTAGATTTTTTCCGACTCTTTGATTTATTCTGGGAGCCATAACTGCTTCAGCAAAGCCTAGCTTGTGATCGATCACATTAGATATAACTTGAGCTATTATATTGGGAATTCTGCCTCCTCCTGGAGATCCTAAAATCATCATTAAATCACCTTCGGGACTGAAAACTAAGGTTGGTGTCTGCGTACTTATCATTCTTTTACCTGGTTCTAACTTATTTGCTGAACTAGTACTTAGACTTAATTCATCTGACTTACCATATAAGTGTGAAAAATTACGCATCTGGTTATTTAGCAAAAAACCCCCCTCAGGCACGGTGACTCCCGAACCAAAAGAAGAACCAAGAGTATATGTATTAGAAACTGCATTGCCATCAGAATCTATTACCGAAAAATGTGTGGTATCTGGACTTTCATCTATAAAAGGAATTTTGCCTGGAAAGATGTCTTCAGAAGGAGTCTTTGCCTTAAGATTAATTGATTTAGCTCGTTCCTTTGCATAGTGTTTGTCTAACAAGTCATCAATAGGTACGTCAAAGAAATCTGGATCCCCATGGTATTTCATCCTGTCCGAATAAGCTCTCAACATAGCTTCTGAAAGTAGATGAATGGAAGATGCTGAATTATGTCCATATTTGGTCAAATCAAAATTCTCTAGGATATTAAGAATTTGTAATAACACTATTCCGCCACTGGCTGCTGGGGGCATGGAGACAATTTTGTAACCACGATAGAAAGATTCAATTGGAACGCGATCTTTAGCGCTGTAATTGGCTAAATCTCCTTTTGTTATTAAACCTCCATTAGCTAGAGAATCCTCGACTATCCAATCAGCAATTTCTCCTTCGTAGAAAGCCTGATCTCCTTTATTGGCAATTATGTTTAAAGTTCTAGCTAACTTTGGTTGCTTAAGAATAGAAGCAACTGGTAGCGGTTTATCTTTAGGATTGTAAAACTTTTTCTTAGAAGCATTATTGGCAAGCATAGAGTCCTTTCCCCAATCCAAAACATAGTTTAAGTCGTACGAAACTGGAAAACCTTTTCTGGCTAATTGTATAGCCGGTCTAAGTACCTCTTTTAGACTGAGCTTCCCATGTTCTTTATGTGCTTTAATTAAACCTGCAACAGATCCAGGAACGGCATTTACAAGATGGCCAAATCTAACTACACCTGACTCTGTGAGATACATCTCACTTGTAGCGGCTACGGGTGCGGCTGACCTGTAGTCAATAGCAGAAACTTCTTGTGAATCTGCTGAGTAAATTAACATAAAACCTCCGCCCCCTAGGTTACCTGCTCGAGGTAGAGTAACTGCTAGAGCAAAACCTACAGCAACAGCAGCGTCAATCGCATTTCCACCTTGTTTTAATATTTGATAGCCCGCATCAGTTGAATGATGGTTTTGGCTTACCACCATATAATCCTGAGCCAATTCTGGATGAATTCGATTGTCGTAATCTAAAGTAGTTTGAGCAAATAAAGTGTTGTTACTTAAGCATAAAAGCAAAGAAAAAAAGAGTATAGGATTCCTGTCTTTCATTTGACTAAGGACTAACAACAACCGCTCCTGCCTCAGGGCGCCTAGGATCTGCAGCTCCATAAAGGTAGTTGTCTTTAGAAATAATAGCCTGAACACTTCCCATAGTTCTTGATGGCCTGATCGTATGACCTTTTTCTTTTAGCAAATCAATAGTATCTGAACTAAACCCTTCTTCCATCAAAAGTACATCGGGCAACCACTGGTGATGTATGCGAGGACTTATTACAGCTTGTTTAATATTCATATCGTGTTCTAAAACATTAATTACTACCTGTAACACGGTGGTTATGATTCTGCTTCCACCTGGACTGCCTAAAACCAGATAAGGTTTTTGATTCTTAAACACGATTGTAGGAGTCATAGAACTCAAAGGCCTCTTCTGGGCTTTAATTTCATTGGCTTCAAATCCTACTAATCCATAGGCATTTGGTACTCCTTTCTTAGAAGAAAAATCATCCATTTCATTGTTCATCAGAATGCCCGTACCAGGAATAACTATTCCTGAACCGTAAGAGAAGTTAAGCGTATAAGTATTCGCTACCACATTTCCTTTTCCATCCATTACAGAAAAATGAGTCGTATCAGGGCTCTCATAAGGCAAAGGATTGCCATTGGATATATCTTCTGAAGAGGTTACTTCAGTTAAAGAAATTTCTTTTAATAGTGCTTTTGCATATTCTTTATTGGTTAATCCTATTAGCGGAACAGATACAAAATCCGTATCCCCTAAATATCTGCTTCTGTCAGCGTAAGCTCTTTTCATAACTTCCGACATTAAATGAATAGACTGAGCAGAACCAAATCCCATCTCCTTTAATGAAAATGGTTCTAACATATTAAGCATCTGGATAAGATGAACACCACCAGAGCTGCTAGGAGGCATGGAAACTATTTCATATCCTTTATAGATCCCCTTAACAGGAACTCTTTCCTTAACTTTGTAGTTTGCTAAATCTTCAGATGTAATAAGGCCGCCATTGCGCTCCATTTCAGCTACTATCTTCTCAGCGATTTTCCCTTTATAAAAAGCAGCTGGGCCTTGCTTCTTAAGTTCTTTTAAACTCCAAGCGAGATCAGGTAGTTTGATAATCTCACCAGCCTCATAAGGAACTTTATTTCTTTTGTAATAAGTTCTTGCTGTTGCTGCATTTGCCGTTAAACGATTTCTGTAATTAGAAAGAACAGAAGACAAATCATGAGGAACCACAAAACCATCTTCCGCCAATGTAATAGCCGGATCTATTACCACTTCCCAAGATAAAGTTCCGTACTTTTTGAGAGCATAGTGAAGTCCAGCTACCGTGCCAGGAACCCCTGCTGATAATAGAGAGAATTGAGCTTTCTTTCTATCGTAATTTCCGTTGCTATCCAAAAACATGTCTCTAGAAGCTTGAAGTGGAGCCATCTCCCGATAATCTATGGCTACTGTTTTCTTGAGTTCCTCTGAGTAAATAAGCATAAATCCGCCGCCACCTAGGTTTCCTGCTCTAGGTAACACTACAGCTAAAGCAAGAGCCGTGGCAACGGCAGCATCGACTGCATTCCCTCCTTCTCTAAGAATCTTAGCTCCGACTTCGCTAGCTACTTTTCTTTGGCTGACAACCATACCCCCGGTACCTATTTCAGGATGCGTAATGGAACTGTAATCAATAATAGGAAGGTCTTGGTTTTTTGCTCCTACTGAAGAGACAAAAAGTAAAAAGAATAAGTAAGTAGATATTTTTTTAATCATGTATGTTAATGATCAATTGCTGCAGAAGCCAAGGCATTCAAAGAAAAAAGAAGAAGAATCAGAAAAGTGATTCTAGAAAAAATAATTTTTGACATATTTACACCTAACTCCTTTTATTTTCGACATAATAACCCTTAAGAAATAAAAAAGGAAAATATGGACCTCCACCTCAAAAACAAGGTTTCGCTAGTTTGTGCAGCTAGTGAAGGTTTAGGAAAAGCTTCAGCTCTTGAATTAGCCAGAGAAGGCTCACGGGTTGCTATTTGTTCCAGAAGTATAGAAAAATTGACCTCTACTCAAAAAGAAATAGTAGATGAGACAGGTGCAGAGGTTGCAATCTTTGAAACGGACTTAACAATTCACGAAGACATCAAGCAATTACAGAAAGACGTAAAAAATAAATTGGGAGATATAGAAATATTAGTTAACAACGCAGGAGGACCTCCTCCGGGTACTTTCGAGAAACATACGGATGAAGATTGGCAAAAGGCCATTAATTTAACCATGATGTCGGTTTTAAGAATGTCTAAACTAGTCTTGCCTAGTATGAAAGAAAAAAAATGGGGAAGAATCATTAATATATCTTCAGTGTCGGTAAAGACCCCTGTTAATAATTTATTCCTTAGCAACAGCATAAGGCTGGGTGTTTTGGGTTGGG
>DTSY01000047.1 GCA_012965075.1 Gammaproteobacteria bacterium | reverse complement strand
GTTAAGTTATGAGTTTAAGTAATTTTTCTTTAAAAGGTAAAAAGGCTCTTGTAGTTGGGGCCAGAAGGAATATGGGCAAGGCGTTTGCCTTGGGTTTAGCAGAAGCAGGAGCTGACGTAGCAATTACTGATATAAACATAGAGTCAGGTCAATTACATAAAGTTAGTAATGAAATAGAAGCTATGGATCGTAAATCCATAGCATTAAAGGCAGATATTTCTTGTGGAGATGAAGTAAAAAAATTAGTAAAGACTGTCGTTGAAGAGTTTGGAACTATAGACATTTTAATGAACGTAGCAGTTATGTATCACCCTAAATCAGTTGTTGATTTAGATGAAGATTCTTGGGAAAAGTTAACCAATGTAAATCTCAAGGGCTACTGGTTAATGATTCAAGAAGTATCCCCAATAATGATCCAACAAAATAGCGGAAGCATAATTAACTTAACTTCTAGGGGCGGTTTAAAAGCTCATGCTGATAAAGCAATGGGTAACTATGCAATCATAAAATCTGGAATTGCAATGATGACTCGTCAATATTGTCGATATCTTGGCCCTCATAATATAAGAGTTAATGCCATCGCACCTTCCTTAGTCGAATGGGAAGAATTCCCTGGTGAGGAAAACAGAAAGAAAAAAAATAAAACTGTAAAGAGAGAAAAGAAGGAAGTAACTGAGGCTGAAAAATTTGAATCTTGGTTAACAGGACCAGAAAACATTCCTCTTGGTCGAGTGGCAACTTTTGATGAAATGGCAAATGCAGCTGTATTCTTAGCATCTGATGCTTCAAGTTATATAACAGGCACTATACTCAATGTTGATGGAGGCTACATGGCATGAGTAAAGATTGGATACTCAACCATTTAGGAATGATGGTAACCAATAGAAATGCTGTTCTAAACCATTTTCAGTCTATTGGAATGGGGGTGAGTGTAGGACCCCAGCCTTTGCTACCCTATGAACAAGGTGAGGGTGAGCTTATGTACTTTCAAACTTTAGATGGAGATCCCGTAACCCATAAATACACTACTGGCGGAGCTCATAATTTTAGAGATGGAAATTCACAAATAGGCGATTGCCAGTTAGAGATTTATCCTATGAAGCCCGGACCTGGCATGTTCATTAGCGAATACTTAGAGAAAAAGGGACCAGGAATAAATCATATAGCTTTTAATACACCTGATATTGAGAGAGATACTCAATTGCTTATAGAAAAGGGATGTGACCTAGTTTTTAATGCTTCTGTAAATGGTAAAACCATAGAGAATTATTTAGACACTCGTAAGTTTGGTGATGTAATGATTTCTCTAAGACCCAATGCTAGTAACTGGGAAAATACTTGGAAAGAAAATAATTTAAATCATCCTTTGGTAAGTAATTGGAAACTATTAGGTTTAGGAATTGTTGTAGAGAATGTTGAAAAAGCTTCTGACTATTATCTTGAATTAGGTTTTCCATTGAATCCAATATTAAAGAAATATGAGTTTCCTAATATTCTCTCAAGTCAGATAGGGGTAGGACCAATTGTATTTGAGTTTTTGGAACCAACAAATAAAAGCTCTATTTACCAAAACTGTTATGACAATAGAGGAGAGGGCCTAGCAGACCTTATTTATCTAGTAGATGATTTGAAAGTTGAAATTGAAAAGCTTACTAAAAAAGGAGTAAATCTTATAGATTCGAATAAAGACTATGCTATTTTGGAAACTAGAAAGGAAGGCAATATACTTACTCGCCTTATCCAAAGCTAGTTTACTAATTAGTATGAAATCTTTAAAGCTGGAGCTGGCGATTGGATTCGAACCAACGACCGGCTGATTACAAATCAGCTGCTCTACCAACTGAGCTACGCCAGCTTAAACTCGCGGCATTTTAACATACAGCTAAAAACTTCTTTCTAGATAACATTAGATTTTTTTTAAAGAAACTTCTCCTATCCTGAGATTATGAATTTTTCCATTTTCTCTAAAGATTAATTCACCATTTTCTGTAATTCCATCTACAAATCCTTTTTTGGTCTGTCCCTCAAATTTAACTAAACATTCCTTGTTTTTTAGTAAATTTAGTTTTTCAAAATCTTTTTTATAAAAAGAAAAACCTTTAGCTTCAAAATTACTTCTTAAACTAAGCAAAGACCCAAGAAGAAGTCCTGCTATTAAGTTTCTATCAAAATCCTTTCCAAAATAAAGACTTAGTGAAGTCCATTCCTGATCAATAGAAATTTGTTCTTGAGCAGACATCAGGACATTTAATCCAACTCCCACTACTATGCCAGTTCTTTTTTGACTTGAGAAAGTTTCAACCAAAATACCTCCCACCTTCTTTTTGGATAAAAAAAGGTCATTCGGCCATTTTATTTTCAATTCCTCGTCTAGTAAGGGCTCGAGGTTTTGTGAGATTGCTACGGCTGTACTTAAGCTTAAACCTTCTAGATCTATAGGTTTTAAAGATGAGTTCCAAGCAAAAGAAAGGTAAATATTAAGATTTGCTGGGCTTTCCCATTTTTTTCCACTTCGTCCGCGCCCAGCGTCTTGTTGTTCAGCAAAAATAGCAAAAGAATCCTTAAAGTTCTGCACTTTATCTAGTTTTCTCTTAGCTTCATCGTTGGTAGAACCAATTACTTCAAATATAGTCAGGTCTACTAAAGATTCTTTATCTAAATCAGAAAGGTTCTTAAGTATCTCTTTTTTGTTGAGTAATTGTCTTTTTTCAGTCATTTTTATTTGAAGCATAGCAAATCTATTAAATTAAGTTGACAAGGTATTGTGAGAGCTCCAGAATTGCCCGCTATTTTAAGCAGAAGGAGGGGTTGGGGAGCGGTCAAACCCAGCAGACTGTAAATCTGCCGCCTC
>DTSY01000046.1 GCA_012965075.1 Gammaproteobacteria bacterium | reverse complement strand
AACTTTATAATAGTAACCTAATTTAATCCTTATAAACATTCAATAAAAGATCTTCTTCATCAACTATACCCACTAACTTTTCTTCTTCTAATACGGGCAATTGAGATACGTCAGAGGCTCTCATTCTGTTGTAAGCTGTCATTAAAGTGTCCCCAGGTTTTATGCTGATCATTTCTCCTCTGTCTGCTCTTCTACTGATAAGATCAGATAAATTACCTTGTTCTTTCTCTTCAATTAACTCATTGTCTTTTAGCCAAGACTTGCTAAAAGCTTTAGATAAATATTTATTACCTGTATCGCACACTAAAGTAGCAACTTTCTTATGAGAGTCCTGTTTTTGGCACCATTTTATAGCCCCGCTTATTAAAGTCCCTGTAGAAGATCCAGCCAAAATTCCCTCTTCTTTAAGCAACGTTTGAAGGACTTCAAAAGCTTCTTTATCAGAAACTGTTATAGCATCATCCACTAGATCCAAATTTAAATTTGTTGGTATAAAGTCTTCCCCTATACCTTCAACAAGCCATGACCCTCCTTCATATTTATAATTTCCTTTAGTGACTGCATCTGCCACTATAGATCCTTCTGGGTCGGCTACAATCATTTGTAAATCTGGACTTTTTTCTTTAAAGAATTCAGCTAGTCCTGTAACAGTTCCACCAGATCCAACTCCGGCTACAAATGCATCTAAGTTGCCATCCATTTGTTCCCAAATCTCAGGTGCCGTAGTAGATCTATGAGCTAACGGATTAGCGGGGTTTGAAAATTGATCTGCGAAAAAGGATCCTTTGGTTTCGGAGGCCAGCTTCCTAGCAATATCTTGGTAATATTCTGGATGCCCTGCAGGAACATCCGAACGAGTTATTTTTACCTTAGCACCTAAGCCTTCTAAGTGAAGAATCTTCTCTCTACTCATCTTGTCAGGGATTACGAGTATTATTTTATAACCCTTAATAGCTGCAACTAAAGCCAAGCCTATACCTGTATTTCCAGCTGTTGCTTCAATGATGGTTCCTCCAGGTTTTAAGTCTCCTGATTTTTCAGCTTCTTCTATGATGGACAACCCTATTCTGTCTTTAATTGAACCCCCAGGATTGTGATTCTCAAGTTTCACAAAGAGTTCACATGGTCCTGTATCAAAAGCTGTAAGCTTAACCATGGGTGTATTCCCAATAAGATCTAGAAGAGATTTACCGACTAAGTTCATTGTTTTAAGAGGATTAAATTAGGTTACTATTATAAAGTTTTTAGAGCTGTTGTTTTAATACTAATCTTAAAAGGAGTTTATCTAATGTCAGAAGTAAATAAGAATCAAAGAGATTTCTGGTCAGGAAAGGGGGGTGATATTTGGGTGGAGCGTCAAAACGCCATGGACACCATGTTAAGTCCACTCGGTGAAGCAGCACTGAATAAACTTGATTTTAGCAATCAGGAGAACGTCCTAGACATTGGCTGTGGATGCGGAAATACAACTTTTAATATAGCAAAAAAAATTGCGCCACACGGAAAAGTCACTGGATTAGATATTTCTGAGCCTATGTTAAAAAAAGCTAAAGAATCAGCTGAAGAAAAATCATTAACTAATGTTTTCTTTAATTGTGTAGACATACAGACAGATAACCTAGGAGAAGAAGTTTACACTGCTGCCTATTCAAGATTTGGGGTTATGTTTTTTGAAGATTCCGTGGTTGCCTTTAGGAATATAAACAAAAGCTTAATTCCAGGAGCATCCCTGTCTTTTGTTTGTTGGCAATCTCCTACCGTTAATCCCTGGCAATCCTTATTCGTCCAAGAAGTTAAAAAATTTATTGATTTACCCTCTCCCCCCCCAAGAAGTCCTGGACCATTCGCATTTATGGAATCAGAGTATGTATCTTCAATTCTTGAGGAAAGTGATTTTCAAAATATAAAAATTGAAGGACATGAAGCTGAAGTGAATATGTTTTCTGGTAGAAGTCTGTCTGACTCTGTGAAAGACTATATATCAATAAATCCAGTAGTAAGTGAAATGTTAAAAGACTCTCCTGAAGAACAAAAAACAGAAATTATAAATTCTGCAATTGATGCTTTTTCCCCTTACTACTCAGAGAAAGGCCTAATGTTTCCTAGTGCTACCTGGTTAGTTACAGCTATAAAGTAGTCTGGGTTAGCCCATCTTACAAAAGACAAGTTTGTTGCCATCTAAGTCTCTAACGTAAGCCCCATAAAATGTTGGGACTCTTTCACCTGGCTCACCTTCATCAGCGGCCCCTAGTTCAATTGCCTTGGCGTACATAGCATCTACCTCTTCGGTAGAATCTAAAGTAATACCAGTCATATTTCCATTGCCCACAGTTGCCGCATTGCCATCGTAAGGAACAAAAATGGCAAATACGGTATCATCATCTTTCAAAGTATAAAAAAAGCTTCTGTCGTTAGGAGCAAAGCTTCTAGCTCCCAGTACTTCAAATAATTTGTCATAAAATTCTTTAGCTTTGTTTAGATCATTTGTACCTACCGTCACATATTTTGCTATTTTTCCTGCCATTTTTTCTCCTTTTTTACCTGTTAATCATCTTAACATCTAAAGATGAATCGTTATACTTCTGACTAAGGACCCATAGCTCAATTTGGTTAGAGTGCCTGTATGACATGCAGGAGGTTGTAAGTTCAAGTCTTACTGGGTCCACCACCTATAGACTCTCCGCTCAAGAGCCTGTAAACCTTCCCTCATATTAATGGTCTGATTGAACATTATCTTCAAAAAACTCTGTAAGACATCTAGCTTTTCTTTATAAGAACATAGTGTAGTTTGATATAGTTTCAATAGGGAGATTCAAGATGATTAAACTGTTAATGATGTTACCTAATTGGCTGCTGTTAAA
>DTSY01000045.1 GCA_012965075.1 Gammaproteobacteria bacterium | reverse complement strand
TCTATAGGAGGTGGAGGTAGCTGGTCAGGAGCTTCTTATCATTCAGGTAAAAATACCCTATTTGTCCCCTCAGTGACTTGGCCTTTTGTTACTCGAATAGAAAGAAGTGGTTTACAAACCACCCAAAATAGAGATTTTGTCAATGGCCCTGAAGGATTGCCTCTCATGAAACCTCCATATGGAAGAGTTACAGCCATTTCAATGGATACTGGTGATCATTTATGGGTAGCACCCATAGGAAGAGGATACGAACAGAATTCTCAAATTTCTAGTCTGTCTTTTGATGATTATTTAGGAGTACCCCAAAGAGTTTTTACAATGACTACAAAGAATTTGCTGATATCTGGCCAGCAAAGATTAAGTGCTTTTAATCTGGACACCGGTAATAGAGTGGGGGAAGTAAATATCCCTGATGATGTTCAGGGTAATATAATGGCTTATGAATTAAATAATAAGTTATATTTAGTTATACCAATCGGAGGAAGTGGAAATATATCTGAATTAATTGCTTATTCATTAAATTAATAATAATTAACGACAGGAAAAATTATGGAAAAATTAAATAATCTACTGGAAAGAGTGGCTTCTCCCATAAAAGCTTACGCTAACTATTTATTGAGAATTGGATTAGGGTTATCCTTTTTTCTTCATGGCTATGGAAAACTACCAATTAATGAAGGATTTGTTGGATGGCTCGCTTCAAAAGGCTTCTCATCAGCTAGCTTGGTAGCACCCTTACTTGCTTGGGGAGAAATTTTATCTGGTTTAGGAATTCTTCTAGGAGGTTTAATCGGGACCAGAGCAGCTGCTCTGGGGAATGTTGTGACCAGATTATCTGGAGGTGCAATCGGAGTGATAATGATTGGAGCCTTAATTATTGCACATTCAGATTGGGGGATTTTTACAGGCGAAAGTGGTTCTGTGTTATTTGCAAGCGAACAACTCTTTTTACTTCTTTTAGGAATCTACTTCGCTATCAAGGGTAATGATTAAAAGTGAATGAAAACTCTTACCATCACAGAAAGTCTTAACCACAATGTCAACTTAGTTTGGGAGATCATAAGTGATTTATCCAGAAGCGATTGGGTTCCTGGGGTGGATGAGATTTCTTTGGAAGAGGATACCAGAGAATTTTTTATGCAGGGAATGGGAAAAATAAAGGAGAAAATCCTTCTTTGTGATGAAAGAAATAAGGTTCTTAAATATAGTGCTATAGAGACTCCAGCGGAAATAAAACATCATCTTGCTTGTATAGAATTAACTGAGAGTGAGACTGGATGCGACTTTAGTTGGAGCACAGAAATAGACCCTGAAATCTACAGTTCTGGGGTAGAACAAGGCATGATTTCAAGCTTAGAACAGCTAAAGAAAATACTAGATAATCAACTTCCATAGGTACTTGATACCTGTTAAGGTTGAAATCATGACGTCAAATTGTTTTTGGATGTCATGGGGGGTTAATATGCTTGTTTTGAGTCGTCGAGTAGATGAATCTTTACTCATAGATAAGGATATAAAAATTACAGTTTTGGATATTAAGGGTGGACAGGTTAGGTTAGGGATAACCGCTCCTCAATCTATTAAAGTTCACCGAGAAGAGGTTTTTGATAGAATTCAAAGAGACTCTTCTGATCAAGAAGATTAATAGTCTTTAAGACAATTGTATTAATTGAACTTAACTCTTAGGAGTTATAATAAATTGCTGGGCCTGTAGCTCATTAGGATAGAGCGCCTGGCTACGAACTAGGAGGTAGAGGGTTCAAATCCTTCCAGGCCCGCCAAAATCAGGAAAATAAACATGGTAAAAACAACTAAGATAATTTGCATATTAATTTCTCTTATCTTTACTTCCTTAGTGTTGTCAAACACAGAACGTTTAGAAGGGAAGTTGGATAGGAATCTTGATTCTTTAATGGAGAAAGTCATTGCATGGAGGCATGACATACATCAATACCCTGAGTTATCTAATAGGGAGTTTAAAACTGCTGAGAAAGTAGCTAAACACCTTAAGGATTTAGGTTTAGAAGTTAAAACGGGTATAGCCCATACCGGTGTGGTTGCCATTCTACAAGGGGGTAAACCTGGACCGATGGTTGCATTAAGAGCTGACATGGATGGCCTGCCTGTTGTTGAGATGACAGGATTGCCTTTTGCTTCTAAAGAACGTGATACTTATAACGGTCAAGAAGTCGGAGTGATGCATGCCTGTGGACATGATGCCCACGTTGCTATTCTTATGGGAGTTGCAGAGTTTCTTACATCTATACAGGAAGATTTAACTGGTAGTGTAATGTTTATATTCCAGCCCGCAGAAGAAGGCCCCCCAGTCGGCGAAGGAGGAGGTGCCCAATTAATGCTTGAAGAAGGTATATGGAAGGATAAAAAACCAGATGTTGTATTTGGTTTGCACGTTACTAATGCTGCCCATGGATTAATAGCTTATCGTGAAGGAGCGTCTATGGCAGCAGCAGATCCTTGGAAAATTACTATAAAAGGTCGTCAGGCTCATGGATCTAGACCTTGGGATTCAATAGATCCAATTATGGTCGCCTTTCAAATGGGTAATAACTTCCAGACTATTATTTCCCGTAAGCTCGATTTAAGAGAGTCTCCCGCAGTCATCTCAGTTGGAAGCATCCACGGAGGTGTTAGAAGCAATATTATTCCTGCTGTGGTAGAGATGGAAGGAACTATTAGAACATTCGATTCTGGAATCAGAGACAAGATTTTCTCTGAAATAAGAAATATAGCTGAAAATACTGCCAAAATGGCTGGGGCGTCAGTTGAGGTTTTTTTACCATACGGACAAAATTATCCTGTGACTTTTAATGACGAAGACCTTACAAAAAGAGTACTACCCTCACTTAAGAAAATAGTAGGTGAAGACATGATTTACAGATCTGAAAGAACAACGGGGGCAGAAGATTTTAGCTTCTTCTCTCAA
>DTSY01000044.1 GCA_012965075.1 Gammaproteobacteria bacterium | reverse complement strand
CCAATTTAACCAGGTTTTTTTAATTCGATATGGTATTGCTCTATCTTCAAAGGTAATTCAGGCTTCTTCGCTTCTTCTAATTCTATCCCAAGATTTATAACCTAATACGATAATGAAAAGATAGGTAAAAAACAGAAAAGATGTTAAATAAAGGTCTCTTGACAGAAAGATGTAAATAGAAATTGAGTCTATTACAAACCAGTAAATCCAATTCTCAAGAATTTTCTTGGCAACCATATAAGTAGTGATAATTGCACCCCAAGTAGTCAAGGCATCCATGAACGGCAAAGCAGCTTCAGTATATTTTTCTAACATCCATCCAGATCCAAGGGCTAGGAGTAGAATCACTGAAATAGCAGATAAATGTTCTGAAAGATTCCATGTTTTAACTACCAGTCCTTGGCTGTCACTATTTAGAAGCCACTGCGACCATCCGTAAAATCCCATGACAATGTAAAAAATTTGTAAACTTGCTTCCATATAAAGACCTGCCATATACATTACGAAGAGATATAAACAGGAACTTAATATCCAAGCAATCCAACACCAAATATTTTGTTTTACAGCTAAAACCAAATACAGAATAGCTAAAATCACAGCTGCAATCTCGAGAAGCTTCTCAAGAGAGAGATCAAAAATCATATCGAACTAAAATACCCAAATGCCTTGGATCCCCTTGTCTTTCGTAGAGAGCTGGGGAGAAATCAGGGGGCTTGTTACCGAAATAGAAGCCACGAACAGAGTAATAGTTATTGAACAGGTTTCTTATCCAAAATTCATAATTCCATTGTTCTTTTTTATAACCCAATACAAGGTTCGATAAAAGGTAAGATTTTGATTTATTTGCATGAGAATCTGAGTAGTAAAAACTACTTTTACCTGTCATATCAAAGGACAAGTAAATACTGTTCCTAGGCTCCCAGTTTAGTCCAATGGCATAAGTTCGCCTAGGAGCATGTGCTTGGTCTCTTCCTTCAAGCTCTGGCCGTGATTCGTAACGATTTATTTTTGTTCTGAGAAACCCCACAAAAGAAAAGATATTTAGATAATCGGTTAAAGCTGCATTTAGATTCACTTCAATCCCATAGTTAACACCCTCTGCTGCATTTTGGGTCAGGAAGGAAAAAGTGTTTGGATCGTTAGGGTCAGCTTGAGTTGATATAAGCACCTGTTGATTTTTTCTATCTGAATAAAACAGCACTGCGTCTAGACTCAACTTAGAGCTTGGATATCTCGTGTTTATACCAACTTCATAATTTATTAGGTATTCAGGATCATACATAAGATTCTCGTCTGATGAATTGGGCTGAAGCCCTAGTCCTAAATTGAAACCGCCTGATTTATAGCCTTTGCCAATACTTAAATAAAAGTTGGTGGTTTCATGCCATGCTTTTAAAAGAGAGATTTTTCCACCCGACATCTGATTGGATGGCGAAAAGGATTCACCGTATGAATCGTTATAATTTGACTCCCAATCTTCCCATCGAAGACCAAGGATCACCTTTGCTGAAGTCGAAATCAGATATTCAAAATGACCGAAAGCTGCAAGGTTTCTCGAGTCGTAATAACTTGCCGAAGAAAAGTCAACTACGTATGGTTGGTAACCGCTAAAAGGGTCTTCATAAATGCCTTCATCCTTCCTGTCATTTCTTTCTTTTATATCCAAATAATAAATACCCGTTACCCATTCATGTCTAACGCCTCGATCAAAGTCTGCTCGCCTGGATAAAATCCTAATTTCCTGATTAATAGATTTTCTTGATCTATTGGTTTCAGAAAAAAAATCATACACATAAGGTGCATTCGTCACGGGATTTCCCCAATCAGCATCATAGCTAAATATGATGTCTGAATGCGAATAACTAGATAAACTTTGTAACTCAAATCCTTTTGCCCTATGAAAGATTTTTAAACCATAGGCATTGGTGTCTTGCGAGTCCATACCCGGTTTATCAGAAAGAGTGTTTAAACTTCCATCGATGGTCCAAACATCAGCTGGGTCGTTCAGGTCAGTGTTCATTATCAAGAAATTTAGATCAGTTTTATCATTTACCTCCCAATTAAATTTTACACGTCCAGTGAATTCATCTTTTCTAGACGTATCAGATCGTTGTAGATAGAGGTTCTTTCGAAAACCATCCATTTGATCTTTTCTTAAAGCAACTCTGTACTTGAAATTTTGATTTGAGTTAACAGGTCCGCCAAATGCCAGTCCAAGGCTAGTAATACCATAAGATCCAAAATTCACTTCACTATTTCCTTCAAATACATCGGTAGGATCTTTACTCTTGATATAGATAAGACCTGCCAAGGCATTAGCACCCATTCTTGATCCCTGTGGGCCCCGATATACTTCAATTTGCTCTAAATCAAAAGCAGTAGCTATACCCCCTTGTCCAGAAAAATCTATATCATCAATAATGAATCCGACCGAAGAATTAGGAGTTCCTTCGTAGCCAGATCTTTCACCAATTCCTCGAATTTGAAAATAACGAGGTCGGGAGTCACTGCCAGCAAAATTTAAATTTGGTATCAAGAAAGAAAGCTGCTCAAAATGCTTGATTGGCTGACTCTTAAGCAGTTCTTGATCAAGAATTACAACGCTACCGTCCGAATCTTTAAGCTCAGCTTGTCTCCATGTACCTTTAACAACAATCTCTTCTATCTCACCGGTCCTGGCTTCAAGACTAAGCCACGAAACAGATAGGATTAAGAAAAAAAAAGTTAATTTAGAATTCAATAAATACGCCATCCCTCCGCCATTATTATATGGTTCAGGTTCAAAGGGTTTCCTTTAAGATCTCAGGTCAATGACCACCCCTTGTACTTAGTTGAAATGATAATATAAATTCCCCAACTTTTGTTGAATTTTACCTTTTGAAATAACAATATGAATATCCTAGGTACTCTTAATCTTCTCAAGTGGGTTACTATTCAAAATAACTAGAT
>DTSY01000043.1 GCA_012965075.1 Gammaproteobacteria bacterium | reverse complement strand
TATTTCTTTGTTTATCGTTCCCAATACAAGTATCTACAATGATCCTTTTATCACCGGTATCTATTACCAACGCGTGTATGCTCATGACTAGGTTACCCTTAGGGTCCATAAAGCTAGGCTGCATCCAATCAATCGGTAAACAAGCTTCTTTTGTCGCATCGGGTAAAATAAATTTAGTTCCTCCTGTGACTTCCATTTCGACTATTCGAGTCACTAAAACATTACCGATTTTCCACTGATCCATATTATTAATATAAATATACTTTTATTAAATTTGATTTTCTTTAGCGTTGTTTCTGATTCTCTTAAAAGAAGACATAGGATCGAACTACTACATTCCTGCGGCAGGGAGCCTCTTCGGGAGCAGTTGGGTCAATGCAGGCGGTATGAAAGGACCAGCGCGATACTGAGCCATCAGTGATAGAGTCGTAGCACTTGAGCATCGAAACCTCTGTGGGTTTTTGCTGGGGAAACCAGTACCAATCGTGGTCGGGGCGATAGGTGAATCTTGTGGTCTCACCGACACGGTCGTCGTAGACACGATAGTTGGTTATGTACGGTTGGTTGGCGAAGGACGGCCAGGCACAGAGTACGAAGGGGTTTTGGCGCACAGTCTCCATAGGCTTAGCAAGATTGATCGACATAAATCGCCGCGACATCTTCGCGTCGGCCTGTTTCTCAGTATAGTGCTGCTCGCGGCCGAAGTTACGGAGGTTCTTCGTGAGCAGCTCACGACAACGAACCCGGCCGCTGTTGTCGTTCAGATCGTTGTGAACAAGGTTGGCGTAAAAGGCGTTTACACCTGGGATCTTGTTGTCCTGGTCTTCTGTACGGTCGCCCTCGTAATCCTTGTCAAACACGTCGTGGTTGTACACAAACGCATCCGTCGCGTCTGGGAAAAACTCCAAGAGCAGTTTCTCCATTTCCGGGTAGAACACGCGCTCCACCTCTTCTGCGTCATAGAAGTTTTCGCACTGGGACTCACAGTGTGCCAACGAAACTCCGAGCTTATCCATGCACTCAGGACTGTTTGGCGAGAGACCTGGATGGTACTCTTCCATTCTTCGAGCATCCCGCAAGACCTGTGGAAAATAGAGGCATCGACGTCCTTGATCACGTTCTTCTTTACTTAATGCTTTTGCTTCGTTTTTTCGTGAGGGGTCTTTCCAGACTTGGTTGGACGAGACAATAGAGTAAGACGGTTGCTCGTAGGTGGTGTAGCGCAGCGGAATAGCTAAGCCGCCTTCAGGGGCTTCTATATTGTTCGTCCGAATATATTCCAAGCACTCTGAGTAGTTTTGAAACCCAATACCCCACTTAGTCTTGATCGGTCCGGGAGGAGCGTTTTCGAGCTTCCGGATAAAAGTTTGCCCTTCTCCTGTAGCAATCTGGTTGAGTGCTGCTTCTATTGCTGCTGCAGTTCCAGCATCGCCGTCCTGATCGAACGACATGTAGGATAAACCTCCGTTCGAAGCGAAGGGAGCTGGCTGCCCTTCCGTAAGTTGAAAGGGAGGTATATAGGCTGACGAAACTTTCTTCATACTTTTAATTTTAAATCTAAAAACCTAAAGATTCTTCTTTAATTACATTCTTTCTTTCTTAAACACTTATCTAGAAAAGAAACCATAGATTCTGCAGCTGCTATCCTGTTAACTTTTTTTCTAAAACCATGTCCTTCATCAGAAAAAATTAGATAGTCTACATAAACCCCATTTTCTGTAACTTGCTCCACTATTTCATCACTTTCTACTTGTAAAACCCTTGGGTCATTAGAACCCTGGATAACTAACAAAGGTTTGGATATTTGTTTTGCATGAAAGAGAGGAGATATGGCCCTGTGTCTTTCTTCATCAGTCTCTGGATCCCCCATCTCGTCATAAAGAGCAACCTTAAAACTCTCCCACCAAGGAGGAATGCTCTTCAAAGTTCTAATCCAATTAGACACTCCAAATATATCTATTCCTACTTCAAATTCATCTGGATGAAAAGTCATGGCAGCCAGCGTCATAAATCCTCCATAAGACCCTCCCATTACTCCAATGCTTTCAGAATCTATCCAATCCAAACCTTGGAGATATTTCTTTGCCCAGACAACGTCTAATAGATCTTCCTCCCCATGCCTTTTATCATCCATGTGGTAGAAAGTCTTACCGTACCCTGAAGATCCACGATTATTAACTCCAATTACTGCATAACCATTATTGACCAAAAATTGGATGTTTGAATTATAGCCCTTTCTGGTTTGACCCCCAGGCCCTCCGTGAACGTAAACTAAAGCTGGTACTTTGTTTCTTTTTGAAGCCTGAGCAGGTTTGTAGAGAATGGAAGGAATTTCTAATCCATCAAAACTTTTGTATCGTATAACCTGAGAAGTTACTAGGTCTTTTTCATTTATATCTTGGGAAAGCCCGCTCGCTATTTTCCTAGACTTTTGTTCGTCGTTCAAGGACAAGAAAATATCTCCAGGACTGGTATCTGAACTAGAAATATAGGCGTAGACTTTTTCATCTTCAGAAATTGTTAAAGCCCTAATCCCCTTATTAGGCACGCCTCTCAGGCTAATCTCTTGCATACTTTCAGTTTCAAATATCCTCAATACCGATGTGGCATCTTCGTTGGTACTTACTAACAAATTACTTCCTTGCGGGGAAAAAGAAGCTCCTGAAATATCCCAATCTGTCTCGTATACTTGCTCTTCTTCAAGGGAACTTATATTGACCGACTTCAAAGTTGTAAACTCACCTTCTCTATCAGTCGTGTATAAAACTGAAGTGCTGTCGGGACTAAAATCAGCAAATAGATGCTCTCCTTCTGGATAAGGCGTAATGTTAATAACTACATTTTTATCTGAATTAAATTGAAAGATGTACAAGTGAGAAGTCTTGTTATTGATTGATTTGCTCAACACTAGATATTTATCATTATTGCTAATCTCCAAAACCTCAAAAGATTGAGAGTTCTTAAAAATTAATTCTCGTTCATAACTTTCAGCTGAATAACGATAAACATCCATTGAACGAGAATCTCTTTCATTGGAAGCTATATAA
>DTSY01000042.1 GCA_012965075.1 Gammaproteobacteria bacterium | reverse complement strand
CCTTTCTATGACAAATCTAAAATTACAAAGTTATGGGGTTTAGACCCCTCCGAAGAATTACATAAAATGGCATCTAAGGTAGCCCTAGAAGAAGATTTAGAAGTGGATTTTATAATTAGTGGGGCCGAGGAAATTCCACTCCCTGATAATTGTGTCGATACGGTTCTTTTGACTTATACCATGTGTACCATCCCAGAAGTTAAGTTAGCGAATGAAGAGATTAAAAGGGTTCTAAGATCTGATGGAAGGATGATATTTTGTGAACACGGTGAATCTCCAGATTCAAATGTCCTTAAATGGCAGAAAAGAATCAATCCTCTTTGGAAGAAAATTGCTGGAGGATGTAATCTGGATAGAAATATCCCTGAAATAATTGAAAGTTCTGGTTTCAATATCGAAGAAATAGATACCATGTACCTTCCTGGCACGCCACAATGGGCGGGATACAACTATTGGGGCTTTGCTAGACCTAATTCTTAAATCTAAAGCACTATCTCTGCCACTTCTCTCAACCTTTCCTTATCGTGAGTGGAAATTAATAATGAAGTTACAGGTGTATCTCTCCAAGCATCTACTCTTTCTTTGATTCTATCCTTAGGTCCAACCAAAGAGATTTCATCTGCAAATTGATCTGGAACTGCCAAGATTGCCTCAGTTCTTTTTCCTGATAAGAAAAGTTCTTGAATTTTCTTTGCTTCAGCTTCGAAACCCATTCTTCCCATTAAGTCAGTATGAAAGTTTTTCTTTGCTGCCCCCATTCCTCCAATGTAGAGTGCCAAGTTACTTTTTACGGGTATCAATCCTTTTTCAACGTCGTCGCAAATATTTACAATCACCCCTGCAGATATTTCAAAGCCATCCTTGGCATCTTTAATCTGATCAGCATAAACTTCTTGTCTGTAAGGTGAATAATACAAAGGTAACCAACCTTCTGCTATTTCTGCAGTCATGGTTACATTTTTAGGCCCTTCAGCTCCTAAAAATATAGGTAAGTCACGCCTTAGGGGATGTGTAATCGACTTTAAAGATTTACCAAGTCCCCAACTCCCTTCTCCTTGGTATGGCAGTGGGTAATGATCTCCATCATTACTGACAGGCTCTTCCCTTTTTAATATCTTTTTAATGATCCCTACGTACTCTCTGGTTCTAGAAAGTGGCTTAGAAAAAGGCTGGCCATACCAACCTTCTACAACCTGTGGACCTGATACACCAAGACCAAGGACAACTCTGCCTTTAGATAAATGATCTAAAGTAATTGCTGCCATAGCAGTGGCAGCAGGGGTCCTAGCTGATATTTGTGCTATACCCGTTCCCAACTTTATCTTTGAAGTGTGTGCTCCAATCCATGCCAACGGAGTAAAAACATCTGAACCCCAGGATTCAGCACTCCAAATAGCATCATATCCTAGACTTTCAGCTTCTTGCGCAATTCCGATAATGTCTTTGGGAGGTTGGGCGCCCCAATAGCCCATCTGAATTCCTAATTTTAAGTTTGTCATTTATTTTCCAATTAGTTTACTGACTTTAATTTTAGTATGATGGCCACCAATAAAACCAGATTTAATTATGGGTCAATTCGGATACCTTCTTCCAGCACTTATATTTTTTGGGGTCTTTTTTTTAACCGGTAAAGATTTCTTAAAAGCAACGGCTGCCATCATGATTGCAGTCACTCTACAGGTTCTTTACCTAAAACTTAGACAGGGAAAGGTTGAAAAGAAACTTTTCCTTACTTGGATAGCTATAATAATTTTTGGTTCTGCAACTTTACTATTTAGAGATCCAGCTTTTTTACAATGGAAGGTAAGTATTATTAATTGGATCTTTGCAAGCATCCTTATAGGGAACCAGTTACTTAAAAGGCCACCAATTATTAAAAGTTTTATGAATGCTGCTAGCCCAGAAGGGTTACCCAAAATTCCTGATAAGGCCTGGATGGATATAACTTATCTTTGGGCCTTTGCTTTTTTTTCTATTGGCATGGTTAATCTATATTTTACGCTTTATACGAGTGTGACCACTTGGGTTAATTTTAAGCTGTTTGGGGTTTTAGCCATGATGTTTATTTTTGCTTTTTTGAATGCAATTTACTTAAACAAGTATGTTGCAAAAGAAGCAGGAAAATCAGGTTAAATAAGTATTTTTCATAAAATGTTTGCAAACTATGAGAAAAGTAAGCATAGTTTGTGGTAAGATTTTTTAATCTAGATTTGCTGTCCTTTTAAAGCCAGCACATGCTAGTATTTTTAATTTATATTTAGGGGGAGAAATGAAATTAAAGCTTATAATTAACTTAGTATTTATCAGTCTATTTGGGTTTTCTTCATTGATGCTAAACGCAGCCGACGATGATGATGAAGAAGATGAAAGGGATAGAGGCGGCATTGAGGAGATAACGGTAACAGCTGAAAAGCGTGTATCCACAGTATCCGATACTTCAATGTCCATTACGGCTTTTGATTCAAGCTTGATCGAAGACCTTGGTTTACAAGGTGCTAATGACTTGATGGATCAGCTTCCAGCAACTACTCGTGACCCATATGATGTAAGAATTCGTGGTGTAGGAAGGAACTTTAGAGCTCTGGGTGGTGACCCAGGAGTAGCTACTTACTACAACGGTGTTTATTCACCAGATTTTGGTATAGCGGCTTCCGAGAACTATTATTACGACGTTGAGCGTATTGAGGTACTTCGTGGTCCTCAAGGAACTCTGTATGGAAGAAACTCTATCGGAGGGGCCATCAACTACATTACTAAGAAGCCAAGTTTTGAAAATGGTGCAGAAGCTAGGATTTTGGCAGGTGACTACAGCAACATTCAATACTACGCCATGGTAACTGGACCAATAACCGATAAGATTGCGTTTAGGGCAACTGCAGCCAAGATGGATCGGGATGGTACTCAGGAATGTATTAATTGCGATGATCCTCGTGCTTTAGATGATTCCAATGAAGTTATTACCTTGCTATACACTCCTAACGACGACATTGAGTTTCAATTTAGAATCAACAACCGTTACGTGGATAACATTATTCCCGGTAGAGTTCTTTTGAATTCTGGAGCTGGACCACT
>DTSY01000041.1 GCA_012965075.1 Gammaproteobacteria bacterium | reverse complement strand
ATGTAAGCACCTTTGTACTTGTTGAAGTTATTGCCTTTGGGATCAATAAAGACGGGTATATTTCTTTTCTTCGACTCTTTAATTAAGAAAGGAACATCAACTAAGGTACCTTTTCCATAATCTGAAACAATAACTGCGTTAAAGCCCTTTAATTTCTTAGAAAAAGCGTTTTTTGTTTCGAGCCAATCTTTTTTGGTAAACGCTTCCTCTCTATCAAGGCGCAGTAACTGTTGTTGACCGGCTAAAAGTCTAAGTTTATGGACAGTAGTCTTATCGGAATTAGTCAAAGATGCTCTGATTGATTTATTTTTAAGTAACTCTCTGAGTTCTTTTGCTGCAGTATCTTTGCCTACTACACCTATCAGTTCTACTTTGGATCCTAAGGATTTAACGTTAGAAGCGACATTGGCAGCGCCTCCTAATCTTAACTCCCTATCATCAGGTCTGAGCACGGGAACGGGAGCTTCTGGAGAAACTCTACTTACTGTCCCCTGTAAATATTCGTCAAGGATAATATCCCCTATTATGAGAATTTTTCCCTGTTTTAATTGATGAAGATCCATAATAAAAAATTATTTACTCATGAATTGATAGATACGGTCAATTAGAGTCTCACTAAGTTCCATAGGAAGAGAATGCGTGGCATCAGGAAAAACCTCCATTTTCCAATTGCTTCCTAGCTTTTCGATGGTTTTTCTAGCATTGGGTGTAAAGGTAGATTCTTTGTTCCCGGAAAGAATCAAAGTGGGTGTGTTCAGTTTTTTAAGATAAGGCCAAGAACCCATGTCCGACGCCATAAAAGTTCTGCTCTCCCATTCGGGCGAACAGGTTAGTTCAACATCTTGTTCGGAAATTTTTCTTGAACCGCCTTCCACATAATCTGTTATCCAAGATTTTTCCCAAGTTGAAAAGACGCCTCTTCCATAATAAGAATCTACCATCTCTTCTCGACTGGTAAAGTTTCTTCTTCTTTTTGAAGCTAACTCAACCAATTCAGCATTTCTGCCTAAACCCCATCTTCTTTTAAATGAGTATTTAAAACATTCATAAGGGCTGTACAGGACTGGTTCAAGCATGACCAACTTCTTTACCTTCTCTTCGCGCAGCTTAGCAATCTTAGCTGCCACTATTGCTCCCATTGAGTGCCCAGCACAAAATATCGGACCGTCCATTTTATCTACAATCTCTAACGCATCTTCGATAAAGGGAGACCAACTGTTCAACTCTTCGGGAATAGCTTCAGCCTTGGTATGACCATGACCTCTTTGGTCCAAGCTCATAAAATTTATCTCTTCTTTGAATAAACTATCCAGGCCTTTTATCAGCTGCCAATACGTTTGCCCATTGAAACCGGTGGCATGAAAAAAGATAAATAAAGGGGCTCCCGACTCAATAGGTCGATTTGAAACATATGAAAATTCTTCGCCAGAATTATTTTTTAATGAACTGCGAATCATAAATGAGAGCGAATACTCTCATATTTTTGGTAGCATTTCCTATAATTAGCTCATGAAATTAGGAATCGACCCAGATCAAGTAAAAGGATTTTTGGCAAAAGAAGAAGGGGAGTCTTTATATTGCTTTGCAAAAAGTTACTCTTCTAAAGGACCTTGTTTAGAAATAGGCAGTTATTGCGGGAAATCAGCTCTTTATTTAGGCGCAGCGGTAAAAGAAAACAATCAACTACTTTACTCCATAGACCACCACAGAGGCTCAGAAGAGCAACAACCGGGGGAGGAGTTCTTTGATCCAGATCTTTTGGATGAATCAGGCAAAGGCATTAATACCCTCCCGTTTTTTTTGGACACAATAGATAAGGCTGGTTTAAACGATATTGTCATTCCAATTGTTTCTAGTTCAGTGGAAGCCAGTGAAGTGTGGTCAAAACCCCTTGCAATGGTATTTATTGACGGCGGGCACTCTGAGACAGCTGCCAATGATGACTACGACGTTTGGCATCCTCATATAATCAAAGGAGGTTTATTGGCGATTCATGATGTGTTCCCCAATCCAGAGGACGGTGGCAGGCCGCCATTTGATATTTATACAAAAGCTAAAGAGAGTGGTTTGTTTAAAGAAGTGGATATGATTAATTCTTTGGCTTTATTGGAAAAAATCTAGAAAATGATTTCTAAAATAAGTTCTTTGAGTTTAGGTCTGTGCTTAGCTATCTTTTTTTATCTTAGTTTTATTTCAACAAATTTAAGTTCAGAAGAAATAAAAATACTTGTATACAACACTCACGGATTACCGGCTGTTTTTGCTGGTGATGATCCAGAAGAGCGATTCCCTTTAATCGGAGAAAAAACAAAAAGCTATCAACTTTCACTTCTCCAAGAAGACTTTGCTCATCATGAGTTACTTCTCAAGAACTTAAGCGAAGGAAGTGTTGCCTTGCGTGGTAACACTAATAATAAGTCCTTTTGTCCATTTTGTTCAGGATCAGGGCTAACCATGATTTCGAACCTTGAAAAGGAATGGCAGATCGAAATACAGTCAGAAGCTTTCAATACCTGTTCGGGCTGGTTGGGAGGTTTGAATGACTGCTTTGCGACTAAGGGCTTTCAATTAGCTCGTATCGAAACCCCTTTGGGTAAGCACTTCTATGTTGTAAACACTCATTTGGACGCTGGTCGTAATTCTTCAGACCGTCAAGCCAGAGCAACCCAACTTCAACAAATAGCTGCCAAAATGAAACAAGAAGCATCCGAGGAAGCTCTCATTATTGTTGGGGATTTAAACCTTAGGTGGAATGATCCAGAGGACCGAGCTTTACTAGAGGCTTTCAAGAAAGATCTTGGGCTTACTGACTCTATTAAAGGAGTTCAAGCTGAAGGAGGCTGGCCAATTTTAGACTATGTTCTTTATCGGAATGGCAGGACAACGACCCTTGAAGTTCTAGAAGCTGGAGAAGATATAGCCTTTCAAAATGAGAAAGAACCTTTGAGTGATCACCCAGCTCTTTTCATGAAACTGTTGATATATTAATTTTATTCTTTGTTAGGGTTTAGTTTTAGAGGCTAGCACAGATTCACTATCTACTAACCTTCTATGAATAGATCTCGTAGAAATAA
>DTSY01000040.1 GCA_012965075.1 Gammaproteobacteria bacterium | reverse complement strand
AAAAAATGAATTCAAGAATATGTGAAATGCTGGATATAGAATTTCCTTTAGTTGCTTTTACGCATTGCAGAGATGTTGTAGTTGCGGTCTCTAAAGCAGGTGGTTGTGGTGTTTTAGGAGCTGTTGGTATGTCTCCTGACGTACTTGAACAAGAACTTAAGTGGATCGACGAACATATTGACGGAAAACCCTATGGAGTTGATGTCTTAATACCTAACAAAATGGTTGGAAAGGATGAAAAATTTGACCCAGAAAAACTTGTTGGAATGATCCCCCAAGAATATGCAGACTTTAGAGCGGATGTCTTAGAAAATCATGATATACCCTCTCCTGAGTTAAGAACGATTGATACAGCCGGATCTGGTTTTGCAGCTAACACTCAGTCAGGTGGAGCAAAGGCACTTCTAGATGTAGCTTTCCAACATCCAATTAAACTCATTGCTAATGCTCTTGGAGTTCCGCCAGATTGGATGCTTCAAATGGGAAAAGATAATAATGTTAAAGTTGCTGCTCTCTTGGGAACTGCTCAACACGCTATTAACCAAGTTAAAGCCGATGTAGATATATTGGTTGTTTCAGGGACTGAAGCAGGAGGTCATTGCGGCAGTGTACCTACTATGGTTCTAATACCTGAAGTGTATGAAGCTATTCAGCCTTATGGTGATGTCCCTATTTTAGCTGCAGGAGGAATCGTTACAGGTAAGCAAATGGCAGCAGCTATGACCATGGGAGCATCAGGAGCTTGGTGCGGATCTGTTTGGTTAACTACAGTTGAGTCTGAAATTCATCCTGTGGTTAAGGAAAAAATGTTAGCTGCTAGTTCTAGTCAGACTGTTAGGTCAAGAAGTAGAACTGGTAAACACTCTAGACAACTTGTCTCCTCTTGGACTGACGCATGGGAGTCTGATAAAGCTCCAGACCCTCTCCCAATGCCTTTACAGCCAATGGTAGCGGAACCAGCTTTAGCTAAAGTTAACAAGCTTGCTGAAGGAGGCCATGATGGCGCAAAAGATCTTGCTACTCATTGGGTAGGTCAAGGAGTTGGTCTAATGAACCAAAGTATTTCTGCCAGCGATGTGGTAATGGAATTTAAGCAGGATTTTATTGAAGCTTACGAAAGACTAGATGGATATTTCCAAGAGTAATTAGGACAAAACAAAACCATCTTTTACTACATAGAATTGTCTGGATTCATCATTAACAGGCTCGCTTAGGGATTTAGAAATTTTTCTCTTTGCTCCATCGGGAGCATATTGCAAGATATAGCTCTTCCTAATTCCTTTAGAAGTATTAGGTCCTGTCCTATGAGGTGTAAGAGAAGAAAAGACTGCGATACTTCCAGATTTTAAAGGCAGAGGAATAGCATCTTTATCATTAAGTGGAATTTCAAATCCAAGATCCGTGGTTTCATGTTTTAGGGTACCTAATCTGTGTAATTTGGGTACAACCCACGGACATCCATTAGACTCATCAGTATCGTTTAAGGCTAACCAACAAGTCAGATAGGCTTGAGGTTCAATAAAGGTATACCCATTATCTTGATGCCAAGGAAATTCATCTTGAGTACCGGGCTTCTTATAAACGGCCTGATCCCAATACAAACGAACATTTTTTCCAATAAGGTCTAGGCACAGACTAGAAAATACTTTGTGTTTGCTAAACTCTTTTAATTCTTCAGACTGAGTAACAAGGTGAGTTGAAAAAGTTATTTCATCTGCTCTCGAAATGAAAACCTTACCTCCATCAAAGCCTCTCAGAACCTCAGTTACTTTTTCTTCAAAAGGATCAATGAGACCATAAATTTGAGACATCAACTCTGTATCGAATGCATCTTCCAAGACCAAAAACCCTTTTTTATCATACTGCTCTACTTGTTCTTCCGATAAGTATTGATAAGGTCCCTGGGGAACAGACCAAGAAAAATCCTTATTATCAGGGTGAATTTCTGGATTCACTTAATTTGAATAGATAGGCGGTTTTTTGTCAGCCCAAGGCTCTGCTTTTTCTATTTGAGATGCAATGGAGATTAATAACTCATCATTTCCAAATTTTGAAGTAAGCATAGAACCTATCGGTAAATCATTATCGCTAAAGCCTAAAGGAAGAGAAATACTTGGTTGGCCAGTTTGGTTATAAAGGCCTGTAAAGCTTGAATAGGAAGAAAGTCTTTCAATGTAAGTTGCTATATCAGGTGAAGACATATCAATTTCTCCAATTTTAACAGGAGGTTTAGCAAGCACTGGGCTAAGAATTAGATCGTATTCTTCCATAAAATTGCCTAACACCCTTCCAGCTTGGTGATTAATTAAAGTAGCTTTTGCATATTGATCTGCTGAAAACTCCTTACCATTTTCATACATCCTATAAGTAATATGTTCAACAACATCTGGAGTGACTTCAGTTCCTAGGACATCTGCTCTTTGCTGCAACGCTAAAGCAACGTTTGCAGAAATAATTACTCCTATCGCCTCTGAGAGGGCTTCGTTATCTGGTTGCGGTGATGCCTCCTCAACATGATGTCCTAAAGATTCACATAATTTAGCAGTATTTTTTATTGAAGAAACAACATCATCATCTATTTTCACTGCATCCGTGGGTAAATGTAATGCAATTTTTAGTTTTCCTGGATCCCTTCCATTAGCTGACAGGAATGTTCCTGAAGGTTCAGTTGGAGCATATGGATCTCCTGGAGCAAATCCAGATGTGGCATCCAAAAGTGCAGCAGAATCTCTTACAGATTTAGAAACACAATGACTTATTGATTGTCCTGCCCATCCTTCACCCCTATCTGGTCCCATAGGAGTTCTTGCTCTCGTTGGTTTCAATCCTACCAGCCCGCAACAAGACGCAGGAATTCTGATAGAACCTCCTCCATCACTAGCATTTGCCATGGGAAGTATTCCTGAAGCCACCGCTGAAGCTGCACCTCCGCTGGATCCTCCTGCAGAATGATCCAAATTCCAAGGATTCCTAGTTGGACCATAGAGCTCAGGTTCCGTTGTCACTGTTAAACCGAATTCTGGACTATTAGTCTTTCCAAAGATGACTAAACCAGCTTCAAGGTATCTATCTACCAAAGTACTATTATGATCAGCCACATAGTCTTTAAAGAATTTTGAACCGTAGGTAGTTTTTGTCCCGGTAAGAAGAACATGTAAATCTTTAAGGAGATAAGGTACTCCAGTAAACGGGCCATCCGGCAAACCTTTTTCTATCATTGCTTTTGCTTCATCGTAATGTTTTAAAACAACTGCATTAGTCTGGCCATTTACTTTTTCAGTTCTTTGAATAGCTTCGTCTAGTAACTCTTCAGCAGAAACTTCTTTTTTCTTAACCAACTCAGCAAGACCTATGGCATCGTATTCATCATATTCTTTAAAACTCATTTATATCCCCTTGAAAATTCTAGTTTTTGTCCAATTTTGTCTGATAAGATTTTACCCTGACTGCAAACTCTTTCTCCATTAATTATAGTTTCTATAATCCTTGATTTAAAAGTATAACTCTCAAAAGGTGACCATCCACATTTATAAAATATTTTTTCTTTTTTTACTTCATATGAATCATTCATGTTTACTAAGACTAAGTCAGCCCAAAACCCTTCATTAATAAAACCTCGATCTTTAATTTCGAATCTCTTAGCTACGTTATGCGAAGTTATTTTAGGAACATCTGTAATCTCTAGATCTCCATCGTGTACCATTTCCAGTACTGCTAGAAATGAATGTTGTACTGAAGGCATCCCTGAAGGCGAATTTAAATAATTTTTTTCCTTTTCACTCAATATATGGGGAGCATGATCAGTTGCGACATAATCTATAACTCCTTTTTTTAGAGCTTGCCTAAGGGCTGTTTTGTCCGAATTAGCTTTAATTGATGGATTACATTTAATTAAGGACCCAAGATTTTCGTAATCGGAAGAAGAGAACAATAAATGGGGGATACAAACTTCTGAGGTTATTTTTTTATTTTCTATGAGTCCAGCATCAAATAGCTCAATTTCGTCTTTTGTAGAAATATGAAGCACATGTAATTTCGAGTTAAATTGTTTTGCAAGATTAATTGCTTTCTTAGTTGAAATTAAACAGGCTTGTCTTGAACGTATTTCTTCATGAAGTTCTATCGGTATATTGTCGCCAAACTTCTCATAAGCTTTTTTCTCATTTTCGGTTATTAGGGGTGTGTCTTCGCAATGAGTGGTAATCAAAACAGGAGAGAAATTAAAGATGTTCTCTAAAGCTTTTGGGTCATCAACAAGGAGATTCCCGGTAGAAGAACCCATAAAAACTTTCAACCCGCATACTTGGCTGGGATCAATACTTTTTATCTCCTCTATATTGGTATTACTTGAACCCATATAGAATGAGTAGTTGGCTAAAGAACCTTGTTCAGCAATTCTATTTTTTTGATTCCAAAGATCCACATTTAATGTCGGAGGGACCACATTGGGCATATCCATAAAAGAAGTCGTTCCACCAACTACGGCGGCTGTAGATTCACTTCGAATACTGCCTTTATCTGTTAATCCCGGCTCCCTAAAGTGAACCTGATCATCAATAAAGCCCGGTAATAGATGTAAACCTTCGGCTTCAATAAAATCTCCCTTAACATCGATAGATGTATCAATCTTCTCGATACGTCCATTTTTAATTAATAAATCATTTTCAGAAAGTTTGCCTTCATTAACGATTGTGCAATTTTTAATAGTAAGGTGGCTCATTAATAAGGTTTACTCCCACTTACAGTTATTCTATGTAAAGTTCTTGTTTTGTCGCCATGATCATGCACCGCAAAATGCTGTACGCATCTATTGTCCCAAACAACCATATCTCCATTATGCCACTTGTGTTCATATCTGAATCTTTCATGACTTGCTTGAGAGTATAGTTTGATTAGTATTTCTCCACTTTCTTTATCAGTTAACCCTTCAATTCTCTCCACAAAGGCTTGAGTTACAAATAGGGCTTTTTTCCCGGTTTCGGGATGAGTTCTAAACACTGGGTGGTTAACTGATTTTTGTAGAGAAGGATCAGCTCCTGCAAGGAAGATAACAGACTTATTGGTATTAACGGCAACTAAGTTTTCAAGTTTTTCTTTTAACTGATCTTCAAGAGAATCATAAGCTAAATATTGATTTGCAAACAAAGTATTTCCTCCGACAGAAGGAACATCAATGGCATAAAGTATGGTCGCGTCTGGAGGTTCTTTTTCAAAAGTGACGTCTGAGTGCCAATGGGCGTTGGTATGATACTTAGCTCCGAAATTTTCTATTTTAATTATTTCCGGATGCTCTTCTAACCCTTTAAAAACAGGGTGTTGTTGGGGTGATCCCCAAACGCTAGCTGCCATCAAAAGATTCTGAGGTGTCAATTTCTGGTTCTTAAAAATTAAGACCAGGTTATCTAGAAAAGCTTCTTTAATTAAATTATGGTCTGATTCCGTTAAAACATTTGATAAATCTATGTCACTTACTTCTGCTCCCAAAGGTGTGGTCTTTTTAATTTGCATTTCTAGATTAGAGTTTTAATACTGTTATTCTTCCAAAATCAAAGCCTTTGCCTTCAAGATAGTTAGATCCTGCTCTATCTAAAACGACTTTAACAAGTTCTACCATCTTTGAACTACTCCCACAAATTATTGTTAGTGGAATATCATGTTGATTGAGAAAAATAAAGTTTTCTACCATTAAGTCAACCTCATGGTGTCTAACTCCATGGAGATCTAACTTTTCCACTGGTTCTAAGAAATTTGGTTTCTAATTAATCTTCCGTTTAGAGCTCCAGTAGCTTCTCCATTTTTAAAAGCAATTTGCCCTGACACGATCGTATACTCATACCCACTTGCTTTTTGAATTAGCCTTCTACCTCCAGCCGGTAAGTCATGTATGACTTCAGGTTCATGTAAAGTTAAGTTATCAAAATCTATAACATTAATATCGGCTTTATAACCTTCTTTTAAGACGCCTCTATCGCTGATTCCTAGGAGTCTAGAGGTTTCTAGAGTTTGCATGCTTATAAGTTTTTCCAGTGGTATCTTTTTCCCTCTTGTCCTATCCCTTCCCCAATGCTGAATCAGTGTTGTTGGGAAGCTGGCATCACTTATAGCACCGCAGTGTGCTCCTGCATCTCCTAAACCTGATATTGAGTAAGGATGATTAAGCATTTTTTCTACAAAATCTAAATTGCCTGGCAAATAATTAAACAGAGGATGATAAATAAGTGCCTTTCCTTCTTTCTCAAGCAAACTATCGTAAGCTACTTCTTGAGGAGATATATTTTGTTGTTTAGCGATAGCTTTAAATGATGAATCCGGATCTGGTTCGTAGTTAGCAGGCTCTCCCAATCTAAACATTTTGTTAAAGGATTGAGTAATTTCTTCTACTAAAGGATTCCCAATAGAAACCGGTTGTTCAGAGAGCAACTTCTTTTTAAACTCTGGGTCTCTCAAAGTAGCAACTTTCTCCTCCAATGATTTCTGTGCTAGGTCATAGAAAGAGGGATAAAAAGTAAAGGGATTTAAGGTAGCTGTAAGTCCCATATTAATGCCGGTTGCTCTTGGTGGCACTTGTCCATACATCTTGATCCCTTCATTTTGTGCTGCCTCAATTCCATCTAAAAGTTGATGCCACCAATCTGGCCTTTGATCCATTTGCTCTACGGTTATTGATATGGGCCTTCCTGAAGACTGAGACATCTCTTTAAAAATATCAAACTCGGATTCAAAATCATAAAAATCGGAAATACCCTGGAGAACTCCGCTATTCAGTTCTCCCATAGAATTTGCTATAGAAACCAGTTCATTCTTATGTGCTGTAATGCTAGGAGTAAGCGCACCACTAGAATCTCTATGTTTTTCTGTTCTGGAAGTGCTAAACCCAAAGGCTCCAGCTTGGATAGCTTCCTTAACTATTTGACTCATTCGATCTATTTCTTCCTGAGTTGCCTCTTCCCTGTTAATTCCTCTCTGACCCATTACATAAGCACGAACCGCCCCATGTGGAATCTGGGTACCTACGTCTATGGCCAGAGGTTTATTTTCTAAAATATCTAAATATTCTGGAAAACTCTCCCATTGCCAATTTATGCCTTCATGCAAAGCGGTGCCTGGAATATCTTCCACACCTTCCATAAGACTTATTAACCAATCTCTTTCTTCTGGTTTGCAGGGTGAAAAACCAACTCCGCAATTACCCATAACCACTGTTGTAACACCATGGTAAGTTGATGGCCTTAAATAAGGATCCCAAGTCACTTGACCATCATAATGAGTATGAATATCTACAAATCCTGGAGCCACTATTTTCTGTTCAGCATTAATGGTCTGTTTAGAAACTTCGTCTAGCTCCCCTATAGCTTCAATTTTTCTACCTTTTATCGCAATATCAGCAACAAAAGGTTTGTCGCCTGTTCCATCGTAGATAGTTCCATTCTTGATAATTAGATCGTACATATGTTGATATTCTACTTTAAATGAGTTCCGACGAGAATTTTAGCTTAAGTAGGCTAATTTCTAGTTATTACCTATAATGCCAACCTCTTTAATATAAGAAAAAAACGGAGATATTTGATATGTTTAAGAAATCTATTATTTATTTCTTGACCCTGACGCTTTTCATGTCCTTTACGGAACTCTCTCTATCCGAAGAGATAGAAGAAGAAACTGATATTGAGACTGCAGAAGAAAAAGCAGAAGAAGAAAAGGATGAAAAAGAGTTCATTAAAGATACAGTTGAAGATTTTGAATCTTCCAAAGGCTTTATTCACGTTTATCAAGACCCTGAAACTAGCACCTTATATTTCAAAATTAATGAAAGTCAGCTAGATCAAGAATTTATTTATTTTGCGCACGTTAGAGACGGGGTAGTAGCTGCTAGAAGAAATAGAGGCAGTTACCTTGATAATGGAGTTCTAAAATTTGAAAAGCACTTTGACACCATAAGACTTGTAAGGGTAAACACAAATTTTTCTTTTGATAACGACTCGGCTCTATCAAGATCAGCAGGAGCTAACATTTCTAATTCAGTGATAAAAGTATTCCCAATAAACTCGATGAACGAAAGTGAGGATGAATTTTTAATAAATGTCTCATCTTTATTTCTTTCTGAATCATTAACTCCTATAAAACCTATACCCTACCCTGACGCGCCTCCTCAAGATTTCATTTGGGGACAATTAAGTGCTGAAAAATCAAGGATTCAATCTTTTCATAATTATCCTAATAACACAGATGTAGAAATCGAATACGTTTTTGAAAACCCCCCTTCCTATGAATATGAAGAGGAAGATGCTGCCGATCCTAGAAACATAAGTATTTCTCTAAGATATAGTCTAATTGAAATACCTGAAAATAATTTTGAGCCTAGATCAGCTGATCAAAGGGTTGGTTATTTTACAGAAAGAATAACCGATTTAACTTCGACAGACATAACTCCTTATTCAGATTTAATTAATAAGTGGGATTTACAAAAGAAGAACCCTGAAGAAGAGTTATCTGAACCGATCAAACCTATCACCTTTTGGTTAGAAAATTCAACACCACAAGAGTTAAGACCTTATATCAAAGAAGGTGTTTTGGCTTGGAACGTAGCTTTTGAAAAAGCTGGATTTAAAAATGCCATCGAAGTGAAAATTCAACCCGATGATGCTGAGTGGGACGCTGGTGATATTAGGTATAACGTCCTTAGATGGACTTCTTCACCCAACCCTCCCTTTGGTGGTTATGGTCCTAGTTTCACAAATCCAAGAACTGGAGAAATCATTGGCGCTGACATCATGCTTGAATGGGTTTACTTAACAAATCGAATCAATATCAACTCTATTTTCCCAATAAATGAAAAGAATTTTTGTTATGCGGGAAGTCTAATGCAAGAAGGAAATATATTAGGTGGAATAGTTTCAATGGACTCTAATGGAAATACAGACCCAAAAATAGTTAAACAAAGCATAATCCGCTTAGCCTTACACGAAGTTGGGCACACCTTGGGATTGAATCACAATTTTAAAGCCAGTTATCTACACGATCTTGTAACGGTTCATAACTCAGAAATAACACAAGAAACAGGAGTTACTGCGTCTGTAATGGAATACCCTGCTATTAACCTAGCTCCGTTAGGTGTTACTCAAGGTGATTATTATGATGTAGTACCAGGAGCATATGACAAATGGGCCATTGAATTCGGCTATAAACCAAATCTTAGTGATTCTGAAAGAAAAGAAATTTTATTTAGGTCAGACGAACCCGAATTAATGTTTGGTAATGACGCTGATGACATGAGACGTCCTGGAAGAGGAGTTGATCCAAGGGCCATGGTAAACGACATGTCTAATGATCCAATAGGATATGCGGTTCAAAGAATAGAGTTAGTAAACAGTAAGTTAAAAGAACTTCCTGCAACCATGAAAGTGCAATCGTGGGAAGAGTTTGAAAACGCTTATCAGACCTTATTTAGAGAATCTGCCAGATCATTACAAACTACTTCTAGGTACGTAGGCGGTGTTTATGTAAATAGGTCAACTCCTGATCAAAATTCTAATCAGCCGCCACTCAGTCCTGTTCCAAAGGAACTTCAGAAAGAAGCTATGTCAGTTATGGCTAAATACGCTTTTGCCCCAGATGCATTTCCGATCACAAAAGAGCTAATTTCTATCTTACAACTAGAGAGAAGAGGATTTGATTTCAGTGGTGAGCATGAAGATCCTCAAATACATAGAAAAATGCTTTCTATCCAATCTTCGCTATTGTCACACTTATTAAGCGGATGGACTTTGGACAGAATTTCAGATTCAAGGCTTTATGGAAACACCTATAGCACTCAAGAAATGATGAATGACTTAACCAATGCTATTTTCTTGGAAGACGCCTCTAGTTCGGTAAATACTATGAGACAGAATCTTCAAACTCTTTATACAAGAAGACTGATTAAACTACTGTCTGATGGAGGCTCTGATCAAATGTCAGCTGCTGCTGCATATGCCTCTTTAAGAGATATCCAAAAAATAGCTAAGAGACGTTCAAGTGATCCAGAAACCCAAGCTCATAGAAACTTTTTACAATGGCTTATAGAATCTGCTCTCGACAGAGCACAATAAGTCTAGAGCTTTTCTAAGAAAGATAGAATTAAGTTATTTACTTCTTCAGGAGCCTCTTGCTGAGTCCAATGCCCGATTCCATCTAACTCTTCAGCTAAAAGAAGATTGTCATAGTTTGAACCTATTCTCTCAATTAAGCTTTGTTCACTAGGGACAAAGAAATTGACAGGATCCAAAGTCCCTGTAATAAAAAAAGCTGGTTGTGAAATGGTCTTGGGTAGACTTTCAAGCTCTGTCCAATCTATATTTTGTGCTCGGTAACGATTTAAAGGACCTCTTAGACCACTTATTTCAAATTGACTGACAAAATAATCTATATCTGCTTGGGTGAGCCAATCCGGTAATTCTTCGAACTCTTCCATGCCTTCAAGAAAAGTTGCATCGGGTCCCTTTTGCGGGTTTAAGCCACTTTGTGATTTTTCTAATCCTTTAGCCATACCCCTGCCATCACTGTTGGTGTAGGTAATTCTTAAAGCTCTTTGAAGATCATTTTCAAACTCTGCTTCAGCTACGCCTTCTTTTTGGAAATAAAGTTGATAGAAAAACCTATCTTTATAGATTTCTTTCCACAAATCCAGGGTTGGCATGGGTCCTCTAGACGTGTAAGGAACAGACAGAGTTCCGGTGGCAGTAATCAGTTCTGGATGAAGTGCCGCAGTATTTAATGCTATTGGGCCTCCCCAATCATGACCCACTGTTATAGCCTTCTCATACCCAAGAGCTTTAATTATTCCTATAACATCAGCAACCATATTCAGCATGGTGTACTCTTCAATTGCATGGGGTTTATCAGATTCTCCGTAGCCTCTTACATCAAAGGCAACTGCTTTGTATCCTGCAGAAGCTACTGCCGGAAGTTGATGACGATAGCTGTACCAGCTCTCGGGCCAACCGTGACAAAAAATCACTAGGGGCCCTTCTCCCATAGAAGCTACCCTTACATTAATGCCATTGGTTTTAACTATTTCAAAATTGACATCTTTCATAACTTCTTAAGTTGGTTGACAATTAAAAACAGGAATATTTCTTTCGGTTTTCTTTTGGTAGGCATCGTAAGGAGGGTAGAAAGAACAAATTAAAGTCCATAATTCAGCTTTTTTATCATCACTGACCTGCTCAGCTACTAAATTCAATTTTTTTCCTTTTAAGTAAACTAAAATTTTTGAATGTGCTTTGATATTCCAATACCATGATGGATGAACATCCGCCCCTCCCAATGAGGCTACTAAGATCACTCCTTCTTGATAAGGGACCAACATTAAAGGGATGTACCTAATTTTTCCTGATTTTGCGCCTTTGGTTTTAACCACACAAATATCCATTCCCCTTATCTTGTTCATTAGCCTACCGCCCGTTAGACGGAAGACTAGCGCTTGAACAGCCATATAAATCTTGAAGTAAAGCATGCTCATTTCTCTAGTTTCTCCACTTTAAGCTGAAGCTTACCGTTTTCTCTGGAAAAGAAAACTTCTAAGTCTTCATGAAACCAGGTTCTTACTGGTTGAATTCCTTCCAATTTCCTATGGGAACCATCACATAAAGGGTATTTATTGCTTTTCCCGCAATTACACCAAGAATACCTCTTACCTGCTTCAACCTTAATTTTACCTTCAGTATTATCATTCATGAGAAAATGGAGCGGGTAACCGGAATCGAACCGGTATCATCAGCTTGGAAGGCTGAGGTAATAAGCCTTTATACGATACCCGCTTTGAACTGACTGAGAATTATACAGAATTTGTATTTGGATGTTGCAGTGAGGTATTTGGTTAGGATTTAGAGTTATCTCTTTAACTGTAATCTATATAACTACCACTCTCCAATGTTTTCCATAGAGATCCATGGTTCTTTTGGTTTGAGAGGTAAGCCTTTTTGTAAGAGCTCAACGGAAACATTGTCAGGAGATCTTACAAAAGCCATATGACCATCTCTAGGTGGACGATTAATAGTTACTCCTGAATCCTTTAGTCGAGAGCATGTTTTATATATGTTATCTACATGATAAGCCAAGTGACCAAAGTTCCTAGAGCCCTCTCCT
>DTSY01000039.1:25725-39702 GCA_012965075.1 Gammaproteobacteria bacterium | reverse complement strand
CCTGATGAAGTTCACAGAAGGGCAATAGCAAGAGCAGAATTAAGTAAATATAATTCATAGTAGATGTAATTAGAGTCTGATCTATTTACAAAAGGTCAGCATTCATGACTTTATTCCAAGCTGAAATAAAGTCTGAAACAAACTTTTCCTTACAATCTTCACTGGCGTAAACTTCTGCCAAAGCTCTTAATTGAGAGTTAGAACCAAATACCAGGTCTACCCTTGTCGCAGTTCTAACTTTATTCCCTGAAGAACGATCTGTTGCTTCGTAAGCATTTTCACCAGAAGGCTTCCATTCCACATTCATATCAAGCAAGTTTACAAAGAAGTCATTAGTTAACTTACCTGGGGTTTCAGTAAATACACCATTATTATCAGAGCTAATGCCTAAGGATCTCATTCCGCCTACTAATACAGTCATCTCTGGTGCAGTAAGTCCTAGTAATTGAGCTTTATCTAGCATCATTTCTTCAGGGCTGACAGAAGACTTTGTCTTATGAAAATTACGGAATCCATCTGAAGCAGGTTCAAGTACTTCAAATGATTCAACATCAGTTTGCTCTTCTGTAGCATCTCCTCGACCAGGAGTAAATGGAACGCTTGCATCTGAAGCTTGTTCCAAACCTACATTACCAGCAAGTACGATAACATCCGCTACTGATGCTCCAGTTTCTGAAGCAATGCCTTCTAGTACACCCAATACACGTGCAAGTTGCTCTGGTTTATTAGCTTCCCAATCCTTTTGAGGAGCTAGGCGTATACGCGCACCATTGGCACCACCGCGCATATCAGATCCTCGGAAGGTTGAAGCACTTGCCCAAGCTGTTTCCACCATCTCTTGGACAGATAAATCAGTTTCAGCAATTTTTGTTTTAACCGCTTCCACATCATAGTCAGCGTTGCCGTTAGGAACAGGGTCTTGCCAAATAAGTTCTTCTTTAGGAACTTCAGGACCCAAGTATCGAGAAAGAGGTCCCATGTCACGATGCAGCAGCTTAAACCACGCTCTAGCAAATGCATCAGCAAATTCCTCAGGGTTTTCATGAAAACGTTTTGAGATCTTCTTATAGGCGGGATCTTCTCGCATCGCCATATCCGCTGTCGTCATCATGGTAGGGACGCGCACAGAGGAATCCTCGGCATCTGGTGCCATATCCTCTTCTTTCTGATCTATCGCATGCCAAACAATCTTGCCGGCAGGTGTTTCCACCTTCTCCCATTCATAACCAAATAAGAGATCAAAGTATCCGTTGTCCCATTGTGTTGGGTTAGCCGTCCAGGCTCCCTCAAAGCCACTTGTAATGGAGTCACTACCCATTCCCGATGCATGGTTGCTTTGCCAGCCAAAACCCATGTTTTCCAATGGCGCTCCCTCAGGTTCTGCTTGCACATGTTCCTCAGCTCCGGCGCCATGCCCCTTACCAAAGGTGTGTCCACCAGCAACAAGAGCCACGGTTTCTTCATCGTTCATGGCCATTCGACCAAATGTCTCTCTGACATCTTTACCGCTTGCAATAGGATCAGGTTCACCGTCAGGGCCTTGTGGGTTAACATAAATCAAGCCCATCTGTACGGCACCCAAAGGATTAGCTAGATCTCGCTCACCTGAGTACCTCTCATTGGCTAACCATTCTGTCTCTATACCCCAGTGAATATCTTCCTCTGGTGCCCAAATATCAGGACGTCCTCCACCAAAACCAAAAGTTTTTCCACCCATGGATTCAATCGCGACATTCCCAGCAAGGATTAAAAGGTCTGCCCAACTAATTTTATTACCGTATTTTTGTTTTATGGGCCAAAGTAGACGACGAGCTTTATCTAAGTTTCCATTATCTGGCCAACTATTAAGCGGAGCGAAGCGCTGAGCACCTGTTCCCCCACCGCCACGACCGTCTCCAATCCTGTAAGTACCTGCCGCGTGCCAAGTCATTCGAATAAAGAAAGGACCATAATGTCCATAATCAGCCGGCCACCAATCTTGTGAATCTGTCATCAGATCATTTAGATCCTTTTTTAGAGATTTATAATCAAGCTTTTTAAACTCTTCTCGATAATCAAAACCCTCAGCCAGAGGATCAGATTTCTGATCATGCTGATGAAGAATATTTAGATTTAATTGATTTGGCCACCAATCTTGATTTGACGTTCCTGAAGCGCTATTGCTGGTTAAGGAACCATGCATTACTGGACATTTATCTTCATTATCTTTACTCATAAGTCACCTTCCTGGTAATTTCTTTAAATTTACTTTGTACCTATTCTAAGTTTTTTTTTATGTTCTAGCTAGGTTAGTTTCGTTACTTTAAAACCATAATTATTTAGACAAATCTTGGGCAAGCAAATCAGACACAGTTCTTGGAATTTCTTGCGTTCTGACGTTGTAATTTGGGTGTTCTACTCCAGCAAATAAAGTAGCTCCAGACTGTAAATCCTTAATCATAAGATTAGTAAACTCAAAACAGAGAAAATAATTTGACGAGTTTTTTTTTGCTGTGTGCGTTTCTACATTTTTTTTGCGAGCTTGCGAAGATCCGATCATTTTCACCTACCTGCAACCAGACCTTATTTTCTATACCGGAAAATTGGTTTAATTTCTCTTTTATTATCTTTTCATCAGAAAATTTAACAGACATGGTTGCTTTCAAGTTATTCTTTTCTGGAATAACAGAATTTAAGGTACTCAAATTTTCCAAGAGCAAGCTAACATTGCTACCAATTTTAACTGTACTGCTTTTTGGTTTATTCATAATTGTTTACAAGCAAAAAAAACGAGCACCATGGATGCTCACAAAAGGAAAATTAAAAAAAGATGTAACGGAATTTTACAGGTATTTAGCTGACAATACTATGTAGCACACCATCGAAAAAAGCGAAGTAATATATAGGGCTGCTTCAATCATGGAACTGACTTTACACTAAAAAAAGGGGTGAAATGCTCAATGAAATTGAGTATGAGATTGAGAGTGATTCTCAATCAGATTCTTTTTTTTAAAAAATATGGGAAAATGAGATTAATAAGAGGAGCGAATATATGAAGAAAGCTTTGTATCCCGGTACTTTTGATCCAGTTACCTTGGGCCACATAGATATAATCTATAGGGCCTTACACTTATTTGACGAAGTAACTGTAGCGATTGCTACAAGTGAATCAAAGACTCCTCTTTTCTCTTTAGAAGAAAGAATTAATCAGATCGAGTTAATCTTCAAGGGGAACAAGAAAGTTAGAGCTATTGGTTTTACCGGATTAGTAGTCGATCTGGCTAAAGAGGAAGGAACCAATGTTCTGTTAAGAGGGCTGAGAGCAGTTTCTGACTTTGAGTACGAGTTTCAATTAGCGAATATGAATCGAGCAATGTCTCCTGATCTCGAAAGTGTATTCTTAACGCCCAAAGCTAAATTCTCCTTTCTCTCGTCTACATTAGTCAGAGAGATAGCTTCAATGGGAGGAGAGTTGTCTGCTTTTGTTGATCCTATCGTTGAGGAGGCTCTAAAAAAACGTTTTAAGGATTAATTTAAGACTGGCATTTGGGGCAATAAACACTACTTCGTTGAGATAAACGAATTTCTTTTAGTAGCGTTGAACACGATTTACAACATAGTCCAGATCTGCCGTAGACAAGTAATTCGTTTTTGAAATAACCGGGTTTGCTGTCGCCACCCACAAAATCTCGCAAAGTAGTTCCACCTTTATCTATAGAGCTTTGTAGTAAATCTTTAATTGATGAAGCTAAAAGGTCGTATTGTTTCCTGTTAATAGTTCCAGCTCTTTTCTGAGGTCTGATCCCAGATAAGAATAGGGCTTCGGAGGCATAAATATTGCCAACTCCAACAAGGACTCTTGAGTTCATAATAAAGTTTTTTAACGGAACTTTTCTTTTTCTAGAAGCCCTAAATAAGTAGTCACCCGAAAAAGAATTACCTAAAGGCTCTGGCCCTAAATTTTTTAAAAGAGGATGTAGTTCAGGATCTTCAGTCCAAAGAAAGGACCCAAATTTCCTCGGATCTGTAAACCTGAGCAAACTATTATTGTTAAAGGTGATATCAATATGATCATGTTTTTGAGGTTTGACATCTCTGGCAAGGATTCGCAAAGAACCTGACATACCTAGGTGGATAAGCAGAGAACCGGTTTTGCTATTTAAGATGAGATACTTAGCTCTTCTTTTTATAGAAGAGAAATAGCTCCCCAAAAGGTTTTTCTTCAAGTCCCTTTCAGGGACTTTCCACCTTAACTTAGATTCTCTAATTAAGATATCTGCTATAGGTAGGTTTAAAATGTGCGGCTCTATGCCCCTTAAAGTCGTCTCTACTTCTGGAAGCTCCGGCACCTTTTATTTCATTTGAGAACTTACATTAAATAAGTCTTCAGGACTCAATGAACCCACTGATAATTTAAGTCTGAGAACTGCAATTATGTAATCATAACGAGATTGAGCATAATCTCTTTTCGCTGCATAAAGTCCTCTTTCAGCTTGTAACAAATCTACTACATTTCTATTGCCAACTTGGAACCCAATCTGGGTAGCTTCCAAAGCTGAATTAGCGGAAGCAAGCGCTTGCCTTCTTGCTGTTACGTTTGCTGACTGAGTTTGTACATTAAAGTGATTGGATCGAACTTCTCTGATAACTGACCTTTCAGTAAATAAAGTTTGTTCTTTACTTCTATCGTATTGTGCGTACGCCTGCCTTCGAGCTGAACTAATTCCCCCGCCTGCAAAAATGGGCATGCTAACTTGAATTGCATATTGTCGGTTATCTGATTCTAGTCCAAACAATGGGTTTTGAATAAAGCCACCAAATTTTCCTTGCCTACTAGTGCTTTTAGTCACTCTGCCAACAATGTCAATCTTAGGCAAATGAGCAGACCCACTTGCTCTAGCACTGCTTTTGGCAGCGGCTGTATTTAACTGGGCTGCTTTTAATTGAAAATTATTAGCCAAACCTATTTTTACCCACACCTCTCTATTAATTGGATCTGGAGGTGGGGTAGGGTAATCATCCATTAAAGGGGATAAAAGTGGTAAATCTCCACCTATGATTGCTGATACGGCCTCTTTAGCAGAATCAAGTTGAGCCTCTCCTATAATTCTACCTACTATACTTAAGTCGTAGGCAGCTTGAGTATCTTGGACCTCGGTAATTGATGCTAGGCCAACATCAAATCTTTTTTTAGCTTGGTCTCTTTGTCTTCCTATGGCTTCAACTTCAGCCTTCACTGCACTTAAGCTATCCTTAGCATTTAGCACATTGAAGTAGCTTGTGGCTACCCGGATCATTGTTTCTTGTTGCTGAGAGGCAAATTCAGCTGCAGCACTTTGTGTTAATGCTTTGCCTTGCCTGAATTGAAACCACCTATCCATACGAAAAAGGGGTTGTTGTAGAGAGCCTGAATAATTATTTGAATTGTATTCATCCAATAAGGTCTCTTCTAGTCTGTACTCATTCCAACCTGTGGAACCCGAAATAGTTAGAGAAGGTAATAATCCGGCCCTTCCTTGAATTTTGTATTCTTTACCTACCCGAAAGGATGCTTCTGCTGCTTTAAATGTAGGATCGTTTATTAATGCAAGTTCATAGATGTCCTTCAGATCCTCAGCCCAGGTTTGAGTTATAGATAAGCCAACCAAACTGCAAACAGCTATTGTTTTGTGTAGTTTCATTTTTATCATCTTTAGTTCCTTTTTTTTAGGTGTGTTAGTCAAGTATAACACCTATTTCTTTTTTACCCAATTTCTTTAAAAATGCCCTTAAAACTCAACTCTTTTATTCCCTCTATAGATATAATGAGAACTGCTTAAAGAACAGGGTTCAAAAATTTACCGAGAAGTTTAATTTTTTAAAGGAGAAAAAATGACAATACAAGTAGGAGACAAGTTACCTCAAATAACAGTAAGTACCATGACGGAGGAAGGACCTAAACCAGTCTCCATGGAAGAGCTTTGTGCCGGAAAAAAAGTGGTCCTTTTTGCAGTTCCAGGAGCATTTACACCTACCTGTAGCGTGCAACATCTACCAGGATTTGTGACTAATGCTAGCAATCTCAGGGATAAAGGTGCCGATGTAGTAGCTTGTATCGCAGTTAATGATCCATTTGTAATGGCGGCTTGGGGTAAAGATAGGAGTGCAGGTGAAGATGTGCTTATGCTTTCTGATGGCAATGCTGAATTTACATCAGCAATCGGTTTAGAAATGGATGGTTCTGGATTTGGACTGGGTACCAGATCTCAACGTTATGCAATGATCATTGATGATGGAGTTGTATCAACATTAAATGTTGAAAGTGGTCCCGGTCTGGAAGTAAGTTCTGCTGAAACTATTCTTGAAGCCTTATAGTTAACTATGTCAAAACCAGTTTACGACATAGGTCAAGTATGTGAATTAGACCGCTGGGAAACTTTTCAAAATGGTCAGCCTAATGATATTTTCACCAGATTAAGGAAAGAAGCTCCAGTCTATTGGCACGAAGAATATTTGCCTTTTGAGAATGGGTTTTGGGCTTTAACTAAACATGAAGACATAGTAAGAGTTTCAAAAGATCCAAAGACTTTCTCCTCAGCCACACCAGGAATTCTTATGTCTTACGGAGATCCTGAGCAAGGAGATCCAGTAGCCACAGCGGCATTAGTAGGCAATATGATTGCGATGGATCCGCCTCAACATCAAGTGTACAGAAAAATGGTTTCACCCAGATTTAGCCCTAAATCAATCAGAGAGTTTGAAGAAGGACTCAGAAATAAAATTAAGGAAATTCTTGATGGACTAGCTGATAAAAAGGAGTTCGATTTTGTAACTGAGATAGCAGAAAAAATACCTTTGTGGGTATTGTGCGAGATGATGGGAATTGAAGAGTCTCAAAGGCAAAAGGTAAGAGATATTGTAAATAATTTGACTGACGCTTCTTCACAGATGGGCAACCTTAACGACGCTCAAAAGGCAGCGGGAGCAGATAGTAAACATTCTGAAAATGCTTTAAAAGTATGGGTAAGCTATATGGAACTCTTCAAAATGGGTCGAGACATGATTGAAGAAAGGCGAAAAAATCCAACCGATGATTTAATGAGTGTAGTTGCTAATTCAAAGGTTGAAGGAGATGGGTTGCCACCAGAATTATTAGATGGCTTTTTTCTTTTAATGGTTATAGCTGGGAATGAAACAACTAGAAATACCTTAACGGGTGGATTAATAGCGTTAACTGAAAATCCAGCTGAAAAATTAAAACTAATTCAAGATCCTGATCTCTTTTCAAACGCAACCGATGAAATGCTTCGTTGGGTAAGTTCAGTAATTTACATGAGAAGAACCGCAGCCTGCGATACTGAAATAAGAGGTCAACCAATAAAGAAAGGAGAGAAAGTTGTTATGTGGTATGGATCTGCGAATAGAGATGAAGAAGTTTTTGAAGATTCTCACCTTTTTAAAGTGGATAGAGAGGACGCAAAAAAACACATAGCATTTGGAGCTGGAGAGCATCTTTGTTTAGGAAATAGGTTAGGGCAGATGCAAATAAGAGTTCTTTATGAAGAGCTTTTAGGCCGCTTCCCTAACATTGAAGCGATTTCTAAGCCAACAAGAGTACCTTCAAACTTTCTTAATGGAATCTCTCATCTAAAAGTAAAAATCTAAGTAAGGGTTAATGTTAACTAAGGCTGACGATTATCCTATTCACCAACTTCCCATACCTGTTTCTGAAGTGGGAAGTGAAAGAAATTTCTATGACAGGTATTTTTTTAATGGGTATAACCAAGAAGGAGATATCTTTTTTGCAGTAGCACTTTGTTTATACCCTAACTTGAATATTATGGATGGCTCTTTTGTTTTTATTCATGAAGGCGTACAGCACAATTATAGATATTCAAGAATACTAGATTTAGAGAGATTAAATACTAAAGTTGGCGCTTTAGAAATACAGGTTCTAGAGCCATTAAAAAAATTGAGGGTTTTGATGGACGACAAGAAAAGGAGTTTTAAAGCGGACTTAACTTTTAATTCCAGGTTTGAGGCTATTCAAGAACCAAGACTTACTACTAAATCAGGCCCAAGAATTTATATGGATAGCACCAGAATGACTCAACAAGGAAGATGGGAGGGAAGTTTAAACTTCAAAGGGAAGGAAATAATTGTAAAACCTGAAATCTTCATGGGTTCTAGAGATAGATCTTGGGGAATTAGACCAGTGGGCTCTTCTGATACACAACCCATGGTGCCCCGTGAAGATCCACAGTTCTATTGGCTTTGGTGTCCAGCAAACTTTGAACAATCTGCCAGTCATGCCTTCTTTTTAGACGACGAAGAAGGAAATTCAAATAGTCATTCTTTTATACAACAAAAAAACACAATTACTTTAAGAAATCTTTCTAAAAAAGTTAGTTATGAATCCGGAACCCGAAGAATTTCCAAAGCTAATTTTAGAGCAGAAAAAGACAATGGATCTAAAATTGAGATGATAATTGAACCAAAATATAGCATGTTCATGTGTGGTCTTGGATACATGCACCCTGAATGGGGCCACGGTCAATTTAAAGGAGAAGATGAGAGTCACTATGACTATTATGATCTCAAAGATGATCCTCACGATCCTCCCTTTCTACATATCCAGGCAATCAGCAAAATAATCCTTATTGAAGAGGGAATTGAAGTTGAAGGAATGGGCGTGTTAGAGCAGTTGATAATTGGGAAACATAAACCCAGTAATTTTCTAGACATTCTCGATAGAGCAGAATGATTTATGGAAGAAAATGCAACTAATATTCTAGGACAAGAGTTTTCAGATTTCCTATCATCAAAGCTAAATCAACAATTCAAATTTTTATCAATTCATAGAATTTTTGGTGGAGCATCAAGAGAAACTTATCGCGTAAAACTACAAGATGAAGAAAAGAAATCTCAAAATTTTATCTATCGTAGAACTCAGGACAGTTCGTTAATAGAAACAGATCAAAAAACAGAATATGTTGCCTATTCTGATTTCCAAGATACTGAAGTACCAGTTCCTAAACTAATAGTCCTTGAAGAATCTTCAGATAAGCTAGGTGCTCCTTTTCTTGTTATGGAAGAACTTTCAGGTGTTGTTGCTAGTCCTTTTGATAAAGAGGCTTACAACCCTTACCAAGCCGAGATAGGAGAACAGTTTTGGAAGATTCTCGGCAAGATTGCATCCCGTGATCTAGACAGCTCAAACTTAAATAAGCTCTTGCCGAATAAAAATAAAAATGACTGTTGTACAAAAGAATTAAATTACTGGGTAAATGTTATCCGTAAGGATTCCATTGGGATAGAGCCGATATTAGAAGCAGCAATAAGAGAATTGTTTAGATCCAAACCATTGCCAGCTTCAAGACTAAGTATTGTCCATGGCGATTATCGAAACGGAAATTTTTTATTTGAAGGCAAGCACGTAACAGGAATCTTAGATTGGGAAATGGCTCATATAGGTGATCCGTTAGAAGACTTGGGATGGGCCTTGTCAGAAATTTGGTGCTGGGAAAAAAAAGAAACACCGGCTTATTTGATACCAAGAAAAGAGGCCTTAGGAATATGGACTCAAGAAAGCCAAATAGAAATAGATGAAGACTCATTACTTTGGTGGGAACTTTTTGCATGTGTTAAAGGGTTAGCAATTTGGATATCTGCAGGGCATGAATTTTCAACAGGTAAGAATTCAGACCCAGTTAATCTCTTTTCTGCTTGGTTACCAGGAGATATACATACTGAAATTATTTTAAATAAGCTGGAAAATTTATTGTAGCCTTATGAAGCCAGAGATAAATACAGCTTTAATAACATTAGCCCAAGAGCTAATTCAAAGATTTTCTCCTCTTTTACAAGATGAATATGAACAATCAAGGCTGAATTCATGGGGTACTTTGCTTCTTATGGCCTCTATGGATCTAGATAAAGCAGCAGATAACCTTATTGAGCAAAATAAATTGATTAAAACTTTTCTAAAGAAATATTCTAGAAAAATAATTGATAGAGTCTTAATTCAGGAAATAGATCTTTTAATAAAAGTTAAGAGGCCTAAATATGATATCTCTGCCCTTGATGAGCTCAATCAAGAACTCAGAGGGACTTTAGTAAAAACTCAGGCCTATTTTGAAAAAGAATCTAACCCAGAGGCCCTAAAAGAAATTTGGAAAATATTAAGAATTATGCACAGCCATAGAAAGGTTAGTCATTTACTTGCAGTTTTAAAGAGTTAATTTAACTTAAATTACAGTAGTATTTTAGGAAGGAAGATAAATAATTGAATCTAGTCTTTAAAATGAGCGCGGTGCCTAATATAGAGTGCCCACGCTATAAGAAGCTACATCCCCAAACTCTATTTTCACAGGAACATAGGTTATGTGTGTACTGTCGATCCGATGACGCTGAGCGGATTGCCCTGAACCCTGATCCAGGTGTATAGAAAGAAGATCCAAAGGCAGAAGCCTCATCAACAAAGGCACAAAAAGAATTAGCCAAACGTATACTTTCACCTATATTTAAGAAATCATAAATACCACTGAGACAAGCATAGAAATAAAAATTAACCAAGTAGCTCTATCTCCATCTCTTTTTGCTCTGTAGTTTCTCTTGTAATCTACAGGTCCAACTCTAGATTTATGTTTTTCTCTTAAAGATAAATTTGTCATTTTATTGTGCTTAAAGTTTTAGTTTTTATTAAAATTCAGTATATCATTAATATCTATATATAGCAATAAATACTATGAATATATAGTGAAAATACTTATTTTATCGGCTTTTTTGAAGATAGCTGGTTACAAAAATTAAGAATTAGCTATTTTATTAGTAAATCGGCAATGGCTATACCGTTCTCTCCTCTAACTGAGTAGAGAAGAAAAAACTTATCCTTTTCCATAAAAATTGCTGGGTCCCTTACTTGGTTAACAGGAATATTAATAGCACTTCTTGAAGATGGTTGAAGAGGCAGGTTACCTCCCTCCCACTCTTTCTCAGGTCTTAATACCTCAATAGGACTTGAAGCTTTCCAGTCTTTGGGTTCCTTTTTTAGGTCTATTTTTGATAGTAATATACTTTCTGGATTGTCACCTACATTAGAAAAGAAAATCAGTAGAGTATCTTGATAAACTAAAAGAGCAGCATGTCTCATGTTGTCATCAAACAGTCTGTTGATTATTTCAAAATCTTCAATATTTCCTTCTCTTTCGTAAAAGATTCCAGGCATAGACATAGCGTAGATTTTTTCTTTGTACAAAAAGACTCTGAAGTATGGCCAGCCCACGATCTTATCTTTAGCTGAAAAGAGTAAGCCGTCTTTGGAGGTAGCCACTCTTGTTTGTTGTCGTCCGAATTCCTGTAGCCCATGGTAATACATTATTATTTGTTGGTTGTCTTCATCTACGTGAACATCTGGTGAAGCAATATGGGGTATTGTCATATCATCAATTCTTGTTGGTATAGCATGTTCCTGATCGGGGTGTGGTTTGTAGCCTTTAAGGGTAAATTTGGAAGCATCGATGTTTTCGGGGATATCTGGCATTTTTGTAAGGAACTTTGATTCCAAAAGTTTTAAAGATCCGCCTGGATGAATTTTCCAAGGACCTTTTAGCTGGTCAGAATAGGCCAACCTAATATGATTGCCTTTATGGTCTGCAAAATAGAGGTAATATTTACCTAAGGGATTATCCAGCCAATCAGGTACCTTAATTAAAGAAGGCCCTTGTACGTTATCACCAACTTCTTTGGATATTCCTGGGGGAATTATTAAGCCTTTCTCCCATTTGACTACCTTTACTTCCAATTCTTTCCCTTCTTTAGCAAATCCTGTGATAAGTAAAAATAAACAATAAGTAAAAAATAATTTCTTCAACATTTACCTTACTGACTACCTGTATAATACGCGAAAACCTCAATGGTTAGAGAATATACCGCAGAATCTATTGAAGTCCTTTCTGGACTAGATCCGGTTCGCAAGAGGCCCGGAATGTATACCGAGACTTCAAGGCCTAACCACCTAGCATTAGAAGTTATAGACAACAGCGTAGATGAAGCACTAAGCGGTTACGCGACAAAAATAGATGTTCAACTTTATAAAGATGGTTCTGTAAGTGTGGTTGACAATGGCAGGGGGATGCCAGTTGATATTCATCCTGAAGAAGGAATTCCTGGAGTTGAGTTAATTTTTTCTAGATTACATGCAGGTGCTAAATTCTCACATGCAGATTATAAGTTTTCAGGAGGATTACATGGAGTAGGTGTTTCTGTGGTTAATGCTCTCTCCAGTAAACTTTCTGCTGAGATAAAACGGGGTGGAAAAAAGTATTTAATAGAATTTAAGAATAGTGAAAAATCTAAGGACCTAAAAGAGGTTGATAAAGTAGGTAAAAAAAATACAGGAACAAAAGTAACTTTCTGGCCTGATCCAAACTTTTTTGATTCTGTAAAAATTTCAGCTAATCAATTAATTTTAGCCTTAAAAGCCAAAGCTGTTTTGTGTCCAGGTTTAACTATAACTTTTACAGACGAATCTACAGGGAATAAAGAGAGTTGGTGTTTTCTGGAAGGGTTAGCTGCTTATCTTCTAAATAGTAACAAAGGAGGTGAGCTCATTCCTTTAGAGCCTTTCGAGGGAGAGCATATGACAGAAGACGGTGGAATGACTTGGGCTATCCAATGGGTTCAAGGTATTGAGAATCCTATTTCAGAAAGCTATGTAAATTTAATTCCCACCATACAAGGAGGTACACATGTTAATGGGCTACGTTCAGGTTTAACCGATGCACTGAAAGAATTTTGTGATTTCCGCAATCTCATTCCAAGAGGAGTCAAATTGACTGCTGAGGATATATGGGTGAATTGCAGTTCTGTTCTGTCAGCAAAATTGAAAGAACCACAATTTACAGGTCAAACTAAAGAAAGACTTTCTTCAAAAGAAGTTACAGTATTTATTTCCACCATCGTAAAGGATGCCTTTAGTCTCTGGTTAAATCAGCATACCGATGAGGGGGAAGAGATAGCTCAATTATCTATTAGCAATGCTCAAAAAAGACAACAGGCTAGTAAAAAAGTAACCAGAAAAAAAATAACTTCAGGTCCTGTGCTACCTGGAAAGCTAACTGATTGCACTACAGATGATTTTGAAGAAGGGGAATTGTTCTTAGTAGAAGGAGACTCCGCAGGGGGTTCAGCAAAACAGGCCCGTGATAGAACTTTCCAAGCCGTTATGCCTCTAGGCGGCAAGATATTGAATACCTGGGAAGTAGAAACTGGAGAAATTCTAAGTTCTCAAGAAGTGCATAATATTTCTATAGCTTTAGGTGTGGAGCCAGGCTCAAATGATTTAGACAAGTTAAGATATGGCAAAGTCTGTATTTTAGCTGATGCTGATCCAGACGGTTACCATATTGCCGCGCTTCTCTGTGCTTTATTTTTGAAACATTTTAGGCCATTAGTTGAAAGTGGAAGAATCTATGTAGCGATGCCTCCTCTTTATCGCATCGATCAAGGTAAAGATGTTTTTTATGCCTTGGACGATAAGGAAAAGGATGAATTGATTAAGAAATTAAAAAGTACAAAAAAGAAAACAAAAATAGGAATTCAGCGTTTCAAGGGGTTAGCAGAAATGAATGCTTCTCAGCTAAGAGAAACAACTATGATTCCTGGATCAAGAAGATTGATTCAATTAACGGTTAAGAAAGGCGATAAGTCTTTAAAAACAATGAATATGTTGTTATCCAAAAAAGGTGCTAGTGCCAGAAAAGAGTGGCTTGAAGAAAAAGGAGATTTAGCAAATGGTTAAAGAAAATGAAAAATTACCTTTAAGTGAATTTACTGAGCAGGCTTATCTAGATTACTCAATGTATGTAATTTTAGATAGGGCGCTACCCAATATTGGTGATGGCCTCAAGCCTGTACAAAGAAGAATAGTTTATGCCATGTCCGAATTGGGTTTGAGTTCTTCTGCTAAGTACAAGAAGAGTGTAAGGACTTCAGGTGACGTTGTAGGAAAGTTTCATC
>DTSY01000039.1:23673-25625 GCA_012965075.1 Gammaproteobacteria bacterium | reverse complement strand
GCTAAGTACAAGAAGAGTGTAAGGACTTCAGGTGACGTTGTAGGAAAGTTTCATCCACATGGAGATGCTGCTGTCTATGAAGCCATGGTTCTCCTTTCACAATCCTTTTCTTTGAGATATCCGTTAATAGATGGTCAAGGTAATTGGGGCTCAGTTGATGATCCCAAATCTTTTGGGGCTCAAAGATACACTGAGTGTAGATTAGATAGCTATGCCCAAGTCCTCCTTCAAGAATTGGGACAAGGTACAGCCGACTGGAAAGGAAATTTTGATGGAACTTTATTAGAGCCTTCAGTTCTACCCGCAAGACTCCCTAATGTTATTTTAAACGGTGCTACAGGGATTGCAGTTGGTATGGCTACAGACATACCCCCACATAATCTTAATGAAGTTGTCCAAGCGTGTATAAAGTTATTGAAAGAGCCAAAAACTTCAATCGAAGATATTTTTAAAATCCTGCCAGGACCTGATTTTCCTACGGAAGCTGAAATAGTAACTCCAAAAGAAGAAATACTTGAGACTTATAAAACTGGTAAGGGTTCTATAAAAATGAGAGCAACTTATGAAGTCGAAAATGGAGAAATAATTATTAATGCCTTACCTTATCACACACCTAGTACAAAGATTCTTGAACAAATAGCTACACAAATTGAAGCTAAGAAACTTCCTATGATTGTGGATCTTAGAGACGAGAGCGATGAGAAAAATCCAACTCGTTTGATATTGGTACCTAAATCAAATCGCGTTGACAAAGAAGCTGTTATGAATCATCTCTTTTCCACTACTGATTTGCAAAAAAACTTTAGAGTAAATATGAATATGATTGGTCTAAATGGCAAACCTCAAGTAATGGACATTAAGTCGATTCTAAAAGAGTGGTTGAAGTTTAGAACGAGAACTGTCACGAGAAGATTGCAACACAGACTTGATTGGGTAATGGATCGTCTCCATATTTTGGAAGGGTTGTTGGTTGTCTATCTAAATATTGAAGAGGTAATCAAAATCATAAGAACTGAAGACGATCCTAAGAAAGTTCTCCAAAAGAAATATAAGTTGAGCTCTGTGCAGGTCAATTCGATTCTGGAAATAAGATTAAGACAATTAGCCAAGCTAGAAGAAGAAAAAATAAGAACAGAACAGCAAGAACTTGAAGGTGAGCGATCAGAACTGGAAAAGATCATTAATTCAAAAGGTCGACTTAAGACCTTGATTAGGAAAGAACTTATTGAAGATGCAGAAAAATATGGCGACGAGAGAAAGAGTTCTTTGATAGAAAGAGAGGAAGTCTCTGCTTTTGATGAAACTGAACTGATTTCTTCAGATCCTGTAACAATTATTCTTTCCTTGAGGGGATGGGTAAGAGCTGCTAAAGGCCATGATATAGATCCTGAGACAATGAGTTATAGGGAAGGCGATAGTTTTCTTTCTTCAGCAGAAAGCAGAAACAATCTGAATGCGATTTTTATAGGATCTCAAGGAAAAGCGTTTACTCTGCCTTGTCATAGCCTCCCTTCGGCACGGGGTCAGGGTGAACCCTTAACTGGTAGGTTAAACGCAGAGTCAGGCGAAACCTTTTCAGGAGTTATATCTGGTAAAGATGACAATAGTCTAGTTTTGGCAACAGATGCAGGCTATGGCTTTGTTACTAAGATCAGCAGTCTTCAAACAAAAAATAAATCTGGTAAAGCGGCTCTGAAGGTACCAGAAAATGGAAAAGCACTCTCTCCACAACCAGTAATTACAGTTGATGACAATATAGCGGCAATAAGTAGTGAGGGCAGAATGTTAGTGTTCCCTGTTAGTGACTTGCCAGAACTGGCAAGAGGAAAGGGTAATAAGATTATTAATATTCCAAAGAAAAGTTACCAAGCTGGAGAAGAGAAGCTCCAAGCAATAGCAGTTTTGGGGGAGGGAAGAGAGTTAAAACTTATAAGTGGAAAACGTCATTTCAC
>DTSY01000039.1:0-23573 GCA_012965075.1 Gammaproteobacteria bacterium | reverse complement strand
CAGTTTTGGGGGAGGGAAGAGAGTTAAAACTTATAAGTGGAAAACGTCATTTCACAATTAAAACTACAGATTTAGAAAACTTCAAAGGCGCGAGAGGGCGTAGAGGTAATTTTTTACCAAAAGGATTCCGTAAGGTTGATTCAACTGAAGTGGTGTCGAAATCAAGTAAAGAAAATAAAACTGAAGAGGAATAATTTTAGATTGTGAAGGAAAAATTCCCATACCCTGGCAATCCAGTCAAAGTAGTTGCAGAGATGTGTGATATGAATGGCCATATGAATGTTGCCGATTATGCACGAATCTTTGACGATGGATCTGTGGAACTTTATAACGATATGGGTTTTGGAAAAAAATATTTTGAGGAAGGGTTTTCTTGTTTCACCTTAGAAATGAATATTCAATATTTAAATGAATTACTTGAAGGTCAAATGGCTTTTCCTTATTACAGGTTAATTGATGTAAATCCAAAATTAATACATTACGGGGGTATTTTATTAACAGAAGAGGGCATACTTTCAGCTACCAATGAACAAATGCTAGCTCATATTGATATGTCCAAAAGGAGGTCGTCTGAAATGCCTGAAGGAATGTATAACAACCTTCAAGACATGCTTGAAGAGCACAATAAGTCAGGTGATATAGATTTTGATCTAAGACTGAAGATCAAGAAGTAAAAAACTAGATACCAGCTAGTTTTCTCTGAATTTCATCCGTAAGCAGTGGGACAACCTCTAAAGATTCAAGGTTTTCTTTTAATTGTTCTACTTTTGACGCTCCTAAAATCACTGTGGATACATTTGGGTTTAGTAAACACCAAGCTATGGACATTTTGCTAAGACTTACACCTAATTCATCAGCAATAGGCTTTAAGTTTCTTATTTTTTCCATCCTGGCCTGTCCTCTTTCTGAATCTATCATGTGGTTTTTTAACCATTCGTAACCTTTTAAAGTTGCTCTAGAACCTTCAGGTATTTTGTCTAGATATTTACCTGTTAAAGCCCCTGAAGCTAATGGTGACCATATAGTTGTCCCCATTTGAAATTTTCTAAAGATAGGATCGTATTCAACCTCAAATCTTTTTCTGTCTAAAAGATTGTACTGAGGTTGTTCCATAGTAGGAGGAGTTAAATGATTTTTTTCTGCAAAATCATAAGCTTCGGTGATCTCTTCAGCTGTCCATTCAGAGGTTCCCCAATATAATATTTTTCCTTGTGTGATTAAATTATGCATTGCCCAAACAGTTTCTCCGATGGGAGTTTCTGGGTCGGCTCTGTGACAGAAATAAAGGTCTAAATAATCAACTTGCAGTCTTTGCATGGCTTGGTGGCAAGCTTCAGTTATATGCTTTTTGCTCAGTCCTTTTTGAGTGGGTTTAGGATTGGGCCTAGAACTGAAGAAAACCTTAGATGAAACACAGTAGCTATCTCTTGGTTCATTAATACTTTTAAGAGCCTGGCCCATAACTTCTTCAGATTTCCCTTGATCATATCCTTCGGCATTATCAAAAAAGTTTATGCCTGAGTCGAAACATACTTTAAACATGTCTTCAGCTAAGTTTGTATCAACCTGTGTATTAAAAGTTACCCAGGAACCAAAAGAAAGCTCAGAAATTTTCAATCCAGATTTACCTAATGTCCTATACTCCATGGAGTCATTATAATAAAAAGAAAGTTGAACAGGATTAATTCTAAGGAATCTTGAAATATGAAAAAATTTTTAATTTACCTAGTAGCTTCATTAGTCATTATTACCATCGCTGCAATGGTTGGATTGAGAAACCCTTCCGTTCAAGACAAAGTTATGATTTCTGTTCTTGAGGGCCTTATTCCTTCAACGAATTTACCTGAAGAAGATTCCTTGAGTGCAGTTATTTGTGGATCCAGGTCTCCAATACCCAGTCCAGGAAGGGCACAGACCTGTGTCATGGTTAGAGCAGGTGAAAATATTTATATTGTCGATATTGGAGATGGTAGTGCATCTAATCTAAGGAATTGGGGAATGCCTTTTAATAAAATTAAATCTGTCCTCTTAACCCACCTTCATTCTGATCACATTTTTGATCTAGCTAGTTTGCACCAAGCTTCTTGGATTATGCAGAGAAGGAAAGCAAAACTGGATGTCTATGGACCTCAAGGAGTCGGACTTGTAACAAAAGGTTTTGAAACAGCTTACGAACCAGATTATTTCTTTAGGAATACTCACCATGGGGCACAAATTGCTCCTTTGGATGTAGCAGGACTTAATCCTCATACCGTAGATTTAAATCAGCCCAAGATTATCGATGAGGATGGTCTAATAGTGACTGCATTTGAAGTTGTGCATGACCCAGTTAAGCCAGCTCTCGGTTATCGTTTTGACTATAAAGGCAGGAGTTTGGTCATTAGCGGCGATACTTCTTATAGCGAAAATTTAATTGAGAACTCCAGAGACGTGGATGTGCTCATTCATGAAGCGCAAGCTAATCATATGATAAATTTAATTAGAGATTTTAATATCCAAATGGGGGCTAATTTAGCTGCTAAGGTTATGGAAGACATAATCACTTACCACACTACTCCTGCTCAAGCGGCAGAAATTGCAAACTTAGCAAATGTAAAACATCTTATCTTTTACCATTTGACGCCTGCTCCTAGAAACCGCATAACTGAAATTATATTCTTACGAGGTGTAGACGAAGTTAGAGAAGAATGGACTCTTTCAAGAGATGGAACCATGGTAGTTTTGCCTGTTGAATCTGATGAAATTATTCTTTCAGAACTTAAATAGAATAAAACTTTTCTTATGATCCAAATAGAATCTAATGAGAAAGACTCACTTTTTAGGATTACTTTGAAGCCTAATAAGTCTCTATCCTGGAAATCCAATCTACTTTTTATCATTGCCATATCGGTCACGTGTGGTGCAATTGGAATCGGATTTTATATAGTTGGCGCTTCTTTAATTTTGCCTTTTGCTGGACTTGAAATTCTCCTAGTAGGAGCTTGTGTCTTCTTCGTGGTTCAAAGGACTTATAAGCAAGAGATAATAACCATGACACCGGAAAAATTGAAAATAGAGAAAGGTATAAGTAAACCGGATAAAGTCTGGGAATACTTTAGAGTTTGGGCATACGTTGTTGTCGAGAAACCTAAACACCCTTGGTATCCAGCTCACATACTTATAACTTCCAAAGGCGAAAGAGTTCCAATAGGTGATTTCTTAACGGAAAAAGAAAAGCTTACCTTGGTAGAGAATTTAAAAAATATTATTAATTCTTTTAAATAAAATTACTTTCTCTGGTTAAATCTTCTTCCAACAAGGGCTGAGGCAATATTTATCTTTTGAATATCTATTGTTCCCCCAGCAATGCCCCAACCCCAGGCATCCCTAAATCTTCTTTCCATCTGATATTCTTTGTTATATCCGTACCCACCCATAAGTTGAATTGCTGTACCGGTTACCTCTCGAGCCATTTCATTTGAGAAACATTTACCTACACTGGATTCAAAAATACTTGGTAAGCCTTCTGCTGCATTATGGGCAGCACGATGAATTAGTAATCGGCTAGCCTCTACTTTCATAGCCATTTCAGCTAATTTAAGTTGGACTGCCTGAAAATCCACTATGGGTTTTCCAAATTGTTCTCTTTCTTGTACATACTCCAGTACCTGATCTAATGCTCCAGATGCTTGACCCAAGCTCATTGTTGCGTTCCCACATCTTTCTAAATCAAAAGCTTCCATCAATTTCTTAAAACCTCCATTAGCTTCGACCACTATATTTTCTTTAGGAACTTTCACGTCATCAAAAAATATATCTGCAGATGGAATCCCATTAAAGCCCATTAGCTCTTCTTGCTTCCCAAAAGTTAAACCTTCAGTGTCTTTTTCTACATAAACAGCACCAATTCCTTTGGCACCAGGTTCTTCAGACATTCTGCAATACACCACATAACCTTGTGCATGCCCAGCACCGGAGCACCATCTTTTCATACCGTTTAATACAAGATGGTCATCTTTTTCCTCAGCTTTTGTGGTTAAGTCCGTTAAAGCTGATCCTGCATGGGGCTCGGACATACTTACAGCCACAAATAAATTTCCCTTACAAACCTCGGGAATGATTCTCTGTTTTAAATCTTCATTGGCAAAGTGCTCTATAGCCTTAATTGGGCCGACAGCACTTTCGAATATAGGCCAAGCAACTACTGAAGAAACCTTAGCAAACTCTTCTAATACCAATAAAGCGTCAAGATTAGGTAAGCCCAAACCACCGTATTTTTTACTTATATTTATTCCAAGAAACCCCATCTCAGCATATCGATCGAACCATTCATCGGACAGAAACTCCTTTTTTTCCTCTAGTTCTTTAGCCACTGAAGTCATCTCTTTTTGAGCAAATGCTCTGGCTACTGATTGGAGTTCTTTTTGTTCAGATGTTAATGAAAAATCCATGATCTCTCCTTTTAAACTATTCTTTTATCTCTCAGATTTGAAATTTCTTTTTCAGAATATCCCAATTCTTCAAGTATCTGGTTTGTATGTTCACCCAATAATGGAGCTCTATTATTAATTTTTCCGGGATTCTCAGACAGTTCCAATGGCGAGACAACAATAGGAACTGGGCTTTTTAGGTTCGGGTAGGGCACTTCTTGAAAGAGCTTTCTTGCTTCAATATGTGGCTCTTTTACAACTTGATTCGCTTTAAGCACTTCTCCTACTGGAATCCTTGCCTTGTCTAGTTCTTTTATAGCTTCTTTGGTGGTCCTTTCTGCACACCACTCAGCCATTCTTTGGCTTATTACTTCAGAGTGATCTCCTCTACTTAAATCATCTTTGAATCTACTATCTTTTAACCATTTGTCTTCTCCCATCAAGTTAACCCATCTCTCAAATAGAGGCTGACCAACAGTTGCAATTAATATCCATCCATCTTTTGTTTTGAAACTATCAGAAGGAGCTGAAGTCTGGCCCCTATTAAGAGTGGCAACACGATTTCTATTTAACATCTCTTGCTCAATAACCAGACCATTTGTCATAGTCAGAGCAGTTGCAAGGAGAGAAGTTTGTACTCTTTGCCCTTTACCTGAGCGTTCTCTTTCCATTAGCGCCATGCATGTTCCAAACGCAGCAAGAGAAGCACTACAAAAATCAACATATGGAGCATAGTTTTTTGTTGGCTGATCAGGGTTGCCTGTCATTTCCATGGAACCCGACATAGCTTGTGCAACGCCATCAAAACCAACCCTATCAGCATAAGGGCCAGAAGTTCCAAAAGCGGTGTTAGATGTAAGAATAATTCTTGGGTTTGCCTTTACCAGAGATTCAAAATCTAAACCCATGGCCTCAAGAGTCTTTTCAGGAAGATTAGCAATAACCACATCAGCAGTTTCGGTAAGTTTAAGTATTATCTGTTTCCCTTCAGGTTTCATAGGATTCAAAGTGAACCCTAACTTATTTCTATTCATTTGCAGAAACATTGAGCCGTCTCCCTCATCTGAAATCGGAGTAGTAAACCTATCCTCACTGCCTTTCACTCTCTCAACCCTAATAACTTCTGCACCAAAATCAGATAGTAAAGCCCCACAGAAAGGGCCAGCGATATATCGACCAAAGTCCAACACTCTGTATCCGTTAAGCACTCCTTTTGTATTAGGCACTTTCTCTCCTGTGTTTGTTAAAGAATTCCCAAATCACCTCATTACCCCAATTAATTTCTTTTCCATTATTATCTAAGCATTCTTTTTGATTGGGTATGCTTGTACCCTGTTCCTTAGATCTACAGAATCCTACACCAGGTTTTTGTCCGGGCCATGCATGTCCACCATCAGGCACTAGACAATTGATAACTTCAAGAGATCTCCCTTTAGAGCATGACCTTCTTGAAGTACAAATAAGATTATTACTTTCTGCAGTTAATAGATTTGAAGCCTCTAAGTCTTCTGTACAACCCATACTTTCTGCCCATTTATTAAAAGAAATTTCAGGTTTTTCATAGAACCATCCATCACTTGAAACCTTTCCATTTATTGGGGTTATAGTATCTTTATCTCCAAATACTTGAAGATAGGAGATTGGAATTTTAGGAGCGCAACTTCTATCACGAGGTATGGACCCACTAATTGAAGCTGCAGCAGCTAACATCTCAGGATGGAGACACGCAAATCTATGAGCCATGGCCCCTCCATTACTGATACCTGATAGATATCTTCTGGATTTTTCTACGGCGTATTCTTCTGTAACTTTTTCTATAACTTTCTTAATAAAACCAATGTCGTCATAACATCCTGTCCAAGCACAATGACTGTATTCTTTGCATTCTTTGGGTCTTGGATACTCACCCCTGGATTTAATACAAATGGGTCTCTCTCCCTCTCTTGGCGGAGCATTACTTTCTAAGTCATTCCATGAACTAACAAAAAAAGGCATTCCATTCGTCTTATCCCAGAAGTTTACTCCCTGAGGGTAAACTGCTATGTAATTCCGGTATTCAGCGTGCAAGTTCATTCCCTTAGTGGTTTCTTTCTCAAATCCGCTAGCTGTTCCTGTATATCCATGCAGGCCAACTACTAGTGGAATTTCTACCTCGGGGCTATAGCTAGTTGGTAAAAAGATCAGATATTCCCTTTCGATGCCCTGCCAAAGCATGGTTTTTTTTAAAAAATTTTCAGTGGCCTTGCTAACAGCACATGAGCTTAAAATACAGATAAAAACAGAGAGGAATAAAATTTTTATTCTTATTTTCATGATCAATTAGCTTCTTTGAAGATTATAATGAACTTCTATGAGTAAAACAGGAATACCTCCAAAGGGGTATAAGGCATTTAATATTACGCAACCTCATATAGATAGCTTGGGTCCAGGTTTCTACAAAAAAGAAGATGAAGATCAGTTAGTGTTGGGTTTCTATGTTAAAGAAGAAAATTTAAACGGTTACAGTTCAGCACACGGAGGATTACTAATGGCTTTAGCTGACTTTAGTTTAGCTACTTCAGCTATGCGAAATTCAGATAGACCCGTTACAACTGTCAGTTTCCACTCAGAATTTATTAGACCCGCTCCTTTGGGTTCTTTATTAGAAGTTAGAGCTAAAGTAACTAAAAAGGGAAAATCTTTAGCTTTTTCAGAAGGAAATATCAAAGTCGGTGATGATGTAATTTTAAATTTTGGAGGGGTTGTAAAAATACTTTAAACCATGGAAAAAGATTTAGATATTGTTCTTTATGGGGCAACTGGATTCACTGGAAAACTATGTGTTAAGTACTTAACACAAAATGCCAAAGATATTAAATGGGCGATTGCTGGAAGAGATAGAACTAAACTATCTCAAGTAGCTATAAGGTTTTCTGCTCAGGTCGAGAAATTAATAGCGCACGGAGATGATCAGAAGGCTCTAGATGAAATTACCAAAAGAGCCAAAGTAGTGATTTCTACAGCTGGTCCATTCCACAGATATGGTTCAAATCTAGTCGCTTCCTGTGTCAAGAATTCCACCCATTACGTTGACATCACTGGTGAAACCTTTTGGATAAAAGAGATGATAGATAAATATCATTCTGAAGCAGCGGAGAAGGGTGTGAGAATAATACCTTCTTGTGGCTATGATTCTCTCCCATCGGATTTAGGGGTTTTCTTTGCAGCCAAGGTTTTGCAGAAACCTATAAAGAGAGTTGAGTCTTTTCATACAGGTCAGGGCGGAGCTTCCGGAGGAACTATTGAAACTGGATTCTCTATGGGGGGTCTAAATTTAGGCAAAGACATGCAAGACCCATTTTTATTGAACCCTAAGGATTCTGTTAGTCCTGAACAAAGAGGTCTAAGTTCTGACAGAGTAAGAATAAAGAAAAATAAATTTATAGATGCATGGACGGGTCCTTTCATTATGGCAGCCATGAATACCAGAGTAGTAAGAAGAAGTGCCGCCTTATTAGAAGCTAGACAGGAAGCTTATGGAGTTGATTTTACTTATCAAGAACATGCCTTCTATCAAAAATATTTCAATGCTTTTTTGGTGTCCTTTGCAACCCTGTTTTCAATGATAATTATTGCCACTCCTCTTAGAAAGTTAGTAAGAAGATTCTTACCTAAACCTGGTGAAGGGCCCAGCGAGGAAACAATGCGAAAAGGGTTTTTTGATTGTTTATATACCGTAGAGGCAGAGGATGGATCGGTAAGTATTTTCAGAATGCATGGGAAAGGAGACCCAGGTTACAGGGTAACTTCTAAGTTTGTTTGTGAAAGTGCTCTCACCCTTATTCATGGTGAAGATAATTTGCCTGGGGGAAGGGATTACGGTGGCCTTTTAACACCAGCTTCTGGATTGGGGCTGCCTTTAATAGAAAGGCTGTCAAAGGCAGAAATCTTTTTTGAAGGTCCTTTGGAAAAATAGCTTGAAATTCTTTACTTCTTAGGAAGTTTAAAACCTTTTAATTTTTTCTTTAAGAGTTTATTTTTTAGATTAGCTGTTACTGGCATACCGTTTCTATAGGGAGGGTAAGCTTCGCCTTGGATAAGCGGTCTAAGGTATTTTTTACATGATTCTGTAATACCAAATCCGTCTTTAGTTATATAACTTCTAGGCATTTTCTTTTCCTTATTTGCAACCTTACTGAGTGCCACCTTATCTATTTCCCAAGAGTATTTTTTAGTTTTCTTCCTTTTGATAATTGGCATAACAGCATTTTCACCCTTTAGTACAAAATCAATAGCAGATTTTCCTACTGAATAAGCTTGCTCTAGGTCAGTTTGTGAAGCTATGTGTCTTGCTGATCTTTGGAGATAATCAGATACTGCCCAATGGTATTTATAGCCTAAAGAGGAATTTATTATCAAGGCTATTTGTGGAGCTACACCACCTAGTTGTTTATGACCAAATGCATCTTTTGTGCCTGTATCAGCTAAGAATTTACCCTTACTATCTCGAGCACCTTCAGACACGACAAGGACGCAATACCCATGCTTTTTCACTGTTGCTCTAACTTTGGAAATCATCTTTTTCTTGTTAAAGGCTATTTCCGGGAAAAGAATTAAATGGGGTGGATCGCCTTCTTTTTCCTGAGCCAAGCCAGCAGCTGCAGCTATCCAACCTGCATGTCTACCCATCACTTCTAGTATAAAAACTTTAGTTGAAGTTTCAGCCATGCTTGCTACATCAAGGCCTGCCTCTTTGGTTGATATCGCTATGTATTTGGCAACTGATCCAAACCCAGGGCAGTTGTCTGTGAAAGGGATATCATTATCAACTGTCTTAGGTATGCCTATACATTGAATTGGGAATCCCATATCTTTTGTAAAGTTTGCAATTTTATTAACGGTGTCTTGTGAGTCACCTCCACCGTTATAAAAGAAATATCCAATGTTGTGAGCTACAAAAACATCCAATAACCTTTTGTATTCTCTTTGATTGCTACTAGGGTCTTGAAGCTTGTACCTACAAGAACCAAAGACTCCACCTGGAGTGTGTTTTAGTCTAGATATTTCTTTATCAGATTCAAAGCTAGTATCAATAATCTCTTCGTTAAGAGCACCTAAAATACCATTTTTTGCAGCAAAAATTTTGCCTATCCTTTTAGACTTGCGTCCAGCTTCTAAAACACCTGCAGCAGTTGCATTTATTACAGAAGTAACTCCACCCGATTGTGCATATAGAACATTTCTATTCTTCATAGGTGCGATGTTACTTAAATCTTGATCAAGAGGGAATTAAAGGAGATCGGTATAATTAAAATATGACAGTGAAAAAAATTCATATATTGGGCATATGTGGAACCTTTATGGGCGGACTGGCTTTGCTTGCACGGGAATTAGGGTTTGAAGTTTCGGGCTGTGATGAAAATGTTTACCCACCTATGTCAGACCTTCTTAAAGAACAGAACATCAAAGTAATTAAGGGTTATAACAAGAAAGACCTCCCTGAAGCTGAGCTCTATTTGATAGGTAATGTGATTTCCAGGGGAAATGAGTCTATCGAACACATTTTGGATTCCAAGCTACCTCATACGTCAGGTCCAGCATGGTTATCAGAGAATGTACTTAAGAATCGAAGAGTTATCGCTGTGTCTGGAACTCATGGTAAGACATCTACCACAGCGATGCTGACCTGGATACTTGTGAATTTGGGTATGGATCCGGGCTTTTTAATTGCTGGGAAACCCAAAGATTTTTCGGTTTCTGCTAAATTAGGCAAAGATGAAATATTTGTAATTGAAGCAGATGAATATGACACAGCTTTTTTTGATAAAAGAGCAAAACTAATTCACTACAATCCAGAAGTTTTAATAATTAATAATTTGGAATTTGATCACGCAGACATATATTCAAATTTACCGGAAATTCAAAAACAATTTCATAATTTAATTAGAACAATGTCTTCAGAAGACTGCATAGTATTTCCTGGAGACGACAAGAATATTAGGGAAGTCTTGGATTTAGGGGTGTGGAGTAAAGAAGTTGAATTCGGTGTTGAAGGAAATAGTTCAAATTACTTTGAAGCCATAAAAAAGGACCATTCTTCAGTTAGATTTTCTATAAACAAAAAGGTTGCGGAAATAAACTGGAACTTGTTGGGCGAGCACAACGCAAGAAACGCAATCACAGCTCTATTAGCGCTTCAACATTTTAATCTATCGTTATCAGACTCAGCTAAGAGCTTAGAAAGCTTTTCCGGAGTTAAGAGAAGACTAGATACAATCATAGATAGAAAGGACCTAAAATTATTTGACGATTTTGCTCATCATCCAACGGCAATCCAGGAAACTTTGAAGGGTTTAAGATCTCGATACCTAGATAATAGGATAATTGCTTTGATTGAAATAAGATCAAATACTATGAAATCTGGCTTACATGACAAAAATCTTACGGGCGCAACTAGCGAAGCAGATCTAGTTTTTTGGAAGGGAGCCGATAAAGATCAACTGAATAACTTAGTTAATAAATCGCCTGAAAAAAATTATGTCATAGATTCAGTAGACTCTTTCTCTGATGAACTTAAGAATTCTATTATTAAAGATAATGACGTAATTATTATGATGTCAAATGGAAGTTTTGATGGATTAGTAGATCTTCTGAACTCTAAACTATAACTATATGAAGCATCTCTTTGTAATTTTTTTGTTTCTTATCTTACAGTCTTGCTCGGAAAGCAAAATTAGTGTGAACGCCGATGAAATAGCTCAAGATTCGTTGATATTAGACTCCCATATAGATGTTCCATATCGTTTATGGAGTCAGCACCTAGAAGGTTTAGAGATTGATGACATATCAGGCCCTACCAATGGAGATTTTGATTTTATTCGAGCGAGGAAAGGGGGGCTTAATGTTCCCTTCTTTTCAATATACTTACCAGCGAGCACTGAGGAAGACGGAACTTCTCATAAGATGGCAAATGACTTAATAGACATGGTCGAAGACGTAGTTACTCTTCACCCGGAGAAGTTCTTGTTAATTAAGTCTGTAGATGACCTAAGTTCATTAACAAATAAAAATAAAGTTGGCATAGCACTGGGTATGGAAAATGGAGCTCCCATTCAAGGCGATCTTTCTAGAGTTGAGTATTACTATGATCGAGGTATACGTTATATAACTTTGACTCATTCAAAAACTAACCATATTAGTGATTCTTCTTACGATGAAAATATCCAATGGCATGGGTTGAGTGAATTTGGTAAAACCCTAATTGAAGAGATGAATAGGGTAGGAATCATGATAGATATTTCTCATGTAAACGATGAAGCTTTTTACCAAGCAATAGAATTAAGCCAGGTACCAGTTATAGCAAGCCACTCTTCTTTGAGGCACTTTACCCCTGGTTTTGAAAGAAACGTAGATGATGCCATGCTCAATAAATTAGCTGAAAAGGGTGGCGTCTTACAAATTAATTTCGGTAGCAGTTTTATTAGTCAAAGACCAAGAGACTATATGGATCAAATGAACAATTTTTTAGAATTAAAATTTGGTCAAAATAGAAGTGGCGTTTCCGAAGAAGTAATCAACGAAGCTAGAAAAGAGTTTTTTTCAAAAAATAAATATCCCTATGCCACTCTTGATGAAGTCCTAGGTCATTTTGACAGAGTTGTAAATTTAGTTGGAGTTGATCATGTGGGGATTGGTTCAGATTACGATGGAGTGGGGGATACACTGCCCATAGGTTTAAAGGATGTTTCTAGTTACCCAAGTCTAATAGAAGGTTTTTTAGAAAGGGGCTATAGTCGAGAAGATATTGACAAGATCCTTGGAGGTAATCTCATTAGAGTCTGGAAAGAAGTTGAAGAGTATGCCAATAGAAACTAATTTATCGAAAGAACTTCCTATTTTTCCTCTGACAGTCAATGTCCTGCCTGGAGGATATTTACCTTTACAAATCTTTGAACCAAGATACTTGGATATGGTGAAGAGTTGTATGAGTCAAGAAACAGGCTTTTGTGTTGTTCTTCTACGAGGTCTTAACGAGACAGGTTCATCTAAGCTACCCGACCACTCTCCAATAGGGACTTATGTTGAAATTGTTGACTTTAATCAACTCGAAAACGGTCTCTTAGGAATAACCGTTCAGGGTCGGTATAGGGTTAAAATCATTGATAGAAGAAAACAAGAAGATGGACTAATAATGGGTGATTCAATTGAGCAACCCGAAGAGGAAGAGTCTATAACCCTAGAGCCTCAGTATGAAAATATCTGGCGAATACTTAAAGAAATTTCCAACCACCCTGAAATAAAAAAACTTGAATTAGCTATAAATTTTAAAAACTCTTCAAGTGTAGCTTACAACCTTGCTAGCCTATTGCCACTAACGTCTCCAGAAAGACAGAACATACTTGAATTTCAATCCAATGTGGACAGGTTTGATCATCTAAATAAAATAGTCAAACAACTTGGAGGTTAGCCTCTTTAATCTGCTTCTGCAATTTTAAGCAGTTGCTTACCGAAATTTTGTCCAGTAAATAATCTTACTAGAGTATCAGGCGCATTCTCTATCCCCTCTTGAATATCTTCCAGATAGGTTATTTTTCCTTCTTCGACCCATTTACTAAGGCTCTTTATTGCTTCAGGGAATCTGTCCAAGTAATCCAGAACTATAAACCCTTCCATTCTTGCTCTCATTATTACCAGGGACATATAGTTAGATGGTCCAGGAGAAGGCTTTTCATTGTTGTACGTTGAGATAGCGCCACACAGGACTATTCTTGCATTCATATTTATCAAAGTTAAAGCTACGTCTAAAAATTCTCCTCCAACGTTATCAAATACAACATCAATTCCATTAGGGCAGAGTTCTCTTAAGGTTTCTCCTAAGTTTGCACTCTTATAATCTATGGCGGCGTCAAAATTAGCTTCTTCCGTAAGCCAATTACATTTCTTTGTCCCTCCGGCTATACCGATTACCCGACATCCTTTTATTTTAGCTATTTGTCCAGCTATAGAGCCTGTAGCTCCTGCTGCTCCAGAAATAACTACTGTATCACCCTCCTTAGGTCCTCCTACATCGAGCAGACCGAAATAGGCAGTTAATCCTGTGACTCCATAAACACTTAGAGAGGACGTTGGAGGTATGTTGTCAGGAATTTTGGAGGCGTTCATGAACCCCGCTTTGCCGTCAGTTATAGCAAACTCCTGCCATCCAAAACTTCCTTGCACAATATCACCTTCTTTAAAATCAGGAATATTAGATTCAATTACTTGGGAAATAGTGCTTGAACGCATTACTTCTCCAATTTGGACAGGGGGCATGTAACTCTTCATATCATTTAGCCAACCCCTTTGTGTAGGATCAAAACCAAAATACAAATTTTTTAATAACATTTGGTTCTCGTTAACTTCTTCTACTTCTGATTCTTCAAACTTGAAGTTCTCCTTGCTAACCATTCCTTGGGGCCTTGTATTTAAAACCCATCGCCTGTTTTTTAAGTTCTTCCTAGTCATGATTAAGTTTGTTCTCCTTGTCGCCAATTTCCATGGAATCCATAAGGCACTCTATGGGGCAAATGTGCAGTAGCTATAGGTCCAGATTCCACATCCATTGCATTAAATATAAGTAAGTCAGATCTGTTTTCCTTTCCTTTATATGCCAATGTAATTAAAAATCCATTTCCTTCTTCAGCATCCCCAGAAGTCGGAACAAAAATTGGTTCCCCTACTTCATCTTCCTTGTCTACGACAAAAAACTTTTTATTTCCAGTCCGATGGTCATGATGAGCAATAGCATTCCAACTAATTCCTGATGGATCACCAATTCTAGAAGCATAAAATCCATGCCTGTAATTAAGCATGCTAAATCTTTCGTCTAACCTAGGAAATTCTCCGAGGTCATCATCCAAAAAGTTTTTACTAATTTTTCCTGAATTAGAGGATAGATCAATTTCCCATCTATTTAGTCTAGCTTCAGCTTTTTTAGGGTCTGGAGCTGAACCGTCTACATGAGGAAATAAAGGTGCTTCTTCAAATTGCATCATATCGGCTACAATTTTGTCTCCCTCAGTATATGCATTCATTGCGTGGAATACATAACAAGGATCATCTTCTATCCATTTTATGTCTTCCACAGAACCATCTCTTGGCATGATTCCTATATAACTAGGTCTTTTGCCATCCCATGCAATCGGTGCATTACCCATCATTGCTTGTTCTAAATCTATAACAAGCGGGAAGACCGGAAAAATTACATGCTGGGAAGTGACAATAAAATCATGCACCATACTGGAGTAAGGGGTCGTAAATTCAGAGTAATGGGTTAGCTTTCCATCAGCGTCTACTACAAAATAAGTCATCTTGTTGTCACCAAAACCATAACTGAATGCAAACATTTCTCCAGTCAGTGGGTCTATCTTGGGATGTGCAGTCATTGGTGAAAGCAATTTGCCTTCATAGTTATGTGATCCTATTGATTTCAGAGTAAATGGATCGATCTCAAAAGGAGGATGGCCTTCTTCTAGAGCAAGAAGTTTATCTCCATGAAAAATGATACTTGTGTTTGCGGTTCCATCTTCTCCTTCAGGATTCCAAAGGGGGTCAGGTTCCATGGGGTTTAGTAGATTAACAAGAGATTTTCCTGCTTTCCTTTCTTGCTTCCACTTTGATGTTTGTATCCATCTATTTTTATAGGAAACTTTCCCATTTTCAAAATGGAAAGCATGAATCATTCCATCTCCTCCAAACCAATGATAATTACCACCCATAGGTGGAAATTGTGGATCAGGACCATTTCTATAATAACTTCCATACAGGTCTTTAGGAATTTCTCCTTCAACAATTAAGTCGTTGAGGTCACTTTCCATTCTTAAAGGAGCGTAGTTACCTTGTAGATAAGGATGATCTGCGTAAGTTTCTGTCATTTTTTTTCTTATAAATTATTTATATTTTAGTTTAACAAGGGACAGTTATTTTTTACTAATTAAATATCTAGCTAAAAAAAGAAAAGCAACTGCTAGAGCTATCAAACCTGCAGCTAACGATAAAGCACCTGAACCTTCAAAGACAGTTTTACCAGCAAAATAGCCAGGCAGACTATATAAAGGTGCCCAAAGAAGGCCTGAAACAAGATCCACCAGAATGAAGGTTCTCACGTTCATACCAAGGGAGCCTGCTGTTATGGGAATTAAAGGTCTAACGGGACCAATAAACCGTCCTAAAAATACACCCGGTATTCCATAAGATTTAAAGAATGTACGACCCTGTTCTAACCAGGATGGATTTTTCTTGAAAGGCCAAGCTAGGTCTATTTTTCTACTTAAATATTTGCCTAAAAAGAAACTCGATATGTCTGCAAAGCAGCTTGAAATATAGACCAACAATACTACTTGGAAAATAGAAAGATTAGTTGAAGCCGCTAGCCCTGAAATAGCAGCCAGTAAAATCACTCCAGGAATAATTATTCCAATAATGGCAAAAGATTCAATAAATGCAGCTGAGCAAAGGCCAAATATTATCCATTCAGGGTTTTGCTGTAGCCAGAGGGTTACTGCTCCAATGTCAAACATCTTATAATCGCTTTTTTAATTTTGCTTTCCTATAGAATATTTGATTATGAAAGATAGTAAAGATATTAGTTCCTATATGGAATTATTAGGATCTGAAGCTAAATCAGCCTCAGAAGTTCTTTCTACTATGTCTAGTCAACAGAAAAACTCAGCTCTGATAAGTATGGCTAAAATACTCGAAGAGGACAAAGAGGAAATACTCAAGGCGAATAATGAAGATCTGTCAGATGCTAAGACAAGTGAAATTGGAGAGGCATTAACAGATAGACTGGAATTAACAAATTCAAGGATTAACACAATGATTTCAGGCCTTTTATCTATAGCTGAATTGCCTGATCCAATAGGTTCTGTGACTAAGCTAAAACCCACCCCATCGGGTATAAAAATAAGCCAAATGAGAGTTCCTTTAGGAGTTGTTGGGATTATTTATGAATCAAGGCCTAACGTAACTGCAGATGCAGCGGCCTTATGCCTTAAGTCAGGTAACTCCTGTATTTTGAGAGGAGGGTCAGAAGCCTTTAAATCAAATACTGTTATAGCTAACAGTTTAAAAAAGGGAATAGTTAGAGAGGGTTTACCAGAGGCTTCTATACAACTTGTAAACACTATTGATAGAGAGGCTGTAAAAATTTTGTTGGGTATGGACAAGTGGGTAGATGTCATTATTCCTAGAGGTGGCAAAGGTTTAGTGAAGCTGATTTCAGATGAGGCAAAAGTTCCAGTTATCAAGCACCTCGATGGAATTTGTCATGTTTATATAGATGAGGAATGTGATCAAGAAAAAGCTGTTTCCATTGCAATCAACGCAAAAACCTACAGATATGGAATTTGCGGAGCTATGGAAACTCTTTTGATCAATGAAAACATAGCCTCAAAGGTTTTACCTGTTCTTAATAAAGCTTTTAAAGAAAAAGGGGTTGAACTAAGAGGGTGCAATCGTACTTTAGAGTATATAGATATTTCAAAAGCCCAAGAGGAGGACTGGGTAACTGAATATTTGGCCCCCTTACTATCAATTAAAATAGTAGATAATTTGCAATCAGCAATTGATCATATAAATGAATTTGGTTCAGCTCATACGGACTGCATTGTTACTGAAAACAGTGATAAGGCTTCACTATTCCTGAGGAAAGTAGATTCAAGTTCAGTTATGCATAATGTACCAACATGTTGGGCCGACGGTTTTGAATACGGATTGGGTGCTGAGGTAGGAATATCCACTGATAAGTTCCATGCCAGAGGACCAGTCGGATTAGAAGGATTGACCTCCCTTAAATATCTAGTTGAGGGTAATGCTGAATTACGTGGGGATTAACAATTAATCAATGCCAAGATTAGTAGGCATATTCGGAGGGACTTTTGATCCAGTGCATTATGGTCACTCACTAACAATTGCGGAGTTGTTAAATACAATACCTTTTGAAAAGATTTTAGTAATTCCTAACTCATTACCTCCTCATAGAGAAAATTCCCAGGCTTCCTTTAGTCACAGGTACAAGATGACATCACTGGCATTTAGAGATATAGAAAAGACTGTAGTTGATAATAGAGAAAATCTTAGAACCGGACCTTCTCATGCCATTGAAACCGTTAAGCAAATAATAGCTGAAGAGGGAAAAACTAAAGTGATTTTGATAGTTGGTTCAGATTCTTTTGATGGCATACACTCTTGGTACAAATGGAGAGAGCTAATAAGTTTAGTAGATTTCCTTATTTTGAAAAGACTAGATATGCCTCTCTCAAAAAATAAAAATGTGCAGGATTTAATTAGTCCTACTAGGTTTAGTGAGGACCTGTTGCTGGATAGGAAAGCCAAGAGTATTTTTGAAATTGAAATGACCCCTTTAAGAATTTCGTCTTCACTTATTAGAGAGAATATTGCTAAGGGTAAGAGTATTGATAATCTAATAAATCCTCTAGTTAAAGATTATTTAAAAAAACATGGCTTATATGGCTCAAAAAATTCTACCTAGTAAATTAAGAGATCTAGTATCTTCGAGTCTTGATGAACTAAAGGCAGTTGATCCTGTCACAATCAATGTAAAAAAACTAAGTAGCTTTACCGACTACATGATTATCGCTAGCGGCACTTCAAATAGACATATCCAGTCCATAGGTAAGAAGGTTCTGGAAGACTTAAAAGCAAAGAATATCAAGCCTTTGGGACTCGAAGGAGAAGGCAGTGAAGAATGGGTACTTATAGACGCAGGAGATGTTGTTTTGCATTTAATGTCTGCAAGTGCTCGAGCCTTTTATGATTTAGAAAGCCTTTGGGACCCGGAGTTGATTAGATGAAATTTCATATCATTGCTACAAAAAGTAAAAGACCGTTATGGGCAAAAAGTGCTTTTGAAAACTACCAACAAAGATTCGATCAATCAATACAGGTTAAATGGTCTGGGATGAAATCTAACAAAAACAGTAAATCTTTAGGTAAGGAAAAATTAATGAATGAGGAAGGCACCAAGCTTCTTAATTCAGTAAATGAAAATAGCATTATTGTTTCTTTAAACAAAGAAGAAATAGGGTGGAGTAGTCTCAAACTAAAACAAAAGTTTGATCAATGGTTAGCCTCGTCGCAAGAAGTGTTCTTTTTAATTGGACGCTCTGAGGGTTTAAGTGATAAGTGTTTAGATTCTTCAAATGAGATATGGTCGCTTTCACCTTTGACTCTTCCTCATTCAATTGTGCCCATAATTCTTATTGAACAACATTACCGAGTGTGGACAATTGAAAAAAATCAACCCGTATCATAGATAAAGATGTCAAAGTTTTTAAATTTAGATAGAGAGAGCAAAGCGCAGCGGCAGCTTCAAAAAAGATCGGTTTTTTTATTTTTGTTAGTTAGCTTGCTTGGAATAGTTACTCTCTTTCAGATAGTTAAATTAACTATTTTAGATTCAATTTTATATACAACACTTTCGGATGAAAACCGAATTATTAGTGTTCCTATTTACCCCTCAAGAGGGTTAATAAAACTCTCTAATGATGAGATTGTTGTAGAGAATATAGTTTCTCAAGCTTTAACCATGGTTCCTGCTAAGACTCTGGATATAGAAAAAACTTTAAGGGAATTAAGAGTAGATCTAGTTATTGACGAAGAGCAATTATTAGCTTTTGAAGAGAGAATAATAAATAAACCTTCTAGGTATGAAAGGGTAGTAATTGTTGAGAACTTATCTCCAGAACAGATAGCAAGGTTTTCGGTAGAAAAAGATAAATGGCCAGGTTTATCAATTGAAGCAAGGCTTATGCGTTTTAACTTGTTAGGACATCTTTTTTCACATGTGCTTGGCTATGTAGGGCAGATAAATCCTGAAGAAATAGAGGATAGTGAAGATTTTTCATATCCGCTTTCTTTTCTAATCGGGAAAACTGGCGTCGAAAAAACTTATGAAGAGGATATGCGAGGGGGAGTTGGATACAAAACTATTGAAGTGGATGTCAACGGAAAGGAAATTAGAGAATTGGACAGAGTTGTTCCCAACAAAGGAAGTGATGTTTACCTCTCCTTAGATAAAGAATTACAAAAACTTGCCAGAAAAGAGTTGGCCGGCAGGAAGGGCGCGGTAGTAGCACTGAATCCAAATACAGGATTTATAAAAGCTCTTGTAAGCTCTCCTGACTTCAATCCAAATATTTTAAATAAAACTGAAAGTGGTGATATAGAAACTATTTTTAATGACTTAGACAGTCCACTTTTCAATAGAGCTATTTCAGGCAATTACCCACCTGCCTCAACCATTAAACCTTTTATTGGTCTTCTGGGATTGAAGGAAGGAGAGATAGATTGGAATACAACTATAGAAGATGAGGGTTTTTTCCAACTGAATGAGGATGGAAGAAAATATAGAGGATGGAAAGAAGATGGTCATGGGAAGGTTAATTTAAGCAAATCTATAATTGTATCCTCAGATGTTTTTTTCTATCAGCTTGCAGCTCAATTGACGGTAGATCGTATTGCTGCTTTTTTGAAACAGTTTGGCTTTGGTCTGAAGACAGGAGTTGATTTATACGCAGAGGTTGAAGGGATACTACCAGACAGAAAATGGAAACTGGGGGCTATTGGAGAGTCCTGGTTTGTTGGAGACACATTAAACATAGGAATTGGACAAGGATACATATCATGCACTCCTTTACAGCTTGCTGTTGCGATATCTTCAATTGCGACTAGAGGAAAGATCTATAAACCAAAAGTAGTAGCTAAGATAGGTGAAGAACATATTGAAAAAGAACTTATATTTGAAATTAGTTCAATTAACCAAACTGATTGGTCTAAGCTTGAAAACTCAATGGTTTCAGTAATTTCAGATTGGAGAGGTACAGCTTATAACTTGGCAGAAATTGCTGAAAATAAAATTGCAGGAAAAACAGGAACTGCACAAATCAAGAGTCTGACTGATGAAGAGCTTACCGTTAGAGAAGAATATGAAGATGTAAGGCAAGAGGAAAGCAATAGAGATCATGCGCTTTTCGTTGGCTATGGTCCTATCCCTGAACCTGAGTTAACTGTAGTAGTTATAGTTGAGAATGGAGAGTCAGGTAGTGCCGTCGCAGCACCCATTGCACAAAAATTAATAGACAACTATCTTAGGCGAAAAAAATTAAATGTCAGGTAAAGCTCCTCTTGATTACCAACTAAATACCTCTTTTGGAAGCAAGAGAGATACTTTATCAAAAGTACTAATTGATCCAATTTTGGTCTTTTCACTTTTAAGCGTTCTAGTTTTTGGCCTTTTTGTTTTGTTTAGCGCAAACGGCCAATTAACCTCTATGGTCTTTAGGCAATCCATTTATATAGTTATTGGTTTGTTACTCATGTTCTTTATTTCTAGGTTAGATCAAAGTGTTTACAAGAGTTTTTTGATGCATCTCTTTTGGATAGGCTTAATACTTTTAATCTGGGTTTTATTATTTCCTGCGGAGGGCTATAAGACTGATCGTTGGGTTGACTTGGGTTTTATAAGTTTTCAACCTTCTGAAGTTTTGAGGCTTCTCTTGCCTTTGGCAGCTGCATCTTATTTAACCAGAAGCCAGAGAAGGCCTTCAGTAAAGGATTGGTGTATTGTCTTATCTGCAATTTTAGTCAGTAGCTTTCTTATTTATTTACAACCTGATCTAGGAACTTCATTAATAGTATTGGCTTCAGGATGCATACCAGTTTTTTTAGCTGGATTTTCTTTATTAGCTATATTTATTTTAATAGCACTAATTTTAATCTCTTCCCCTTTTCTCTGGGCCAATTTGACCCCATATATGCAACAACGAGTTATTACTTTATTTAATCCCGAGTCAGATTTACTTGGAGCTGGTTGGAATATTTCTCAATCTAAGACTGCAATTGGTTCAGGGGGTTTTATGGGCAAGGGGTATTTATCTGGAACTCAAAGTCAGTTAGATTTTATTCCTGAAAGTCATTCAGATTTCATCTTTTCAGTTATAGGAGAAGAGTTTGGCTTTTTAGGGATCATATTACTTTTCCTGGTGTACGGAATTATTTTATATAGGGTATTTAAAATTGCCTTTAACTCTTCAACCGAGTTTTCAAGATTAACAGTGTCAACCATAGGATTTATCTTTCTAATTTATATATTAATCAATGTATCAATGACTGTAGGGACGCTTCCTGTGGTAGGCTTGCCTCTCCCCTTGATAAGCCAAGGAGGTACCTCAATACTCATTCATTTGGTAGCTTTTGGGTTTGTCTTATCAATGAAAAAAAGAGAAACTTGGTAGGAAAAATGAAATTCACATCAATTATTACTGCAATCTTAAGCACGTTTCTTGTACTTAGTGTCACAGCTGATGAATTGCCTGCCTATCAAGATCGTCCTGAAGTGATTGAATTCATAGAAATGATGAATAGCAAACATGGATCAGATAAAGAAGCGCTGAAGAAATTGTTTTCTTCTGTCATTTTTCAAGAAAAAGTCATTAGAGTAATGAACAGACAGCCAGAAGGCACCATGACCTGGTCCAAATATAAGGCAATGATGGTTACACATGAGAGAGTAGATTCAGGAAAAAAATTTATTCATGCGTATAAACAAGACTTAAGGCGTGCTGAAGATATCTATGGGGTTCCCGCAGAAATAATAGCTTCCATTATTGGCATAGAAACAAAGTATGGAAGGATTACAGGTAATGTTAGGGTTCTTGATTCTCTAACCACCTTATCGTTTGATTATCCCAGGAGATCTAAATTTTTTAAGATCCAGCTTGAAGAATTCCTATTACTCACTCACGAAGAAGGTCTGGATCCCTCTAAAATAAAAGGGTCAATAGCTGGTGCAATGGGTTTAGGTCAATTTATGCCAGATAGTTATAGAAATTATGCAGTAGATTTTGATTTTGATGGAAAAAGAGACATTTTGAATAATCCTGTCGACGCGATAGGGAGTGTAGCCAATTTTCTGAATAAAAAAGGAAAGTGGGAGCCCAATACCGAGGTTGCCTTAAAAGCAAATCTTAAGGGTGACAGACCGAAACTTAAATCAACCTTTAAGCCTTATATCACCGTTTCTGAATTAAACACTTTAGGCTTAAGACCAGTTGATAATTTACAAAGCCAATTAAGGGTCATTCCAATAGAGTTAGAGATGCAGGAAGGATATGAGTATTGGTTAGGCCTGAAGAATTATCAGGCAATATCAAGATATAATAGGAGTAAGCTATACATTATGGCAGTTTTTGAGTTTAGTGAATCCTTAGCTGAATTTTTGTAATACTTAATCATGATTAGAAAAGTATTGTATTTTTTCTTCAGTCTCGTTCTCTCTTTCCTCTTGAGTGGAAACGAGAGTTTTATTCCCGACCCTCCTTCGATTAGTTCTTCTAACTACATCCTGATTGATGCAAATACAAATAGGGTTCTAGCTGAGATGAATCCAGATGAAGAGATTGAACCTGCAAGTATTACAAAAATTATGACTGGGTATGTTGTTTCTGATCAAATTCAAGACGGCTTCATTACCTTAGATGATGAAGTGTTGATAAGTGAAAATTGCTGGAGAAAGAAGGGCTCTAGAATGTTTATTGAGGAAGGTTCTAGAGTGGTACTCTTGGACTTAATCAAAGGCATGGTTATCCAATCTGGAAATGATGCTACCTGTGCGATAGCTGAACATGTAGCAGGTTCAGAAGATAATTTCGTTGATCTCATGATGCGTTATGCCGAAAAAATGGCTTTAGACAATACTAGCTTTATAAATCCTTCTGGATGGCCTGACACAGACCACTATTCTTCTGCTAAAGATATTGCCAAACTTTCCACTCTTTTAATAAAGGACTTTCCTGAACATTACTCACTTTATAAAGAAAAATGGTTTACCTATAACAACATTAGACAAAGAAATAGGAATGCTCTTCTTTGGCAGGATGACTCAATAGATGGATTAAAGACGGGACACACTGAGTCAGCAGGATTCTGTTTAGTTTCTTCAGGCACAAGAGAGCAAACAAGACTAATTGCTGTCACCCTTAAAAGTAAGTCTGAAAAAACTAGGCTTACGGATAATAGAAGACTGCTTGATTATGGTTTCAGATATTTTAGAACTAAAAAGTTAGTAACCGAAGGCCAAAATGTTAAAGAAGAACAGGTTTGGGGAGGAGAGTTAGAAAAAGTAGC
>DTSY01000038.1 GCA_012965075.1 Gammaproteobacteria bacterium | reverse complement strand
GAATCTAATGCTTCAGTTGTTGCTTCTTCATTTTTTAAATAGCAACGAAAATTTGAGACAGACTTTATGCAGACTTCTCCTGTTTTACCTGTAGGTACTTGCCTGCCCTCTTCATTAATAATCTTTAATTCATGAATTAACGGTGTAGGGAATCCCGCAGTGTCTGGTTTATCGTAAAGTAATTTTCCACTTGCATTAGTTCCACCAGCATTGGTCTCAGTTAAACCATAACCTACTCCTGCGATTTTAGTTGGGTGATTTTTTTCTTGCGATTTAACTTGTTCTGGCGGTCTTGCTGCACCTCCTCCGCCCAAGCTCACTAGACTTGAAACATCTGTATCAGGATTAGCCTCGCTTGCATTTAAAATATCTTGTGTCATCGTCGGCACCCCGGAGAAGGAAGTAACTCTATACTTCTCAATCAGTTCAATTGCCTTTAGGGGGTCCCATTTGTACATCAGAACAATACGAGTAGCAGAGATCAAAGAAAGCAGAAAGTTAGAATGAGATCCAGTTACATGGAATAACGGAACTGCTGCTAAAGTACAGGGAGAATCTGCTTGAACAAAGGTTTCTCCACTTTCTGATTCTAATTGAGAAGCCATTGTAGCTAAAAAGGCCCAAGCAACAGGGGTATTAATGATGGAGCGGTGGGTTGTGACAACTCCCTTTGGGTAACCTGTGCTTCCCGATGTGTACATAATGCTCGCATCGTCTTCTGGATCTATTTCCACTTGGGGGAAAGCTTCTTTTGGTAGTACTAACTCTTCAAGTGCAACAGTATTAGTAAAGACATTTGCATCGCAACGAACTGATATCCTTGGTACATCTTCTACCAAACCTTCTAATCTTTGTAATCTTTCATCGTCACCTATAAATACTTTAGCTTCACTGTGCGTGATTCCATAATCAAGTTCTTCGCCTTGCCACCATGAATTAAGTGGAACTGCGACGCATCCTATAGAGGTGACAGCCATGTAGCTATAAATCCACTCAGGATAATTTCTCATTGAAAAAGCAACGGCATCGCCTTTTTTTAGCCGATATTGATCTATCAGGACATGGGCTAAACCAGCTGCATTATTAAGAACTTCCTGGTACTTATAAGACTCATCTTCATAAGCTAGAAACTCCCATTCGCCATGAATTAAAGCAAATTGAAAATATTCATAAAGATTTTGGGGTACATTTACAAAGACATTGTATTCGTTACCTCGAATAGTCTTTTTTTGTAATTCAAACATGCCCTCCTTGGACAGTTCTGTTGCTAACGTTTCCCTTCCTTCTTGCTTGGTAAATTCATCTACATGCATCTTTACTTCCCTGTAAAATTAGGCTCCCTTTTTTCAATAAAGTGCGCTACACCCTCTTTAAAATCTTCAGTATCAAAACTATCTACCATTGCTTGCATTGAGCTCTTCAGATTTTCTTCAATACTCTCAGCTTGCGCATTGTATATTTGTTCTTTCATCACTCTTACTGATCTCGGTGAAACCAACGTAGCTAACTCTTTAGCGTAATCAAACACGGCTGATTCAAACTCTTCTTCAGGAAAAGTTTTATTAACTATTCCCATGGACTCTGCTTCGTCAGCAGTGAATTTCCTAGATGAAAAAAGAATGTCATTAGCTCGGGCAATGCCCACCAATCTTGGTAAAATCCAACCAACTCCCCACTCAGCTATTAACCCTCTTTTAGAAAATGCACTAGAAAAAACTGCACCTTCCTTTGCAAACCTAATATCGCAGTAAAGTGCCATAATAAAACCCACTCCAGCAGCAGGACCATTTATAGCTGCAATTATCGGTTTGGGCAAGGTAGGAAAGTAGCTGAAGCCTCCATCAAAGCCCTTTACGTTATTAGCTGCATAGTTCCTTTCTTCTGCTTCTACTTGGTCTCCTTGAGATTTACCTTCACTGGTAGCTGCTAAACCATCCATATCCGCTCCTGCACAGAAACCTCTGCCTGCTCCAGTTATGATAATGACTTTAACTTCATCATCTTTACAAGCGTCATCTAATTTTTCTCTCAAGCCTGCTCTTATTTCATCATTTACTGCATTCAAACGATCCGGTCGATTAAGGGTGACTGTGGCCACTCCTTCTCTTTTTTCAAACAATACTGCTTCACTCATTTTTATCTCCTAAGATGTTGACCCACCATCAATTACTAAAGTGTGTCCATTAACAAAACTTCCAGCACTGGAAGCTAGAAATACAGCCGCCCCACCTATCTCATCAGGCTCCCCAATTCTTTTTAAAGGGCAAGAAGCCGTTGATTGCTTAAGAATGTCTGGATTTTCCCAAAGGGCTTTTGCAAAATCTGTTCTAAATAACCCAGGCGCTATCGCATTAGTTCTTACATTGTGAGGACCAAACTCTATGGCAAGGTTTTTCACTAACATTATGTCTGCTGCCTTAGATATATCATAAGCTCCGAGTACCGCACTGCCTCTTAATCCACCGACCGAAGATACTATAATAATATTTCCATCTTTCCTCTCTATCATTTCTGGAAGTACCATATTACAAAGCAAATGATTACTTTTGATATTGTTATTCATGACCTTGTCAAAAGCCTCTTCTGGTATATCCAAAAGAGAACCAAAGAAAGGATTAGTTGCAGCGTTACAGACTAAAATATCAACCTTGCCAAATTGATTCCTAGTTTCGTCCACAAGCATTTGCATAGCTGCCTTGTCTGAAATATTACAAGGAATAACTATAGCTTCTCCATCTTGACCTTCACAGGCAGCGTTTATTTCTTTGGCTGTTTCTTCACAAACATCCACCTTACGACTTGAAACTACTACCTTAGCTCCTTGTAAAGCCATCTGCATGGCAATGGATTTACCTATCCCTTTAGAAGAACCCGTGATGATGGCACTTTTCCCAGTTAAATTGAACATCTCTCCTCCTGTATGTTGAAAAACCAGTTTACCTTAGTTAAATAAAGGAAAGAATACCCTTTTGAATTTGTCTTTTTATTAAAGCACTACAGTTGAATCAGGTTCATCAATAACTTTATTTTCTATGTACCCTAATTCAGCTATTGATATTTTAATAACATCTCCCTTTTTTAAGAATTTTCCTGCAACCACGCCTACGCCTCCTGGAGTCCCTGTTAAAACTAAGTCACCTGGTTCAAGAGTAAACGCAGTTGAAAGATGCTCCACTAAATCAAAACAATTAAA
>DTSY01000037.1:9356-12564 GCA_012965075.1 Gammaproteobacteria bacterium | reverse complement strand
CTGGCTTGCTTGTATCTCCCCACACTAGGTAGTGAATTCTTATACCATCTAAGTCGACAGATTTAGATTCAGGTGTCTCTTTTATAGTTTCTTCAAACCAATCTACTGAAATTGACATGTTTGGTTAGTTTAAGCTATGGATGCCCTGTCTTATTGTTTCAATTATTAATTTTATCTGTTCTTCTTCTACAATCAGTGCAGGAGAAAGAACTATAAATTCTCCTGAGAACCTAACTAAAACGTCATTTTCATAACAGTATTTAAATACCTTAGATGCAACTTCAACGGCAGATCTGTTGTCTTCTGATCCAAAGTGAATTGCCCCCATAAGACCTAAATTTCTAATATCTATAATAAATTTTTCTCCTTTTAAGCTATGTAAATTTTCTTCAAATATTGGCTCCATTATTAGTGCACGATTAAATAGATTTTCATTCTCATAAACCTCTAGAGTTGCCAGTCCAGCAGCAGCTGCCACTGGATGACCTGAATAAGTATATCCGTGGAAAAGTTCTATAACGGAATCAGAACTGTTTACAATTTCATCATAAATTTCAGTTTTAAAAGCTGTGGCACTCATAGGTATTGCAGCACCAGTTAAACCTTTAGCCATAGTTATAATATCTGGACAAACATTAAATCTATTTGCAGCGAAAGAGTTACCCAATCTACCAAAACCAGTTATAACTTCATCAAAGATAAGCAAAATACCATGTTTGTCACATATTTCTCTTATGCGTTCCAAGTACCCTTCTGGGGGAACTATGACACCACCAGAGCCAATTACTGGTTCAATGATGACCCCTGCTATCGTGGATGCATCTTGTAGGGTTAGTATAGATTCTAATTCTTCAGCTAAATGTAGACCCCAAGTTGGTTGTCCTTTAGAGAACGACATTTCCTTTGGATCCCATGTATGCGGTAGATGGTCAGTGCCAGATAGCAGTGCACCAAAAGATTTTCTGTTAGTAGGAATGCCTCCTACTGAGGTTCCGCCTACATTAACACCGTGATATCCCTTCTCTCTACTGATGAACCTACTCCTCTGACCTTCTCCTCGACTCACATGATAAGCAACTGCAACTTTCAAAGCAGTGTCTACAGCTTCAGATCCTGAATTACCAAAAAATATCCTGTCCAGACCTTCCGGTGTTAATTGCGAAATTTTTTCTGCTAATTCAAAAGCCTTTGGATGAGACATATTAAAAGCCGTAGCATAATCCATAGTGGCAATTTGATCTTGCACTGCCTTAACAATGTGAGGATGACAATGACCGGCATTACAACACCACATTCCAGCTATGCCATCAAGAATTTTTTTATCGTCATCTGATGTGTAATACATGCCATCAGCTTCAACAAGCAGTCTAGGCTCAGCTTTAAACGCCTTATTACCTGTAAAAGGTATCCAAAAATTATCTAAGTTAAAGGTATTTTCTTGTTTCATAAGTTTATTATAGTCATTCAATTTTCTAATAAATAGCTAACAACTACTTATCCAACTGGTTTTTAGTTAAAAAGATACAAAATAAAGACAGGCACGTTGAAGCCATTAAATAAGGTTATAAATTAGGGAAAGAGTGATTGGTTAATATCAAACCAAAAAAAATGGCACTTAAAGACATAACAATTAACTCTGTTGAGACAACCGAACCAGTAGCCTGTTTATTTAAATTAAAGCCATCTTCAAGAGTTCCTACAATAAAAGGTAAGAGAGTTGCAGGTGAATTACCTATAACAAGCAAAGCCACTCCACCCATTATGGCAAGGTTAGATCTGTAGTTAATTTCTTTCTCTCTCTAATTGTATATAGGCTTCAACTAAAGCATCTAATTCATTTAGAGGAAGAGCTCCTTCTCCCAAGACTACATCATGAAATTTTCTCACGTCAAATTCATCTGCCAGTTCCTCTTGTGCTTTTCTTTTAAGTGCCAGAAATTTCATCTGTCCTATCTTATAAGCAAGAGCTTGTCCTGGCATGACAATGTACCTGTCTATTTCATTAATGATATCCAATTCAGACTTGCCTGCATTTTCAAGAAAATAATCAATGGCCTCTTGGCGTTCCCATTCAAAATAATGCATACCAGTATCTACTACTAAACGAACTGCTCTCCACATGTCATAGGTCAACTGACCAAACTTTGAATAAGGGTCTTTATAAAGACCCAATTCATAACCCAAACTTTCACTGTATAAGCCCCATCCTTCTACAAACGCAGTGTATGGACTTACTCTCCTGAACATTGGCATATCTTCTTTTTCAAGTGCAAGAGAAATCTGTAGATGGTGGCCTGGAACTGCCTCATGAACAGATAAAACCTCCATCTCAAATTTAGGCCTTGTTTCAGGTTTATAAAGATTTACATAATAATATCCAGGCCTTAAGCCGCCTGGAGCTGGCGGCATGTAATAAGCAGTGGTTGTATCTGGTGCAGACTCAATTGGAATAGGTCTTAATCCGTAAGGTGTTCTAGGTAACTTTCCAAACAATGATACTAATTCAGGGTCTATTCTTTTTGAAACAGCTAAGTATCCTTCAAATAATTCTTCCGGGTTATCGTAATAAAATCTTTTATCTTCTCTCAAATATTTTAAAAACTCTTTATAGGTGCCCTGGAAATTTACTTCTCTCATTACCTCTTTCATTTCTTTAAGAATTCTAGACACTTCTTTTAATCCAATATTGTGTATTTCTTCTGGAGTCAAGTCTGTTGTGGTGAAGGATTTAGCCAGGTATCTATAAAGTTCTCTGCCTTTAGGAGAGTCATATAAACCAACAGTTAGTCTAGTTTGAGGTAAGTATTCTTTTCGGAAAAACTCTTCGAGCAAAACGTAAGAAGGAATTATTACTTCTTTTATAGTTTGTCTTGCTTCCTTTCTTAATACTGATTGATCCTTCAGAGAAATAGATGAAGGTAGTTCTTTAAAAACCTGATAGTAAGGATTGTTTTCTATGTCATTTTTACTTTGGATCTTAATCTGTCTATGGACCCTTTCCATTAATATTCTGGGAGCCTTATAGTTTTTTGTTAAACCTAATTTTGCTAACAAAATTGTTTGTTCAATTCTTTTATCTAAATTTTTGAGACGTTCAAGCCAGAATCGGTAATCCTCAAGGGTTTTAAGAGGAAGGCTTTCAACATCTTCATGGGCTAGCTGAACCCCACCACGATGATTAAAGGGTAATAAATAACGATTGTATTTA
>DTSY01000037.1:0-9256 GCA_012965075.1 Gammaproteobacteria bacterium | reverse complement strand
TTTTCATCTATACTGCTAGAAGCTGAAAGAAAAATAAATGCAAAGAAAAGTATTAAGCTTTGTATTAAAGTTTTCATAGTTTTTTTTAGATTTGTAAAATTAAGTCTACAGTTTTTAGAAAGATTTTTCTGTGATGAATATTGAACAACTAATTCCAAATAAACCAAAACAAAAAAGAAGTTTAGAAAGGTATGAAAAGATTCTGGATACTGTAGAAAAAATTCTTTTAAACGATGGTGTTCACGCCATAAGTATTCAAGAGGTTTCAAGGGTTGCTAACATGAAAAGACCCTCTCTATATAAGCTTTTTCCGAGTAACGAAGCTCTTTTTCATGGTCTATCTGAGAGGCATATGGAAAACTTTAATAGCTTATATAGAAAGAATACTGAGACTGCAGTAATTAAAGAAGTGGAATGGTACTTCAATTTATTTATCGATCTTGTAAGCATCTACCTTAACCAAAACAAAGCTTGTGCAACCCTTTTCTTTTATCTAGACTGCTTTCCAACTTACAAAGGTACAAGTCTACAAAATAAAAGATTCTTGGCCACCACAGTTTTTGAAATTCTTTCCAAGAAAAATATTAAAATATCGGTAGATAGAGTTTATATAGCTTCTCAATTGTGTTTATCTACACTAGCTATTAGTTTTAATGAAGAGAATTGCATAAGCCCAAGATATGTAACTGAAGGGAAGAAGGCTGTTAATGCTTATTTAGCCACTAATTAGTGGCAAACAACAATCTTTAACATTATTTGAAGGATTATTAACTATTGTAGAAACCTCATGGAATTCAATCTTCTCTGAGATAGAAAGATCATAAACATCATTTTCATCTCCCTTTATCCATTGATCATAAGCAGTTTTATCAAGTATTGCAGGCATTCTTGAATGTATTGATTGTAAATCAACAGTCGCCTCGAGGGTTACTATTGCGCATCCCATTTCCCCTCTATAACCGCCGTAGATACCTGCGAAACAAAAGTTACTTTCCCCCAGATAATGAAAGTATGGAATTTTTTGGCCTTCTTCTTGTTTCCATTCATACCACCCATCAGCTGGAATGAGACATCTACTCGAATTACGAAATGATGGTTTCTTCCAGAGAGACTCGCCTCTAGCATTAATCAAATTAAAAGGTTCTTTTGCCCAATAAGGTGTAAAGCCCCATTTTATAAACTGTGCATGGTCAGTAACAGCAAGGATTTTAGTGCCGGGGCAAATATTGTACTGTGGCTCTAAAGTTTCTATTTGAAATTGTCTTTTAACCGGCTCAGGATTTCTAATAGCAAACCTACCACACATACAATCAAAAACTATTCAATAATTGATCTAGCCTACCAGAAATCTTCAGCGAAGGTTCTTTTTGAAAATTTAACTGGCTAATCTCTTTAATTTTATTACTTAATCTTTGTGATCTTGCTTCAAGTACATATTCAAAATCATTATTGATTAAGACCTCTCCTTCTAAAACACCAGATGGCGTTGATTCAAAAATTAATTCTAGTTGACCTTTCGTGCACTTCATATTAATGGCTATGTCTAAATTTCTCGAGAATAATCCAAACATATCAATTATCTGTCCAGTGCCCTCACCCTTAGCCCTAACGCATCCTTTTGTATTAAAAGAAAAATAAGCAATATATGCTTCTATGTTAGAAATATTTTGAGAAATAGGTTTTCCTGATTGGATCTTTACCTGAGGGTTGGCACTTAGAGTTAAATCTTGTATAAAATTTTCGCGTAAAAAAGTTACCCCCAAATTACCATTAAATTTCAATTCTGGTCCAGATAAAGAAATATAAAATTGAAATTTACCTTTGAATAAAGAAAAAGGAGAGAAAATAAGATCTATATTTCCAATAAGCCTTCCATCTATTACAACTTCATTAAGCTGACTTTTCCACCAAAACCCTTCTATTGAAGTTGTACTAATTTTATTTTTATCATCAAGGAGACTTACAAGGCCTCTCATTGGAAAACTTAAAACAAGTAAAAGAAAGAATGTAATAAAAATTAGTATGGTAATTCTAATCTTCATTTACAGAATTTTTAAGACTAACTGTGCCCTTACTCCTGAAACAGAACCTCTAGATGTATTTATTCTTACGGATGCTTTGCTTACTACAATGCCTTTTTTTAGCTCAAGTTCCCTAAGCCATTCGTATAGCCCAACAAACTCTGTTTGATTAATAGAGACCATTATTTCACCCTCTTCAGTGGGCTGGATTTTATCTATAGTCAAATTAAAACTTCTAGCTAAAGAGCTAACAGTAGAGCTCAAATTACTAGAATCTGTTTTGTTTTCACTCTGGTATTGAGACTTCAAACTCAGAGATTTCTGTACGTCTAGAAATAATTTTTGATTTTGGTTATAGCTTAAGAAAGATTTTTCTTTTTTGTCTTGAAGCGAGGAATTTATAAAAAATAACAAAAACATTGAGGCTAAAGCTACCCCTAGAACTACTAACTGTTGTTCCCTTCTTGTTAGAGTATTAAAAATTTTCTTCATGATTTTTTTATAAGAATCTCGCTTAATATAGAATTACCTACTCTTTTTGATGAGCCAACATCTACTGAATAACCTCCTTGAATGAAAGTCGATTTAACTGCCTCAAGATCTTCAAATTGTGAGCACTGTATCTCTACTAAGAATTGATTACGACCAAGATCATAATTTATTGAAAAAAGTGAGACTCTTTCATTATTAAAAATAACTTGAGTTAAATTTTGGACCGTTATCAAGAAAGGTTCACTTTCTGAAAAATCTACATTTCTGAGCTTTCTTTTCAATTGTTTACTAATATCTTCTTCCTTAGATTCTTCTGGAAATGAAGAGTAATAAAGAGACTCAGATTTCTTTAAAAGCTCTGATGCTGAAGAGTTGTTTTGATATATATCTAGAATAGTCTGAGTAAAATAAAGCCCGATCACCAAGGAGATAGCTACTAAAGCATATTTCCATTTGTAAATATTTTCTATCCAATCTACTCGGGGAGCGTATTGATTTTGTAATATATTTAAATTCTGTTTTAAATGAGGAAGAGCTTTTTCTAAGAAATCTAGTTCTCCTTCCACATAATCGATAATCACATCACTTTGAATATATTTATCCCAGTTAATTTCTTCTGTTTCCGTACTTTGAAAAACCTTTAACGAGGAGCAATTAAAATCCTCTAGGCTTTTCTTCAGAATACTTAATACTGTCTCTGTTTCAGAACACCAGCCCCATTCCGAACCAAAACTTAATATTGATAACTCATTAAAAATAATTAAAAAGCCTTCCGAAGTATCAACTTTAAAACTTACGTCAAGTAGGCTTAGTGAATTTACGTTAATAGCTGACTCATTAAAGACATTAACTTCTTGGTCCATGATAGTTTTTGGAACTAGTGAAATACTCACTTCACCTTGTTCATTTCTATTGGAAGAAACAAAGTGATAGTCTTCTATTGATCTTAAAATATTATCTTCTAATAAATAAGGAATAGATTCTAAAATCTGAGATTTTGTAGCTGGAGGTACTTCAAGCCTTTTATTAGAAAACAAAGGAGAAAAGATGAAACCCTCTACTAAGCGAACTTTCTTATTAGCAATATCTGGAAATTTCTTTGTTTGTCCTCTTTCAACCACCAGTCCAGACTCATTAGTAATCAACCAAAAGTAGGTCTTGGTTAGGTGATTAAAAAGAAAAGTAAGCTTATCCATCAAAAGACTCCTTGACTTCTTTTAACTACTCTAACCCTACCTGAATCTAAAACCTGAAGATATGAGTTAAGCACAAACGGATATTCAAAATTCTTTACTTTTACAGTTAACTGATAAAAGTCTGAGTTGAATTTGATACTGTTAATAGCTGAGTTAGATAAACTTATGTTAGAGAGTTCAGGATGTGAAAGAAATTCTTCTCTATCTGCGAAACCTGATAAAGGTCTATCTGAAAGTATATTAGCAGCAGAAACTAAAGATAGACTTTCTCCGAAGAGCATAACCAAAATCTCTGGTTGGCTTTTCTTAATAGCGTTTACATTAATAAAATTAGATCCAGTTTGAGGTAAGGCACATATGTAAGGTAAGAGTAAGTCTAAAGTTTCAGCATCATAATTTTTAATATTAATTAATTCATTAACATGAAAAATAGATTGATTAGCACTTTGATAGGGGGACTCCAGTCTAGTATAGAAATCATCTTCAGCTCCACTAACATCTTCTGTAAAATCATTAGAATCAATCCAGTCAACGAGACTATAAATTAGCTTGTCTTGCCTTAAGTCTTCTACCCTAAGGACTCTTAATAAATTTCTGAATCGATCTATTCCGGCTTGGTTTACTATCAATTGATTATCACCTGAAACATATACCAACCCATTTAAATTAAAACATGTAGTTAAATCTTTTATAGACCCCTCTATCTGCCCTCCTTCAATTTCAACTAATATTGTTGGAATTTCCTCATCAGAAATCATCATAGATGATAAATTTCTTTCGCGGTTCATTTCTTGTATGAAACTAGATGCCTTAGATTCAAGGCCAAGTGCATACCATAAGGATTGTTGTTTAAAAGAAATATCAGAAGATTCCTTAATACTGTAGTGGATTCTGTCAACAGACGTAATTCCTAAAACAGTTACAATAGCAACCACTAAAAGAACTAGAACTAAGGCTGCTCCCCCCTCTTTTTTATTCATAAAACCTCACCTGATGGCAGCATATACAATCGAGTAATTTGCCCAAACCCTTCAAGCTCAAATGAAATTTCAGCTACTTTTGGTAAGCCATTATTGGAGATCCAATCCGTTAACGGCCATTCATCTACCCATTGATCTCCTTCAGCAAACTTTAAAGAAATATTTTTAATATTCTCTAATAAAACTGTAGTTTTCTTCTCCGTATCTTCTGTCCGATCTGCATATTGTGATTCAACTCTCTTTAAGGAATTATCCTCAAATACATACTCTATATATCTTAGGCTTCCATTTAAGTTAGAAAAACTTGTCCCAGTTTGCACAGTAAATGCAAGCACGTTCCCTTCTAACCTAGGATTAAGTCCATAAAAAGAATGCTTATAAAATTCTCCCCTGACATCCCTTGGCAACCGGTTTAAGGCATGCAAAAAATCTCTTTTTAAAGTTTCATCTGCTAGTGTTAATTTAGCTGACATATCCATTCTAGAAAGCGTTAAATCATTAAACTTTACACTTGTCGACAGCCCTGTAAATGACATCACTCCTATAACGGCTACTATAGACAGAGCTACCAAGACTTCTATTAAAGTAAAGCCTTTACTGATCACTGCAAAACCTTATAGCTTGTTAATTGATAAATATCTTCAATTCCATTTGAAGAAATTGCTATATTAATTTGTGCAGATTTTCCATCCTGTTCAAAGAGCACATTTCTTTCCCATTGATAAAGAAATCCTCCTTGTGATTGAGTCCCAGTTGCATAATTAAGCTCATCATTGAATGAGAAAGTCTGTACTAAGATATTTTCAGCAACAAAACTAGCCATAGTTTTCTGTTCTAAAGTAGCAACTACCAAGGCATTAGAAGAAAATATTTTTAATGCTGATGATAAAACAAAACCAAGTATTGCCAGAGCAACGAGCACCTCAATCAAAGTAAAACCTGTACTGTTTAATTTATTCAATTTCAGGATTCCAATTTCCAATATCTGCGTTTAATCCTTCACCGCCTACATCACCATCAGCTCCCATAGAAAAGAGATCATATTCTCCATTTTCACCAGGAATAATGTATTGATATTCATTACCCCATGGATCTTTAGGTAGATTTTTTATGTACCCTCTTGTATTTAAGTTATTTTGATAATTGTCTTCTTCAGATCTGAGTAAAGCTTTCAGCCCTAGTTCACTGTTAGGATAGTTAAATCTTTCTAACCGATACATTTCTAATGCATTACCCATAATAGCTATATCTGCTTTTGCTTTTTCAAATCTAGCCCTGTCTTGGCTTGGCAGCACATTAACTGCAACTAATGTAGAAAGCAGTCCAATAATTAAAAGGACAACTAAAATTTCTATAAGGCTAAAACCGGATTGCTTAACTTTAGTATTTTTATTTTTTTTGTTTTTCATAAGATTTATCCTATTAAAGAAAGATTATTCATTTGAATTAAAGGTAAAAGAACAGCAATGACTATGCCAGCCACAATACCGCCCATAATTATTACGACCATTGGCTCAAGAAGATTCATAGCTATTTTAGTTGATTGTTGAAACTCTAAGTCCAGAAACTCTGCAGCTTTTGAAAGCATAGATTCTAGTTCCCCGCTCCTTTCTCCACTATCAACTAGCTGAGTAACTAATGGGGGTACTTCAACTACATTACTTAATGAATTAGCTAATGAGTCTCCCTCGGTAACTTTAATAAGTGATTCTTCAAGATTTTTTCGTAAATAGCTGTTTGAAACTGTTGCTGTCGATATTTCTATAGCTTGGACTATAGGAATATCATTATTTCTAAGAATACTTAAGGAACTGGTAAATCTTGCCAGGTTGGCATTGATTAAGAACCCCTTCAAAACAGGAACTTTGATTAAGTATCTATCAATAATTGAATATACTTTTTTTGATCCAAATAGCTTAAATAGTAGGATAGAAGAAAAGATTAGGATTGTTATTAACCAAATAGCCGGTCCTGAAATAAACTCTGATAATCCAATGAGTAATCTAGTCAATAAAGGGAGGTCCTGATTTAGATGTTCAAATTGGCTCACCACACTTGGTACTACAAAAATTAACATCAAACCAACAATAATAAAAGCTAGGCAAATAAGTACTGCCGGATAAATCAAAGCCCCTGTAATATCCTGCTGAATTTTAGATCTTCTCTCAAGATAAGAAGCTGTTTTTTCCAGTATTCCTGACATATCTCCAGCTCTTTCTCCAGCTGAAACCAAAGAAATATATAAGCGATCAAAGCTTTGAGGGAATTCTTTCAAGGCTTCAGTAAAACTAAAACCTTCCTCTATTCTTGAAGCCAAAGTCAGAGAGTGCTCTTTGACTTGAGTATTAGTGCTTTGTTCGCCAATAACTCTTAGGGCTCTATCTAAAGAAACACCGCCACTTGTAAGGGCTGAAAGTTGTCTAGTAAAGATTACTAAGTTTTTTAGACTTATTTTTCTTTCAAAAATACGAAACAGTTTATTTTTAGAGTTTACTTCTGATACTCTTACAGGAGCTAACCTTCTATTTCTTAACTCTCTTCTTGCTGTTTCAAGGCTGTCTGACGCAATTATTCCCTTCTCTTTTTTACCGTCAAGATTTATTGCTTCGTAATCAAAAGCAGCCATTTTTATTTCTCACTAGTTACCCTTAAAATTTCTTCTAAGGAGGTTACTCCCCTAAGCACTAGATCATATCCAGAATGAGATAACTTGTTTTCGTTTGAAAAGGCTAAGTCAGATAATCTATTTTCTGTTTCTCTGGTGTTTATGGCTTCTTTTATTTTATCTGTTATTAAAAATAGTTCAAAAATTCCTACTCTTCCTTTATAACCTGTATTTTTACAGTTATCGCAACCCTTTGCCTTAAACACATTAGTTCCTTTATTCAATGTGCCTATGTTTGAATCTAAAGAAAGAGGTTCTTTACAAGAGGAGCATAGCTTTCTTACTAATCTTTGTGCCAATACTGCTTTCAACGTAGAAGCCAATAAATAAGATTCAATTCCGATATCAATCATTCGGGTAATTGCAGCCACAGAATCATTAGTGTGTACTGTTGATAGAACTAAATGACCGGTTAGGGATGCTTGAATTGCTATTTCAGCTGTTTCTAAATCCCTTATCTCTCCTAACATAATAATGTCAGGATCTTGCCTAAGAATTGCTCTCAGACCTTTAGCAAAAGTCATTCCTACCTTTGTATTCACTTGAGTTTGAGTAACTCCCTCTATGGCATATTCAATCGGGTCTTCAACTGTAAGGATATTTTTAGTTTTATCATTTAAGATATTTAATCCTGCATAGAGTGTGGTGGTTTTTCCTGAACCAGTTGGTCCTGTGACTAAGATAATGCCATTAGGGTTTTTTAAACTTGATTCAAATTGCTTTAAGGATCTTGAGTCCATCCCAAGTTGTTCTAGTTGTAATTGCGTTTCAGCCTTATCTAATATTCTTAATACAACTTTTTCACCATGGCTAGAAGGTAAAGTAGATACTCTAATATCTATCCATTTTTCTCCTAATTTAAGAGACATTCGTCCATCTTGCGGTACCCTTTTTTCAGCTATGTCTAGATTAGACATAACTTTGATACGAGCACTTAACATGGGAGCTATTCTCTCTGTTGGCCTTAAGACTTCAGATAATATTCCATCTACTCGAAATCTTACGGAAACATAATCTTCATATGGTTCAATATGGATATCGGAAGCATTAGATTTTATAGCTTCAGAAAGAATTGCATTGATCAACTTTATTACGGGAGCATCGTTGTCGGAATCTAATAGATCAGATGTCTTAGGTAGGTTTTCTGCTAAAGCTGATAAATCATAATTATCATCTATTCCTTCAACTAAGTCTGAAGAAGAAGTACTTGAATTAGTATAAGCATCGGATAGCTCTCTCTCAAATTGTTCTGGATCTAACCAAACTATTTCTAACGGTTTATTAAGATAACTTCTTAATTCAGATAGGACTTCTAAAGAAACTGAAGTTATTGTTTTTATTTCTAATTTGTCTCCTTTTTCTTCAACAAGAACTTTTTTTTCGCGAGCAAATCTATAAGGAAGTTGGACTGATTGATCTTCTGTAGCCGATAAGTCTTTAATAGACATTGTATTTTTACTGCAATTCTTCTGATTCAAGAAGATCTTTAACTATAGTTATGTCAGGAACCATCTTACCGCTGTTTATCAGATCATTTTCAATGGCTTGAAAATAATTATATTTCCTGTTACTTATTGCCCTAACGTCTTCGGAATTTCTAACGATAGTTGGTCTTAAAAAAACCATTAAGTTCCTTTTTGTTCTAGTTATTGAAGTGGTTTTAAAAAGTCTTCCTAAAAGCGGTATATCACCTAAAAAAGGAACTTTCTTAACTGATTCCTGAACATCATCATCTATGAGACCACCAAGAACTATGGTTTCCCCGTCTTCAACCAAGACAGTGGTTTTTATGTTTCTTTTATTCGTTATTAGATCAGTTGACATCTCTCCCAAGGGCCCAAAGATACTTGAAACCTCCTGGTTTATATACATTTTTACAGCATTTCCTTCATTAATTTGAGG
>DTSY01000036.1:1357-3220 GCA_012965075.1 Gammaproteobacteria bacterium | reverse complement strand
ATTTTTAAAAAGATTAAGGTCCAACATCTTTTATGATTTCTCTATGAGAACTCCAAGTGTTTATTATGGCTTCAGGAGTCCCAATTCCAGCAGACCTTGGATCACCTGATGGTCCAAACCAGTGGTTTTGAGGTGCACCAGTGGTTCTGGCCTTCATTCCGGTGTAAGTAGTTCCATTCACCGTATTTGCCAATAAATCTTGTTGGAAGAAAGCGTCATTACTTACAATAGCTGCAGTTAGATTTTGAGTGATCTTCTCAAGAACATCTTTTACTAAGCCAATCTCTTTATCTGTGTAGACAACCACTACTTGAAAGGGACCAAATACTTCTTTGGTGATTTTCTTAAAGTCGTCAGTCAGAAAAGCTCCTATGGGTACTTGTAAGGCTGTTGGTTCAAGCGAACCATACACAGAGGGAATCGAATGATTAGTTAGCTCTTTTCCACCTAACAATAACTTTGACCCTGAAATCTTAAGTAAAGAATCTATGTGCTCTCTCATTTGTGGGTTAGTCCAAGTAAGTACTGGGCCAATATCCAGGTCTTTTAGCTTTCGTTTGGAAGCTAAATCAATCAATCTTGGAACAAGATCCTGCTCCCAGTTTTTATGCATAAATAAAATACTTTGAGCTGAACATTTTTGCCCTGATGCGTTATATGCATCTTCATCGCATTGCCAAGCTACGTGCTCTGACCACTTGGGATCATAATCTGGACCAATGATTTTCCAATCGAAACCGGCATCCTCAATCTTTATTTTACCTCTTAAAACAACAGCCAACTTTTCAGCTACTTCTTTTGACCCAGTGAATTGCAGCAGTCTAATTTTATCTTTGCTTTCTTTTATCAATTCTCCCATTACTTGGCCTCTGCAATTAATAAAATCAAGATCGCTAGGAGGTAAACCACAATGAATCAAAAGCCTTAAGAATTGTTCAAATACAACACTGACCTTAGAGTCTACTTTTACTAAAGGCCTGTTTCCCATGAAAAGAGCACCCAAAACTTGAAGAACAGGAATTTCTAGAGGGAAGTTAAATGGAGCAATTATGCATGAAGAGCCAAAAGGCCATCTGTAGCCAGAGGATTCTTGTCCAAGGTGATTGCCCGGATTGGAGAAGCTTCGGGCTAAAAAACGTACGTTGTCACCAGAAAAGTTCTCTAAGAAAACTCTTGTTACTGTGACCTCACCCAAGCATTGAGAGTCACTTTTTGGCATTACTCTTTGGATTAATTTACAGAAATATTTTTCGATTTCATCTTCTCTTAATAATTCTGCTGATTTTGCACAAACCTCTCCTAACATTAGATATCTTTCAACGTTTTTTAACGGATTGTGCATACCACTTTTGGGGCATGAATCTAGGCTGTTTATAAATTCTGAATATTCAGTTGTATCTGGGACCTTAAGGAAAGGTTCTCCATTTAAAGGGTCTGGTATATCTTCTCTGAACCCTGTACCTTGTATCCATTCTCCTTTTAGTAAGTTACAAACTTCACCAGGACTGTCTGAATTCATTTCTTGATAGGGGTCAACTGTAAATATTTCTTTTAATTTAGATTTCATTCTTTGGTGTAAGGTCTTCTTAGATAAACAACACTATTCTTTTCAAAATCATTAGTTCCCACTTCTTCAAAGCCCATTTTCTCATGAAAGACTAAAGAAGGTTCATTTGAAGGTCTGGTATTTACTTCACAAAGTATATCCAAATTATTATCTTTTCCTGTAGAAATAACTTTGGAGTAAATTTTTTCAGCTATGCCTTTTCTCCTAAAATTTTCTTGTACAGCAATCCTATCAACATAAAGAAATCTTGGAAAAAGCTTAGATACATATTTGTAATTCTCTGAATGGTAAGAATT